>NZ_JBRAHS010000004.1:0-184455 GCF_052743555.1 Desulfosoma sp.
GCGCGGTCCCTTTCTTCAAGGCCCAGCACGCTACTCACTATTTAGTTTTCAAAGAGCAGAGTTTTTTTCTTTTATATCCTCTTGCCTTTGGAGAGTCAAGGACTTTTTTGCTCCCCCCGAAAGGCTCGGCCTATGTAGCAAAAGCCTGATGGCGGGTCAAGGGAAAAAATCACGGGCCCACACAAACGCGGCTCATTTTTTTCTTCCCCGCCCGCAACAGCATCGCTCCGTTCTCAAACCAGTCCATGGAAATGAGCGCATCAAAGCGATCCACGCGCCGACCATTGATGTAAGCGCCCCCTTGCTGAATGAGCCGCCGCGCAGCGCTTCGGCTTTCGCTGAGACCCGCATCGGCAAACAGCTCATAGGCTGGCACACCCGCTTCGAGCCGTGAACGCTCCACATAAAAGGTCGGCACCGTCCCTTCCTCGCGATGTCTGTCTCTGGAAACCGCGCTGGACGGCAAAAGATCCTTAGAAATGCGGCGCCGTCCGAAAAGCTGAGATGCCGCTCGATGGGCGTCCTCAGCCGCCTGCCGGCCATGCACAAGGCCCGTAACCTCATAGGCCAGCACCGATTTGGCCGCGTTCAGCTCTTGTCCTTCAAGGCGCGAAACGTCCTCGATTTCTTCCACGGGCAACAGGGTATAGAGCTTGAGAAACCGCACCACATCCCGATCGTCCACATTGACCCAGTATTGATAAAAGTCGTAAGGGGACGTTCGCTGAGCACTCAACCACACGGCGCCCGCCGCCGTTTTTCCCATTTTGGCGCCGGTGGCTGTGGTCAAGAGGGGAAAGGTGAGGCCAAAGGCTTCCTGGTGCAGTTTCTTGCGAATGAGATCGATCCCCGCCAGAATGTTGCCCCACTGGTCGTTGCCGCCCATCTGCAGAATACACCCATAGGCCTTGGACAGATGATAGAAATCGTACGCCTGCAAAAGCATATAGTTGAATTCGATGAAATTGAGCCCGGTTTCCAGTCGAACACGGTAGCTTTCCGCGGCAAGCATTCGATTGACACTGAAATGCCGACCGATGTCTCGAAGGAACTCGATGTATTTCAAATCTAAAAGCCAGTCGGCGTTGTTTAAAATGAGTGCCTTGCCTTCACTGAAGTCCAGGAATCGAGACAGCTGGGTCTTGAGAGCCTGCACATTGTGCTCGATTTCTTCCCTGGTGAGCATCTGGCGCATTTCCGTTCGGCCGCTGGGATCTCCCACCATGCCCGTGCCTCCCCCCACCAGCACAATAGGACGGTGGCCCGCCCTCTGCATGTGGACCAAGGCCATAATGGGTACAAGACTTCCCACGTGCAGACTGTCCGCCGTCGGATCAAACCCGATATAGCACGTGACGGGCTGGCCAAGCCGTTGCCGCAAAGCCTCCGGGTCGGTGACCTGTTCCACAAAACCCCGTTCCGTCAGCACATCCAGTGCATTGTTTGCCCCTGTCACGGTCTTTCCCCTTCCTTATGCCCGGCTGTTGTCACCCCTACTTGGCGTACTCTACCGCGCGGGTCTCTCGAATGACCGTCACCTTGATCTGACCCGGATACGTCAGTTCGCTTTCAATGCGCTTGGCAATATCCTTACTCAAGAGCACCGTATCCGCATCCCCCACAGATTCGTTTTCCACTATGATCCGCAATTCTCGGCCGGCTTGAATGGCATAGGCCTTGGAGACGCCTTTGAAGGACATGGCAATCTTTTCTAAATTTTCCAGCCGGCGCACATAGGACTCCAAAAGTTCCTTTCGGGCTCCCGGGCGGGCTCCGGAAAGCGCATCCGCAGCCTGGACCAGAATGGCCAAGACACTCTCCGCCGGCACATCCTCGTGGTGCGCGGCAATGGCATTGACAATCTCTGCCGATTCGCCGTACTTTTTGGCCAGATCCGCTCCAATCAGAGCGTGAGGCCCTTCCACTTCATGATCCACGGCCTTGCCGATGTCATGCAAAAGACCTGCTCGCTTGGCCTGCTTTTCGTTCAGTCCAAGTTCCGCCGCCATGACGCCGCACAAAAAGGCCACCTCTCGGGAATGCTGCAGCACGTTTTGCGCATAGCTGGTGCGATACTTCAGTTTGCCCACCAGCTTGATGAGTTCCGCATCGATGCCGTGAACGCCCACGTCAAAGGCCGCCTGTTCTCCGGCATCCCGGATGGCCATGTCGATCTCCTGGCCCACCTTTTCCACGATTTCCTCAATGCGGGCCGGATGGATGCGCCCATCGGAAATGAGCCGCTCCAAGGAAAGGCGTGCCACTTCCCGCCGAATGGGGTTAAATCCAGACAAGATCACCGCCTCCGGCGTGTCGTCGATGATGAGATCAATCCCCGTGGTAGCCTCCAACGCTCGAATGTTGCGCCCTTCACGGCCGATGATGCGCCCCTTCATTTCGTCGTTGGGCAGATTGACCACAGAGACCGTCTTCTCCACCACATAATCCCCGGCGTACCTCTGAATGGCCAGCGCGATGATTTCCTTGGCCTTCTTGTCCGCCTGTTCCCGGGCCTCCGCCTCCAAGCGCTTGACCGTCAAGGCCGCCTCATGTCGCGCCTCCTCCTCGATGCTCTTGATGAGCATCTCCTTGGCTTCCTGCACGGAAATTCCCGACAAGGACTCTAGCTTGGCCCTCTGCGCGTCAATAAGATCCTCAAGCTCTCTGGATCGATGCTCCAGATCCTTTTCCTTGTCCTGAAGCTGCTTTTCCTTCTTGGCAATAGCACTTTCGCGCTTGTCCAAAGCCTCGGATTTCTTGTCCAGGTTTTCCTCTTTTTGCAGCAACCGCTTTTCGAGGCTTTGCAGCTCCTTTCGCGTCTCCTTGGTTTCTTTCTCGAAATCTGCCTTTAGCCGAAAAATATTGTCCTTGGCTTGTAGGATCGCCTCCTTTTTGAGGGTTTCGGCCTCCTTGCGAGCCTCCTCCAGCAGGAGTTCGCTCTCCCGCCTCTCCTTTTGGGTCTTGCGTTGGAGCAGCAAACGCCAGCCCAGGACGCCTGCGCCCATACCGACCAAGAGAGCCACAAAGGCCACGATCACGGTTCCCAACTGTCCCATAGGGCTCCTTTCTCTTTACATGCTTCAAGGCCTCAGCGCCTTGGAGCTTTCAAGACATGAACAACTCCGTTAGCGCCGCGCGCAGAGGTGCACACCACACGGACACGGACGGTGAAATGCGCACGTCATAGGGGATTTTGACTGAGGGAAGACCCGCGGGCTTGAACGAAACCCCCAGGCACTCGTGGGCAGGCAGTCGGCAGGCTGGCCTTTGAGGATCAAATGAAGAGGATGCCCCCGCTTTGTGCCGTGTCGGCAGTCGGTCTTGAACCGATTCAGCGAAGTGGGTGTTCCTTCATTCCTTTAGGCGCGTCGACCAAGCGACGCGCACACCGGAAAGAGAGGGAACTCCCTGTTTGTTGGTGTTGGCTCAGAAACGCTCTACCAATCACGCGCACCGCAGGGGCTCATGGAAAACTATCTCCCGGGCTGGATCCTTCGAAGCCCCGCATCATGATGTTTGGAACTCCAACTCGTTTGGCTCCGCACGGTCCCTCCGCTGTCTTTTGTACCCGGACACCGGACCCTACCCTTGTTCCTCATATCTTGATTTGCCCATACAGTGCCTTTCGCAAAGTCTCGTGCGAAGGCTCGGCATGGCAAAAACATCGAAAAAATCTCGGCTTTGCCGCCCGTCGGTCCGCTCTTCTGCCCTCTTGGGGCCGCCTTGGGTCACACCCTCAGATCCATCGATGCTCCGGCGCAACGCCTTCTTTTTTAAGCCGCTCACATTCCACTACATTTCCCGCTTCTGAAAAATTTTATGCGTAGGACCCGGCGAAAGTCAAGTTTAAACTCGAGAAAGCTTCCGCCTCGCTATTCAACAGTGACACTCTTGGCAAGATTCCTCGGCTGGTCCACGTCGGTACCGCGAAGGTCGGCCATATGATAAGCCAGCAGTTGCAAAGGTACGGTGAAGACAATGGGAGCCAGCCATGGTGTAGTCTGGGGCACGGGAAACTGAAGAACATCGTGGCCCAGTCTCGCATCGCAACCACCTTCCACAAAAGCCAAAATCCTGCCTGCTCGAGCCTTCACCTCCTGCACATTGGAAAGCATCTTCTCGTAGAGGGGTCCCTTTTGCACGAGAACCACCACAGGCATCTTTTCATCAATGAGCGCGATGGGTCCGTGTTTCATCTCGCCGGCGGCATAGCCTTCCGCGTGAATGTACGAGATTTCTTTCATTTTGAGCGCCCCTTCCAGGGCAATGGGGTAAAGGGGACCTCGACCCAAGTAGAGAAAATGTTCTCGGTCCATGAACAGCCGTGCCCATTCCCGCAGTGTCTGTTCACCGCTCAGGACCTCCTCCAGTTTCCCCGGAAGCTCGCGAAGCCCTTGAATGTGCTCAGAGAGTTCTCCCGGGCGAAGCTTGCCCGACAAATTGGCCCAATGCAGTGCAAAAAGGTATAAGGCCACAAGTTGGGTTGTAAAGGCCTTGGTGGACGCCACGCCAATCTCAGGCCCGGCGTGCGTGTAGAGGACGCCTTGGGCCATGCGCGCCAGGCTGCTTCCCACGACATTGACCAACGCCCGGCAATGGGCTCCTCTTTCAAGACCTTCTTTCAAAGCCGCTCGAGTGTCCGCCGTCTCTCCCGACTGGCTCACCACCATGAGTAGGCTTGATCCATTGAGCAGGGGGCCGCGGTAATGGAATTCCGAGCCCAGATCCACATCCACGGGCAAGCGGCACATTTGCTCCAGCAGATACTTGGCCACAAGGCATGCATGAAAGGATGTGCCGCAGGCGACCAAATGGATCCGCGTGACCGTCTTCACTAAGGATTCGGAAATATTGAGGTCCGCAAATCGAAGGCGTTCCCGGTTCAGATCGACGACGCTGCGTAAAGTGTCGATGATGGCCCGAGGCTGTTCAAAAATTTCTTTGTGCATGAAGTGCTTGTATCCGGCCTTTTCCGCAGCCACTGGATTCCAGTCCACGGTCTGGACTGTATAAGGGCGGCGCTTTCCCTCCAGCGTCTCGATGTGAAAGCCATCTCGGCGAAGCACCACAAGATCGTCGTCTTCTAAAAGAATGATAGATCGGGTTTGATGCAAAATAGCCGGAATATCCGAGGCAAAATAGTAGGCGCCTTCGCCCAGGCCAAGAATGAGGGGGCTCTCCCGCCGTGCCCCCACGAGAAGGTCGGGAGCCTCTTCGTTGAGAAAAACCACCGCGAAACTCCCCCGCAATTGCCGAAGTGTGGCCCGCACACTCTCCACATAGTCCCCGCGGCGGCGCCATTCATCCTCCAAAAGTTTCACGATCACCTCTGTGTCCGTCTCCGAGGTGAACTCGTACCCTTTGGCCAACAGACGGTCCTTAAGCTCACCATGGTTTTCAATGATCCCGTTATGCACCACGGCGAAAGGACCGGAGCGATGGGGATGCGCATTTTCATCGCTTGGTGCGCCGTGCGTCGCCCACCTGGTGTGGCCGATGCCAACCGTTCCACGTACAGGATTTTCGGCCAACCGCTTCTCCAACCGCCTGATTTTTCCCACGCATCGGACGGTTTGGATTTTGCCGCCTTCATCCACAACGGCGATGCCGGCGCTGTCGTATCCTCGGTACTCCAAACGTCTCAACCCCTCGACAATCATCTCCACGCCGTCTTCTTGGCCGATATATCCGATGATCCCACACATCCTCCATCTCCTTTGTGTTCGATCCCACAGATTGCGGCGCTACTATATAATCGGCATCGCCATATGTCAGCCTCAACGCAAAAACCCCGTCGCTGGGCGACGGGGTTTTTGCCTCCATACGGTACCTATGGAATCTAGCGGCGCTCCGCAACCTTCAGTCGGGCCAGAGCTCGCTGCAGCGCCGCCTGAGCCCTGGCAAACTCCACTCGGTCCTTGGCCTCGCGCAACCGCCGTTCCGCTCGCTCCTTGGCCGCCTGAGCGCGAATGACATCAATGTCGTTGGCCTCTTCCGCCGCCGTCGCCAAAATGGTCACCTTATCGGGCAAGACCTCAGCGTAGCCGCCCATGATGGCCACATACCGGGTGCTGGCTCCCACCTTGAACCGCAGCTCGCCGATCTTCAACTTGCTCAAGAAGGGGATATGGTTCACCAAAACGCCGAATTCGCCCAATTCCCCAGGAGCCACCACCATGTCCACTTCTTCGCTCAATACCTTGCGGACCGGCGTGACGATCTCCAACAACAGTTTTCCCGCCATGATTGCCCACCGTTCCCTCAGAAGGTTACACTGCAGCCATCTGTTTGGCTTTTTCGATGGCCTCTTCGATCGTCCCGACCATGTAGAACGCCTGTTCCGGGAGATCGTCGTGCTTGCCTTCCACGATTTCCTTGAAGCCTCGAATGGTGTCTTCCAGCTTCACGTATTTGCCTTCTACACCGGTAAATTGCGCCGCCACGTGGAACGGCTGGGACAAGAACCGCTGGATCTTTCGAGCGCGCCCCACGATAATCTTGTCCTCGTCGGACAATTCGTCCATACCCAGAATGGCAATGATGTCCTGCAGGTCTTTATATTTTTGCAGTATTTGTTGAACGTTTCGGGCCGTCTGGTAGTGCTCTTGCCCAAGCACGTTGGGGTCCAGAATGCGCGACGTAGAATCCAAAGGGTCCACAGCCGGGTAGATGCCCAGCTCGGCGATCTGCCGGGAAAGCACCACCGTCCCATCCAAGTGCGCAAAGGTCGTGGCTGGCGCCGGGTCGGTCAAGTCGTCTGCGGGCACGTACACGCACTGCACCGAGGTGATGGAACCCTTGGTCGTCGAGGTGATCCGTTCCTGCAGCTCGCCCAGGTCCGTGCCCAGAGTTGGTTGGTAACCCACGGCGGACGGCATGCGGCCAAGCAGTGCCGAAACCTCGGCACCAGCCTGCGTGAATCGGAAAATATTATCGATGAAAAGCAGCACGTCCTGGCCTTCCACATCACGGAAGTACTCTGCCACAGTAAGGGCCGACAAGGCCACGCGCGCCCGAGCTCCCGGAGGCTCCGTCATCTGCCCGTACACCAGGCCTGCACGCGGAAGAACGCCGGATTCCTTCATTTCCAGGTACAGGTCGTTGCCTTCACGGGTCCGCTCGCCCACACCAGCAAACACGGAAATACCGCCGTGCTGCATGGCGATGTTGTGAATCATTTCCATCATGACGACGGTCTTACCCACGCCTGCACCGCCAAACATCCCCATCTTTCCACCACGAGGAAACGGCACCAGGAGGTCGATGACCTTGACGCCCGTTTCCAGCACGTTCACAGACGTGTCCTGTTCCGTGAAGGTAGGTGCCGGACGGTGAATGGGCATGAATTCATCTGCGTCCACAGGTCCTAGACCGTCCACGGGACGTCCCACCACATTGAGCACTCGACCCAAAACCTTCTTGCCCACCGGCATCTGAATAGGTTTGCCCGTGTCTTTCACAGGCATGCCGCGGACGAGCCCGTCCGTCAGGTCCATGGCAATGGTGCGCACCACATTGTCACCGAGATGCTGGGCGACTTCCAAGACCAAGTTGTCCTCTTCGTCGCTGAGTCCGGGGTTGCTTACCAAAAGCGCGGTCAGGATCGCCGGCAGCTTCCCTTCTTCGAACTCAACGTCGACCACGTTCCCAATGACTTGGACAATCTTTCCAATATTCATGTGGGCCGATACCTCCTTTTTGATTTTTAGAACCATCGGCTACTTCTTGAGAGCTTCCGCGCCACCGACGATGTCCATAAGTTCCTTGGTGATGGATGCCTGGCGTGCCTTGTTATACGTCAAGGTCAGGCTGCGAACCATTTCCTTACAGTTGTTGGTGGCGTTTTCCATCGCCGTCATCCGGGCCGCATGTTCACTGACCGCTGTCAGGTAAAAGCAGTCCAGGAGTTGGTTGTAAACATAATTTGGCAGTAAGTCGTTCAGAAGCTCTTGGTGCGACGGTTCAAAAAGATACTCCCGCACTTCCCCTTCGGCTTGGGTTTCGGGAACGATGGGTAAAAGCCGAATAAGACGAGGCTCCTGTTTCACCATGCTACGGAAATGGCTGTAGATGATGTACACTTCGTCGGCCTCGCCGTCCAAAAAAAGCTCGATGATGTCCCGCCCCAATCGAAAGGCGTCGTCGTAGTTAGGCTTGTTCAGCAAGCCGGTCAGTTCGGCGCGCATGGCATAGCGGCGACGGCGAAAGTAATCGCGTCCCTTGCGTCCGGCGGCCGTCAAGGACACTTCAACGCCTTCAGCGCGCTTCTTGGTGATGAACCGCTCGCCTGTCGCGATCAAGTTGTTGTTGAAACTTCCGCACAGCCCGCGGTCTGCAGTCAGAAGCACCAATTCGATCTTTTTAACCTCTTCCCGAGGGGTCATGAGCTGAAAGGTTCCATCTGGCTCCACCCCTGCCGCGAGCCTGCCGATGACCTCCCGAAACTTTTCCGCATAGTTTCGGAAGCGCTCCATGTTTTCCTGAGCCCCTCGCAGTTTGGCCGCCGCCACCATGTTCATGGCTTTGGTGATCTGCGAGGTTTTTTTGACTGCATCAATCTTACGCTTGATATCCCGAAGGGTCGCCATACCCGCCTCTTTTCAGCAAGGCCTCGGCCTCGAATTATCCCTGAAAGACTCCAGCAAATTCTTCGAGCGCGCTAGCCATTTTCTTGTCCAGTTCCTCGCTGATGACCTTCTTTTCCTTAATCTCTTGAAGGATCTCCGGGTATTTTCTTTCTACGAAGGCGAGCATCTGGCTTTCGTAGGCTCCTACCTTCTCCACCGGGATTTTATCCAAGTAGCCTCTGGTGCCCGCGTACAAGGCCATAACCTGCCGTTCCGCCGGCATCGGTTGATACTGGGGTTGTTTCAGCAGCTCCACCAGGCGCATGCCGCGGTTCAGTTGTTGTTGCGTGGCCTTGTCCAAATCGCTTCCAAACTTGGCAAAGGCCTCCAGTTCCCGGTATTGGGCCAGATCCAGACGCAGACGCCCGGCCACCTGTTTCATAGCTTTCGTCTGTGCAGCGCCGCCCACGCGGGATACGGAAAGACCGACGTTGATGGCCGGGCGCACACCCGCGAAGAAGAGGCCCGGTTCCAGGTAGATCTGCCCGTCGGTAATAGAGATCACGTTGGTGGGGATGTAGGCGGACACGTCGCCGGCCTGCGTTTCGATAATCGGCAAGGCCGTGAGGGATCCTCCACCTAGCTTATCGTTGAGCTTGGCCGCACGTTCCAGTAGTCGCGAGTGGTTGTAGAAGATGTCGCCGGGATACGCCTCGCGTGCCGGGGGCCGCCTGAGCAGCAGGGACACCTGGCGATAGGCGGCCGCCTGCTTGGACAAGTCATCGTAGATAATCAGCGCGTGACGTCCCGTATCGCGGTAGTATTCGCCCATGGCACATCCGGCGTAGGGGGCGATGTATTGAAGCGGTGCCGGGTCGCTGGCGCACGCCGCCACCACAACGGTGTATTCCATGGCCCCATGGCGGCGCAGCGTCTCGACCACCTGGGCCACCGTGGACTTTTTCTGCCCGATGGCCACGTAAATACAAATGATGCCGCTGTCCTTTTGGTTGATGATGGCATCCACTGCGATGGCCGTCTTGCCGATCTGGCGGTCACCGATGATCAATTCGCGCTGGCCGCGGCCGACGGGCGTCATGGCGTCAATGGCCTTGAGCCCGGTGTACATGGGCTCATTCACCGGCTGACGTGCGATAACACCCGGAGCAATGCGTTCAATACGCGAGAATTCCTTCGCCTCGATGGGGCCCTTGCCGTCCAAAGGGTTCCCCACAGGGTCGACAATGCGCCCGATGACCGCATCGCCCACCGGCACTTCAGCAATGCGCCCGGTGCGACGCACTTCAGCGCCCTCTTTGATGTGAATGTCTTCGCCCAAGATGGCGACACCCACGTTGTCTTCTTCCAGGTTCAAGGCCAGCCCGTAGATGGGTCCGTGATCGGTAGGGAACTCAAGCAATTCCATGGACATGCACTTCTCGACGCCGTAGACGCGCGCGATACCGTCGCCGACGGAGAGGACACGCCCGGTTTCGCTGAGCTCAACCTTCTTCTCGTAGTCCTTGATCTGCTCGCGAATAATTTGGCTGATTTCTTCGGCTCTGATTTCCATTAACCCAGCTCACCCCTTTTCAAAGATTCTTTGATTGCCTGCAACTGCGTTCGCACGCTGCCATCTATGACCAGATCGCCGATACGAGCCACAGCCCCCCCAATCAGATCCGGGTCCTGCTGGAACTCCACGACGATCTTTTTACCTGTCAGCCGGCTCAGGGTTTCTGCAATCTTGTTTATGGCTGCCTCGTCCAGCTTTACGGCAGCACTGAGCTTAGCGCGGGCAACGTTGAAATGCTCATCCATCAACCGCTGAAAGTACTGAGCGATTTCCGGCAAATGCCGTATCCTTCGTTTCTCCACCAACAGGGTGCCGAAGCTGCGCAGCACGGGACTCATCTCAGCCTTTTGCGCCAGGGTGCGAAAGACGGATTTCTTCACATCCTCTGGGTAGAGCGGGTTCGCCAGAGCATCCATGATCTGCGGCTGCTGGTCGAGGAGCTGCACCAGCCCTTGCAGCTCTTGTCCATACTCGCTCAGCTTCCCGTCCTCTAAGGCGAGATTGAACAGGGCCTTGGCGTATCGTTTGGCGACAATTAGGTTTTTCACTTTGCCTCCACCGCCTTTGTGATGAATTCATCAATCAAGCGATCCTGATCCTCGGGCCTAATATGCTTTTTGAGAAGATCCTCCGCTGCGCTCACCGAAAGCTCAGCGATCTCCTCTTGCAGGCTTTCCTTGGCCGCTTTGATCTCCTGCTGAATGGCCAACCGGGCCTGTTCCTTGATATATTGGGCTTGCTTTTCCGCCGCCTGAATGATCTTTTGCTTCTCGGTCTCGCCTTCCTGAATATACTCGGCCAAAATCTGTTCGGTTTCTTTATCCAGGGCCGCCAACTTCGCTTGGTACTCGGCCGCCTTGGCCTCCACTTCCTTCTTCTTTTCTTCCAAATCCGTCAGAAGCTGCTGAATGTTTTCCCGCCGCGAGGAGAAGAAATTGGCCACGGGTTTTTTGAGCAGCTTGATGAGAATGGCCAACATGATGGCGAAATTCATCAATCGCAAAAAGAAATCTTTCCAGGGCAACCCCGCCTCATGCCCTCCACCCGCCGAAGCGAAGGCTGCGGTCGCCACACCAAGACTCACTGCTACCAGTGCCGCCGACGTTGTTTTCCATCCCTTCATCGATCGCCCCTTACCTTGAAGATGCCCCGGCTCGTTTCACTACATCAGAGACTGCGGCCAAGAATCCGTTGGGCCATGTCCTTGGAAAAAACCTGAATCTGGGCCTGAAGCTGAGCCCGAACCTGGCCGATTTCCTTCTGAATCCGCTCGCGCACCACCTGCACCTCCCGGGCCGCCTCTTCTGCGGCTTGACTCAGGAGGTCTTTTTCCACACGGTACGCGGCTTCCTTCATCTCCTGAACCTTCTCGCGGCCTGCGGCACGCGCCGCCTTGAGGCGCTCTTCAAATTGTCGAATCGCCCTCTGCGCTTCGCTCTCCGCCTTGTCGATGCCCGCCCTCTGCTTGCTGACCAATTCGTTTCTCTGGGCCACCAGCCGCCGAATCGGTCTGTAGAGCACCAGATTCATGAGCACCAGCAGCAAAAGGAAGTTGGCCATTTGAATAAACAGTGTCACATCGACGTTGATCATGATCTGCCCACCCTCACTCTTAGTGTTCCTTTGCCGACGGCCGCGTGAAGCTCTCCCCTCGGCCGCCACGACCTTGCTGTCACAAACGCTTCGCAGTGGGTTTTGCCATTTATTCCGACCGGATCTAAGTCCGGAGCCTTCTCATGGCGCAGTGCATAGCACACCTGGACGGCGATGGCAAGCGAAAAAGTAAAAAAAATCACAATGCCTCCGACAGGGGCTTGTCATCGTGGAACGGCTCACTTGGGTCGATAGGCATAGCGGCGCATGGCCACGTTTTCAATGAGCCCCACAGCGGCACACAGGCTCAACAGCGACGAGCCCCCGTAGCTGACAAAGGGCAGGGGAATGCCCACCACGGGAAGCAGACCGATGACCATGCCGATGTTGAATAATGCCTGCCACATGATCAGGGCGGTCAGGCCCACGACGACAATCATTCCAAACCGGTCCCTGGCGCGAACGGCCACCCGAAACGCAGCGCAGATAAGCAGAAAAACCAAGCCGATCATGACACAGCATCCCCAGAACCCCCATTCTTCGGCCCACACGGAAAAAATAAAATCCGTGTGCTTTTCCGGAAGGAATCCAAGCTTATTTTGTGTCCCCTTGAGAAAGCCTTTACCCCAGAGCATTCCGGAGCCCACGGCCACCTTGGATTGAATGGTATGGTACCCGGTGCCCATGGGGTCCCTTTCCGGCGCCAGCACGGTGCGAATGCGATCCTTTTGATATTCTTTCAGGCCGTAATGCCACAGAGGATACACGCTGAGCACGCCGGCCAGGGCCACCGCAATGAGGTATCTCCAGCGAATCCCGAGCACAAACACCATAGTGAAGGCGACGGCGAGCAGGCACAAGGTGGTCCCTAGGTCCGGTTCCACCACGATGAGAAGAGCGGGGGGAAGCACCAAGCCCACGGCCCGCAGCAATTGTTTGAGTGACGGGTAGGGTTCGATGTCCTGGGCGGAGAAGGTTCGAGCCAATTGGAGCACCAGGGCCAACTTCATGAATTCTGACGGCTGCAGATTGAACCCGGCGATGGTCAGCCACCTTCTGGATCCTTTAATGCCCTCTCCCACCAGAAGCACCACGGCCAGGGCCGCCAAGGTGCCGAGGTAAAGCCAAGGAGTCAATTTTTTGAGTTTTTGATAATCCACTAAAAGAGCGCTTATAAAAACAAGGCATCCCAACCCAAACCAAATCAGCTGCTTGACGAAGAGGTTTCGTGAAGGATTCACTTGAATTTGCGTGTACAGGGCACTGTACAGGGAAGCCAGCCCCAAGCAGGAAATGGCAAAAAACAAGAACACAACACTCCAATCGAAATATTCCACCAACCTTCGATCCATCATGGCTTCAGTCTCCGTCGTCCTCGACGGTCGACACTCCTGCGTCCTCACGGCCTCGAAGCTCGGGATGGGTCTTTTCCAAATATTTGCGCATGACCTTTTGGGCCAACGGAGCGGCTCCCGAAGATCCATGGCCACCGTGTTCCACAATGACCGCGACCACAATTTCCGGCTTCTGCGCCGGGCCGTAGCCCACAAACCATGCGTGGTCTTTTTGGTGTTCGGGCAGGGCCCGCTGGTGAGCCTTTCGGTTGACATTTTCACCCATCTTCACAACCTGCGCCGTACCCGTCTTCCCGCCCAAGGCCACTTCTTTGAGGGCAATGCCGTGGGCGGTGCCACGGGCTTCGTTGACGACACCCACGAGCCCCCCCTTGACAATTTCCAAGGTCTCCTTGCGCACAGGAAGCCTTCGACGCACCTTGGCTTTAACCACGTCTTGCTCCCCGTCATCCGCCGCTTCAAGGCGGTGGACGAGTTTTGGCGTCCACAGGGTCCCTCCGTTGACCAGTGCCGCATAGGCCATGGCCGCCTGCAAGGGCGTGACTTGATTAAAGCCTTGCCCGATGGAAATAGATAAGGTCTCCCCCTTTTGCCAGGGAATGCCCGTGGCCTTGAGTTTCCAGTCTCTTGTGGGAATAATCCCCGGCCGCTCCGACGGAAGTTCAATGCCACTCAGCTCCCCAAGCCCAAACATCTTGGCATAGGTAGCAATGGTATCTACTCCTAGCTTCATCCCCACGGTGTAGAAATAGACATCACACGATTCCACGATGGCCCGATGCACATCGACCGACCCGTGCCCCGTATCCTTCCAGCATCGATACCGGCGTCCTGCGTAGAGATAGTATCCTGGGCAGGAGATGACACTCGTCGGGCTCACCACGCCTTCCTCCAAAGCCGCCACCGCCACAAAGGGTTTATATATGGATCCGGGAGGATAGGCTGAAGACACGGCGCGATTGAGCAGCGGATGGCTGGGATCAGCAATGATCCTTTTCCATTCCTCGGACGTCATGCCACGAACGAAACGCTCTTGGTCAAAGGTGGGGCTGCTAGCCATGGCCAGAATCTCACCCGAATTGGGATCCACCGCCACAATGCTTCCCATTTTGCCTTTCAAGCATTCTTCGGCGGTTCTTTGCACGTCCAAGTCAATGGTCAACCATAGGTCCCTTCCAGGGATCGGCAGCCTTTCCTGGAGGGAGCGAATGTGACGGCCCAAAGCGTCCACTTCCACCTGCCGCCAGCCACTTTCTCCTCGAAGAAACGCCTCAAGAGATTTCTCAACGCCTCCCTTTCCGATAAATTCCCCCGGCTGATACCCTTGATAAGCCGCCTTCTTCAGCTCTTCTTCTGAAATCTCTCCCAGGTAGCCCACCAAGTGCGCGGCCGTTCCGCTGAACTTGTAGCCACGGCGCGGCACCACTTCCACGTAAACGCCGGGCAGGCGCAAACGTCTCGCTTCAACCTTTGCCAGGGTATCTCGGTCAATATCGGCAATGAGCCGAATGGGCTCAAAACGCCTCTTGCTCTTGTTGGCCTCCAGGACCATTTCCAATTCTTCCAAGCTTTTGCCGCTCAAGGCACTGACAGTTTGGAGAACACTGTGCAGGGTCTCAGTGTCTTTAACATCTTCGCGCACCAGCATCAGATGAAAAGCCGGGCGGTTTTCCACGAGAGGAACGCCGTGGCGGTCAAAGACGATGCCGCGAGGCGACTGAATGGTTTCGGTACGAATGCGGTTGTTTTCGGAACGGTTTCGGTAGTAGGGCCCTTTGGCTACCTGCAGATACCAGAGCTGAAAAATGTACACAACGAAGACGGCCAAGGCAAAAAGCACCACAAGGCGGATTTGGCGTTCAAAGACGGCGCCTTCGTTAACTTCCCACGGGATGAGTTGAAGGTTATGGGTATCGGGTTGAACCATGGGCTGAGTCTTGCCCGAATTGTTTCGGCTTTTGGCTTGGTTCATTTAAAGGGACCCATCTACGCTGTCTCTAGCGATCTCTCTCCGTCATGATCCATTGGACGGGAAGCATGATCAGAGGAGCGGCCATCATGGAAAAGACGGTCTGAGCCGCCGCGGCCGTCAAGCCGCTCGCCGCCTTGGACACGCCGCCCACAATCAAGGCGGAAAAAAGGCTCTGCACCAGGACACCCACACTCACCAACAGCACTCGGTAGACCATAGAGCCCGTGTCCATTTGCGTGCTCCACAAGCGATGCAAAAAAAGCACGAGCAGATACGATGCTGTGTGGACGCCCCACAGGCGCCCTTGAAAGACCTCGCTCACATAGCCCCAGAGAAAACTCCAGCCGACGGCCCCCCACAAAGGGAATCGCCCTGCAATCTCAACGCACACGGCTACCATGAGATCCGCCCGTGTCCCCGTCCACGGCAAGCTGGTTATGAAAACCGACTCCACCACAAAAATCATCAGGGAATATCCAAAAAAAACGAGGACCATCGCCCCCCACGGCCCTGGCTCCCGTTGATGAAATCCCCCCATCCCCATCTTTTATTCTTTCGCCGTCCCTTCCAGCCATGGCGCCGGAAAATTCGCCAAGGACTTAAGAATCAGGACTTCCTGAAGCATACCGAATTGCACCGTCGGAACCACGAGGATTTGTTGAAAGAGCGCTGAGGGGTCCTTTTTCACCTGCTTGACTATCCCTAGACGCACTCCAGCCGGAAAGAGCCCGTCCTTTCCAGAGGTGACCAAAAGATCTCCAGGCCGCACCTCCTGATTGCTTCGAACGTAGCGCAGTTCGCACGTCTCGATGTCCAAGCCTCCGAGAACGCCTCGAACCCTGTTGCGTTGTACTAAGGCGTCCACCGCGCTGTCTCGATCGATCAGCAAAAGCACTCGAGCGTAGTGATCCGAAACATCCAGCACATAGCCCACCACCCCTTCATCGCTCACCACGGGCATGTCGGTGCGCACGCCCTCCCGCAGTCCCTTATTGACGATGAGGGTTCTCGACCATCCCGTGCTGTTTTGGACCACCACCTGGGCCGCCACAGATTCCACCTGAAGGCTGTCGCGAAAGTCCAGAAGGCGTCGCAACCTTTGGTTTTCCACAAAGGCTTCCTGGTATCGCACCAGCTCGTTTTCCAGGAAGGCGCGTTGCTTTTTCAGCACCTCATTTTCTTCCTGCACATGGCGTAGGGCCACATAGCGGTGCACCCATGCTTCGACGGTTTGTCTGCCTTTTCGAGCGGCGAGCAGGAGTGGGGCAAGGGTTTCCACAACCGCTCTTTGCACCATGTCCATTGGGGCCGGGGGCCGAAAATTAAGCGACAGGACATAGAGCATTGCTCCTCCCGTCACCACAAACACGGCCAGCCACCGCATTCGGCGCAGCCATTCCGGCATAAATCATTCACTCACAGGCCAAGAACGCATGGATTGGTGAATCGCGCAAAATCTCCGCCATGGGCCGCTTCAGCCCTACGGCGATTCAGATGCCCTTCAACTGAGAACTTCTTTGAGGATTTCGATATCTTCCAAAGCCTTTCCGGATCCCAACACAACGGTCGCCAAGGGATCCTCGGTCAGCACCACAGGCAGGCCGGTTTCCAGCCGAATCAGATGATCCAAGTTGCGCAAGAGAGCGCCTCCCCCTGTCAGCACGATCCCTCGGTCCACAATGTCCGCCGCCAGTTCGGGTGGCGTTTGTTCCAGGGCTGTTTTGACCGTCTCCACGATAGTGTCGATCTGTTCCTGAATCGATTCCCTGACCTCGTCCGAGTTGATCTCGATGGTTTTGGGAATACCGCTCACCAAGTCTCGGCCCTTGATGGCCATGGTTTCTATTTGCCCCGTGGGGTACGCATTGCCCAGGGTGGTTTTGATGAGCTCGGCCGTTCGCTCCCCGATAAGCAGGTTATATTTGCGTTTGATGTGTTGCAGAATGGCCAAATCCATCTTGTCTCCGCCTACGCGCACCGAACGGCTGTAAACGATTCCGGCAAGGGAAATCACGGCCACTTCGGTGGTTCCACCACCGATATCCACAATCATGTTGCACACGGGCTCCGTGATGGGTAACCCGGCTCCGATGGCCGCCGCCATGGGTTCTTCGATGAGATACACCTCCCGCGCTCCCGCCGATTCGGCGGACTCCCGCACCGCACGCCGTTCCACCTGCGTCACGCCGGAAGGCACGGCCACGATGATTCTCGGGCGCACCAGGCTGCGCCGATTATGGACCTTGCGAATAAAATAGCGCAGCATAGCTTCGGCCACTTCGAAATCGGCAATGACGCCGTCTTTCATCGGCCGAATGGCTTCAATGGTCCACGGTGTTTTTCCCAACATGAGCTTGGCGTCTTTGCCCACAGCCACCACCTGCGTGCTCTGGCCCGCGCTGCGCTTGACGGCCACGACGGAAGGTTCACAGAGCACGATCCCTTTGCCTTTCACGTAAACGAGGGTGTTGGCCGTGCCCAAATCGATGGCCAAGTCGTTGGAAAACCATCCCAAAATACGATTTAAGAACATGCAATCGCCCTCTCTGTGTTAGGATCCGCTTGAACCGCCGACCTGTATCACTTTGGCGATTTTTCCGCAATCACTTCCTGCAGGAGGTCTCGACCGGTCCGTGAACGTCGTTTTACTGCAACTGCCCGTCCAATCCCACGATTATGCCTATCCCATGGAGAACATGACCTTGGGCGCCGGATACCTGAAAGCCTACGCGGAATCCGTGGTCTCCGACGTACGCATTGTGCTCGGCCCCAAAGACCTTGTCAATTACGGCGGTGACGCAGCGCTAGAAGCCTGGATCGTGGCGCAGCAGCCGGACCTGGTTGGGTTCAGTTGCTACGTATGGAACGTGGAACGATCCCTGGCCTTGGCACAACGCCTTCGAGCCCGGTGTCCCCATGTCCGCATCCTCGTTGGAGGTCCGGAAGTCACTCCGGAGAATGACTTTTTGATGGCATTCGGCGGCTTTGACGTGGGCATCATCGGCGAAGGAGAACAGACCTTTGCCACCCTGCTTTCGGCGCTGTCCAAGGGCTTTTCCACCCTGAAAAGTATTCCTGGACTTCTGGTTCCCTCTTCCACCGGATGGCACGTCACTCAACCCCGCCCTCCCATCCATTCACTGGACGCCGTGCCCTCGCCGTACTTGTCCGGCGCCCTGTTCCCTTCAGATGCCGGAACCATGCTCCTGGAAACCGTGCGAGGCTGCCCCAATCGCTGCACTTACTGTTACTACCACAAGCGGTTTCCACGAGTACGGCATTTTTCCTTAAACCGTCTTCGACAGGAGCTTCTCTGGGCGGCACATCATGGCGTTTCGGAAATTTATTTTGTGGATCCTTGCTTCACACGCAGAAAGGACCTTGCCGCCCTCTTAAAAGCCATTGAAGAGGCCCGCCGCCTTCACGATTTCACGTTCCAGTGCGAAGCCACCGCCGAAGACGTCTCTCCAGCTCTTGCTCAGGCCCTGGCTCGTGCCGGTCTGAGCCAGGTCGAAGTCGGCTTGCAGACCATCAACCCAAAGGCTTTGGCAAGAATTCGCCGCCCGTTTGATCGAAACCGGTTCGTGGCTGGGATTCGGGCGCTTCGGGATGTCGGAATCCGCGTCATGGTGGACATCATGGTCGCCCTTCCCGAAGATTCCTTCGACGATGTCAAAAGAAGCCTGGATTTTGTCGTTGATCAGGCTCTGTACGACGAACTGAGTGTTTACACTTTGAGCCTTCTTCCCGGCACAGAACTGCGCCGACAAGCCGCGTCTCTTGGTCTGCTTTACGACGCGAAACCTCCCTACCACGTGATTCGAACGCCCCACATGCGTCCCGATGATATTCGGCGCGCCTATGAATATGCACAAGCCGCAAGCGGAGTGGATTTTTTCCCACCGGAACCGCCTTTGTTCTTGGATCCACCCCAGGTGCGGCACCACGGATCTCTTGTCGTGGCGTTTCCTGTGGAAAAAACTCTCGATCTTTTTTCCGGGCATTGCGCTGCAACCGAGGACTCCACCCGCAACGGGGATGCTTCGGTGGGTCAAGCCCTTACGGTCTATGTGTCCCAGGACACGGTCCACCACTTGGAAAACCCCGCAGTCATGAGTGTCTTATTGAAAATCTTTGAAAAAAACCCGTGGAGTCTTCTGAGCCTTGTCATCACGTTAAGAGACCGCCATTTCCCGTGGCCCGCAGTGTTTAAAGCGGCTCAGCGGGTGTTGGCCGCCCGCGATCACGTGATGGATCGTGAGGTCTTTTCCACCTTAGACCCGGTAAGGTCTGTCCAGATCCTCGCGCTCTTGCCCGTCCGTGGTTCTCAGAGGCTCCTTGCACGCTTTCCGGTGATTGATGCCGCAAAGCTTGAGGAGCCGCCGGCTCTTTCACCGTCGACGGCTCATCAGGCGTGGGTAGGCCTTCCCATGCAGGCCTCTCTCCACGAGGAAGCTTTGTGGATGGAAGCCCTATGGGCGTTGTTCCCCCCGCACATTGTGCACGTGCGCCTGGGTGACGGAGAAATCTTTTCCTGAGCCGAGCGTTCCACAATCGGCTTCAAAGGATTCTGGGGCCGAGAGTGAAGAAGCTGGACGGACGCACCGTTGAAAGCACGGCCTTTTGGCCGCCTTCCAAGGTGCAGACCGAAAGAGCGCTGTCCCTTCAAGGGGACACCTGCAGATCGTTGGGGTAAAAATTCGTGGAGCCTTCACGCATTTTCTTTGGGCAGGGATTCAAGAAAGGCAAAAACCAGTTCCGCCACCTTCTTTCCCGAAAGCAGCATCCCCCCAAAGATCGGCCCCATGCGAGGTCCCCCGAAGGTGGCGTTGGCGGCCATGCCCGCAACAAAAAGACCGGGAAACACCTCACGCGTGTTTTCCAGGGTGAGCCGTTCCGCCTCATCGGACCACATGGACTTTTCCCCCTCCAGCGATCCGCTGGGCGTTTTCAGCCTTCCCGGCACCTTTTTTTGCACAACTCTGACCACTTCCGCGTCATGCCCAGTAGCGTCGATCACGGCGCGCGCACGTATGGCTAGGGGGTCCACGTGCAAGCCGGCCATGTCCACCGCCGTCCAATTGACCACGAGCCCCACGATCCCGTCTGGCCGCATCACCACGTCTTCCACACTGACCGCGTTGAAGATGGGGGCGCCGGCTTTCACGCACCGTGACGTGAGGGTGGAGGCCGTTTCCACGGCATCCGCCGTGTAATAGCCTTCCTGATAAAGCCGCTTGCTTACCCCGAGTTCCTCCAACACGTGGCAAGCTTCCTCCTGCACCACGATTTCATTAAACAGCATCCCGCCTCCCCACATGCCACCTCCGACACTGAGCTTTCTCTCAAAGACCGCCACCTTCTTTCCGGCGGACGCCAAACAATAGCCAGCCACAAGTCCCGCAGGGCCCGCGCCCACAATGGCGGCGTCCAGGTTCAAAATGCCGTTGATCTTTTCGAAATACCGATCGATGATGGCTTTGGTGATGATTCTCTCTTCCAAAGGCATGGCGCATTCCTCCTCGTACGTGAGTGTCACTCTGCTGCTGAAACAGACAATTTGACGGCGCACAGTTTGCCGCACATGGTGCACCCTTGACGATCCTCTGTCACCTGCAGCCGACGCCGGACCAGCTCGGGGTCCAACGCTGCCGTGACCACGCCCTCCCAATCCAGGGTTCGGCGACACTGAGACATGGTTTTATCCCGCTCCAGCGCTAGGGGAATGCCCTTAGCGAGGTCGGCCACATGCGCGGCGATGCGGGCCGCCATCACCCCTTGATACACATCGTCTTCATCGGGAAGCCCCAAATGCTCCGCCGGCGTGACATAGCACAGAAAGTCGGCCCCCGCCGCTCCGGCCAAGGCGCCGCCGATCGCCGCCGTGATATGATCGTAGCCTGCGGCAATGTCCGTCGGAAGTGGCCCAAGGACATAAAAGGGTGCGCCGTCACATAGCTTTTTTTCCAAATACACGTGGGACTGAATGTGTTCCAGGGGAACGTGGCCCGGTCCTTCAATCATGACCTGCACGCCTTTGTCTCGAGCCCTTCGGGCCAGCTCGGCCAGAATGAGAAGCTCTTCAATTTGCGGCCCATCGATGGCATCCGCGATGGCTCCCGGGCGGAACCCATCGCCCAGGCTCAGGGTCACATCGTGCGCATGGGCAATGTCCAGCAGGGTATCAAAATCCTCATAGAGCGGGTTTTCCTTGTGGTTGGCACGCATCCACGACAACAGTATGGACCCTCCACGACTCACACAGGGCATGATCCTTTGAAAGGACTCTAACTTTTTTGCGGATGCCCGCGTCACGCCGCAATGCACCGTGATGTAGTCCACCCCCTGACGGCATTGGGTTTCTATGCCGGAAAAGAGATCGTCGGGATCCATTCTTTCCAGCGGAACACCCCGCCGAACCATGTCTGTAGCCACCGCATAAATGGGCACGGTGCCGACCATAGTGCCTGCCTCGTGCAGATACATGGCGCGAAGCGCCTCCAAATCCCCCCCTGTAGAAAGGTCCATGACGGAATCCGCCCCGGCCCGAATGGCCGCCGCCAACTTGCGCCGCTCCAAGGCCATGTCGGCACATTCGCCGCTGGCACCAAGGTTCGCGTTGACCTTTGTGCGCAGCCCTCGGCCGATGGCCCGCAACGCCGCGAATTCGTGGTGCCTGTTTTTGGGCAAGACAGCGTGCCCCTTCGCGATCAGGTCCCGCAGTTGTTCCGCCGTCACGGGCTCACCGTCCGCGGCACGGCGCATGGCATCCGTCACGATGCCGGCTTTCGCCTCATCGAGTTGTGTGCGCATATTCTCCTCCTGTGGAATGTGGAGGAGGGGAGGCAGCACTTCGGAGACCCTTAAGGTGTGCCACAGGATGAAAAAGGCCGCCTGGAAGGCGGCCGGCGGGATTCCGATCAGGAGCTCCGTTCGCCAATCCCTCCGCCAGCATGACCTGGATCAGGTTCAAGGGGTACCTTCTCAGCCCTCACCTTTCTAGAGGGCGCCCCCTGGCGATTGTTTGTCTATGTATCACACAATGGGCTGGGAATCAAACACAATCCTGCCCGACCAACTGGACCTCGTCCGGATTCTCGTGAACCGAAGGGGTCACGCCCACAGCTTTTAAAGCTCGAAGCATGGCCTTTTTATGCACGTGTCCCGCAAAATGTACGGGGCTTTTTCCATACAAAGGATCCCATCCTGAAGGGTCGGCTACGCAAAAATACTGGACCTCCAAGCCATACCGTACCGCCGCCTCCTTCACAGGCCACCCTTCCATTTTTTCGGCAGCCTTCCAGGTGGCGCCGCACGGCGCGCCTCGCCGCACCATCACCTTTTGGATGTGCCCGTTTTCCACTTGGACCTCAATTTCCGGAGCCCCGAAAAGCTCCTCGTACAGCCCCAGGCGCCCCGGCCGAGACAGGCCGCAACAGGTGGGAGGTGTATAGACGCCGGATACCTTGACCTTTTTACCCGAGGCCACCACGGGAATCTTCAATGCCGCGCATCTTCTGGCCAAATCCTCGGAAAGATCAGGGTGTCTCAGATAATCCAACACCAGATCCGCGCTGATGACCTTGGGCAAATGGGGTTGCGTGTCATCCAAAACCGCAGGCAGCGGCTCGTCGATGTGGACAATCTCGATGGCATACAACCCATGGCCATACTTTCGAACACCAGCGATCTTCGGCTCTCCACTACCTCTTTGTTGAAAGACCAATATTTTTTGCGGGCGCGTCATTTCAATTCCCCGGTATGTCCTTGGTTCAAGGATTTTTGGATCTTGGCCCAGGTATCTTTGAGGGACACGATGCGATTGAAAACCAACCGGTCTGGCGAACTGTTCCTAGAGTCCACGCAAAAATATCCAAGGCGCTCGAACTGGTACTGACGCCCCAAAGGAGCGTCACGCAGGCTGGGTTCCACGCGACATTCGTCCAGGACCTGAAGGGACTTAGGATTCAGGTAGTCCAAAAAGGTTTTTCCTGGCTCCGTGTCATTGGGGTTTTCCTTGATGAAAAGACGGTCGTAAAGGCGCACTTGAGCCTTCAACGCGTGGCGTGCGGAAACCCAGTGAATCGTTCCCTTGACCTTGCGACCGTCGGGAGACCATCCGCCACGGGTGGCCGGGTCGTAAGTGCAGTGAATCTCCTGAATTTCACCCGTGTGCGGATCTTTGACCACGTCCACGCACGTCACATAGTACCCATAGCGCAAACGCACCTCTCGACCGGGAGCCAAGCGGAAATACTGTTTCGGAGGATCTTCCAGAAAATCGTCACGTTCGATGTACAATTCCCGGCTGAAAGGCACGGTTCGAACGCCCATGGACGGGTCTTCCGGGTTGTTGATGGCTTCCAACTCCTCTGTTTGATCTTCCGGGTAATTCACGAGAACCATCTTGACAGGGCGCAGCACAGCCATGACGCGAGGAGCTCTCTTGTTGAGATCCTCACGCACACAATGTTCCAAAAGAGCCATGTCGACCACGCTGTCCTTTTTCGCCACGCCGATGAGTTCGCAAAACCTTCGAATGGCTTCGGGTGTGTAGCCTCGACGGCGCAGGCCCGAAATGGTCGGCATGCGGGGATCATTCCAACCGTCCACCACGCCTTCCTGCACCAATTGGATCAGTTTGCGTTTACTCAACACCGTGTAGCTCAGGTTCAATCGCGCAAACTCTATCTGCTGAGGATGGTAAACGCCCAAAACGTCCAGGAACCAATCGTAGAGGGGACGATGATCCTCAAATTCCAAGGTACAGATGGAATGGGTGATGCCTTCAAGGGAATCGCACAAACAGTGGGCAAAGTCGTACATAGGGTAAATACACCAGGTATCCCCCGTCCTGTGATGGGACGCTTTCTTGATGCGGTAGATCACCGGATCGCGCATGTTGAGGTTCGGCGAAGCCATGTCGATTTTGGCTCGCAGGACGTGTTCTCCTTCCTCGAACTCTCCGGCACGCATACGCCGAAAAAGATCCAAATTTTCCTCCACCGACCGGTCCCTGTACGGACTGTTGCGTCCCGGTTCGGTGAGGGTTCCTCGATACCGGCGAATCTCTTCTGTGCTCAAACTATCTACATAAGCTTTTCCCAAACGAACGAGCTGCTCAGCATAATCATAGAGTTGCTCGAAATAATCCGATGCGTAATACAGCCGATCCCCCCAGTCAAAACCCAACCAGTGCACATCTTCCTTGATGGATTCGACGTATTCCACATCCTCTTTGGCCGGGTTGGTGTCGTCAAAGCGAAGATTGCACAACCCTTTGTATTCCTCGGCCAAGCCGAAATTCAAGCAGATGGCTTTGGCATGCCCGATGTGCAGGTATCCATTGGGTTCGGGAGGAAACCGCGTATGGACCCGCCCGCCGTATTTGCCCGTTTTCAGGTCTTCTTCGATAATCTCCTTAATGAAATTGGAAGCCGTTGTGAGCTCTTTTTCCGTGCCCATACCCCCCCCTCATAAGGACAAAGCCTTCGAGGCCTCGGAGCCTCGAGTCCAAAGAAAAAACTTCCAAAAGGCTGCAATAATTAAGGCATGAGAAATCTTGCCCTGCGCGACGAAGTCGGGAACCTCATCCAGGGAATAGGTCACCACTTCAATGTCTTCCATGGCATCGGGTTGTGGATCCTTGTACGGTAAGGCGTTCAGAGCGGCAAAGGTATAGCAGCGGTTATCTTGAATGGCCGGATTGGGAAACGTGTAGCCAAGGCACAGGAAAGAATCGGCCGTATAGCCGGTTTCTTCCAACAACTCGCGCCGGGCCGCCTCTTCCGGGCTGTCGCCCCTTTCCACCACGCCTCCAGGAATTTCCAAGGTCTCTTCTCGAATGCCATGGCGCCACTGACGGACGAAAACCACGTCTCGTCGGGCCGTGACGGCAATGACGTTCACCCAGTCAGGGGCTTCCAGCACATACACGTCATGTTCCTTGCCGGTCCTCGGGGAAACCACACGGTCCCGACGAAAACCGAAAAGGGTTGTCCCGTTGAGGCGTTCACTGCCCAAGATCTGCCATGCACAGACGCTCATGAAACACCTCCATCCCAACATCGCTGCATAGACATAGCCGGCCAGGCCGTGCATGAACAGGATCTAAGGACTATCGGTGCTTGTTGAAGAACGCCATCCCTTGGCGTTCGGATCCGCATATCTCTGCAGAGGGAACGGATCCAGCCCGAAAAGAAGCGGACGTTTAGGATCCTGTTCGAGATTGGCTTTTGGGGGCCGTTTTCGTTGCATTCTCGAAGAGCGCCGCAAGGCACAATCAGATGTCGCGGCTTGCGGCGCTCCTACTGAACGAGTTCTCAGACAGGCTCCTAGCCTTCTTCCACATAACACACCACCACCAAGTCACCCGGCGGGACTCCCGGCCGGGGTCGATCTCCCGCCGCGGGAATTCTCAGGCGCATTCCATGGACACATCCAGCCGGAATCGTCACGGTGACGGTGCACGATTCCAAGATTTCCCCGCTCCCTCCGCAGCGTCCGCATGCCCGAGTCCCGGTCCTATGGCCGTTATGGGTGCATTCCGGGCAGAAGACACTCCGCTCATAGGAGATTTGTTCCTGAGCTCCCGAAACGGCCTTGTTTCGCGGAATCTCCAAGTCAAAACGCAGGTCCACGCGGGGTTGAGAGATTTCATGGCGCGGCACGGTCCCCAAGATGTCATGGAGCACCTCTGAGACAGCGGCACCCATGCTCCACGACCATTGAAACACGTCAGATCGTTTCCCGTTGCTTCGATCGGCATAGCCGCACTGCAAGTCATACAGACGCCTTTTTTCCGGGTCTGAAAGCACTTCGTAGGCATGGCGAAGGCGCCGAAACTTTTCAACAACTTCGGCGCATCCAGGATTCACGTCCGGATGCCATCGCAGCGCTTGACGGCGAAAGGCTCCCTTGATCTCTTCCTGGGACGCCTTGGTCGACACACCCAAAATGGTATAATAGCAACGTTCCATACGTCGCATTTCCTCGGTCGCAGCTATGACGAAACGCTTTCAAACCCTGCAGAAGTCTATCCTGACCAACGCAAGGGATCATAGTGCGACCGCCCCTCGAAAACAAGCCACAACTAGGGGAAAGGACTCTTCAGCTTCATGGTGGCCAAGACGTTTGCCTTAGGAGTTCTAGGAATACAAGCTTTTTTGGTGGAAGTGGAAGTGCATGTGGCCTCGGGGCTTCCTTCCTTTACCGTGGTCGGGCTTCCTGACAACATTGTTCGAGAGAGCAAAGAACGGGTCAAGAGCGCCCTGGTCAACTGCGGCTATCCCTTTCCCATGGACCGGGTCACGGTGAATCTCGCCCCGGCCTATGTGCGCAAGGAAGGAGCGGCCTTTGACTTACCCATCGCCATAGGGGTTTTGGCCGCGTGCGGATTTTTGGACGCTCCGGCCGTGGCTCGGCCTATCTTGGTGGGAGAACTTTCCCTGGACGGCCGCATCAAGGCCGTGGCGGGGTGCCTTTCCATGGCCATACGCGCCCGGGAGTTGCGTCGAGGGATGATGATCGTTCCCGCGGACAATGCACTGGAAGCGGCCATTGTGGATGGAACAGAGGTTTTCCCCGTCCGCCACTTGGCGGAAGTGGTGGAGCATTTTCGCAACGGGCGGCCCTTGGCTCGGCTGGACACCCCTCGCACCGACCTGATTTCCATGCAAGAGCAAGATCCACTCGACCTGGCGGATGTGAAAGGCCAGGAGCATGCCAAGAGGGCTCTGGAGGTAGCGGCGGCGGGATCCCATAACCTTTTGTTGATCGGCCCGCCGGGATCCGGGAAAACGATGCTGGCGCAGCGCCTGCCCACGATTCTGCCTCCCCTGAGCCTGGAAGAATCCTTGGAAACATCCCAAATCTACAGTGTGGCCGGCCTTCTTCGCGATCAGCCGCTCTTGGCGCGCCGTCCCTATCGCCATCCTCACCACACCATCTCCGAGGCAGGGCTCATCGGTGGAGGCCATGTGCCTCGACCAGGCGAAGTGAGCCTCGCCCACCATGGCGTGCTTTTTCTTGATGAATTTCCGGAATTCCGGCGAAACATTTTGGACCTTTTGCGCCAGCCCCTTGAAGACGGCCAAGTGACCATCGCCCGATCGGCCATGACCCTGACCTATCCGGCCCGATTTACGTTGGTGGCCGCCATGAACCCTTGTCCATGCGGGTTCGCGGGAGATGCTCGAAAACCCTGTCGGTGCTCGTCCATGGAAATACAACGCTATCGAAGCCGCATTTCCGGACCGATTCTGGATCGCATCGACCTGCATGTGGATGTTCCGGCCCTGTCGGTGGAAGATCTGCAAGGGGCGCATGGCTCGGAGTCGTCTCATGAGGTCCGCCGGCGCGTCATGGCGGCGCGAGAACGCCAAAGAGCCCGGTTTCACCGAACCGGCCTCCATGCCAATGCGGCCATGGGGCCCAAAGAAGTGGAGCGCTACTGCACCCTGGATTCCCAAGGAAAACGCCTGCTTCAGGAAGCCATCACCACCCTGCATCTCAGTGCTCGAGCCTACCACAGGATTCTCAAGGTGGCTCGAACCATCGCGGATCTGGAAGGATGCGAGACCATCGCCCATCACCATCTGCTGGAGGCCGTGCAGTACCGAACCCTGGACCGAACCTTTTGGTCGTAAAATCGAAGATTCCTGCTTTCCTTGGTCCCGAATCTTCGCTAGCATGGGTTTCTTGGGCAAAGTCATTCACAACACGAAGATGATCGAAAGCAATGCCACGATGGAGTATCGAAAAACGAGCCCGTCCCATCGGGGTTTTCCTCCTTTGAAGCGCACACTGCAGGTGGGAAAACTTGTGGCCGCTGTGGCCGTCTTGCTGGTTCTGGGAGCTTTGACCCTTTTGGCGGGAGCCGCGGCCTACTTTCAGTTGGAACGATCTCTGCCCAGCATGCAATCCTTGCGCGATTACCGGCCGTCGATTGTCAGCACGATGTATGCCGCGGACGGCACGGTAATCGGAGAACTTGCTGCCGAACGCCGATACGTCAGGCCTCTTGAAGAATTTCCCCGGCACGTGATCCTGGCCTTTCTTGCGGCCGAAGACGCCAACTTTTACGAACACAAGGGGTTGGATTTTGGGAGTATTGTTCGTGCGATGATCAAGAACATCGAGGCGGGAGGCATCGTTCAGGGTGGAAGCACCATCACACAGCAGGTCGTCAAAACTTTGCTATTATCCCCGGAACGCACCTGGGTGCGCAAGCTCAAGGAAGCCATTTTGGCCTACCGCATCGACCGTTCCATGACCAAAGAAGAAATCCTCTACCTGTATCTCAATCAAATTTACTTGGGCGCCGGCGCTTACGGGGTGGAAGCCGCGGCGCGCACCTATTTCGGCGTGGGCGCTCATGATTTGAGCCTCGCTCAGGCCGCCCTTCTTGCCGGTCTGCCCAAAGCCCCCAGTCGATACAGCCCTTTTCATAACATGGAAAAGGCGCTGGAACGACAGCATTATGTTCTGGACCGCATGGTGGAGGTGGGGTTCCTGTCCCAGGAAGAAGCCTTGCGGGCTCGTCAGGAGCCCTTGCATCTCCTGGAATCCCTCGAAGGAACCACGTATCCTTTAAATAGTTTTACTGAAGAAGTGCGGCGCCTCATGGAACAAAAGTACGGGGCTCGCATGCTCTACCGTGAAGGTTTATCCATTCACACCACCCTCGACGTACACGCTCAACACCTGGCCGAAAGAGCCGTTTTGGAAGGACTTCGCGAGCTGGACAAGAGACACGGGTATCGAGGCCCGCACGGGCACGTGGAGGACTCACAAACCGCCGATTTTTCCCAGGCCTTGGCAAAGAAATATGCCAGTCCGAACCCGGGTGATGTGGTGGAAGCTGTGGTGATAAGTTGTGAGGCTCAAGAACGTCGGTGCCGCGTAGATCTTGGAGCGAAACGGACCGCTGTGCTGAACCTCAAGACCGCTCCATGGGCCGCCGGCTATTTCGCGTCAAGACGCCACCTCTTTTCCAAAGGGGATCTTGTGTGGGTGCGGGTGGAAGCGCAAGGATCCGACACCACCCCGTGGGTGGTTTCATTGGAACAAGAACCGCAAGCCGAAGGCGCCCTTCTAGCCATAAACCCTCAGACGGGACGTGTCCTGTGCATGGTGGGCGGCAAGGATTTTTCCAAGAGTCAGTTCAACCGAGCGACCCAAGCCTATCGGCAGCCCGGTTCCGCCTTTAAACCCATCATCTACGCCACGGCTTTGGAAAAAGGCTACACTGAGGCTTCCGTGCTCGTCGATTCGCCGATCGTCAAAGAAGACCCGAGCCTGGTGGGTTCATGGAAACCCGCCAACTACGACAACGCTTTCTGGGGCCCTATCACCCTGCGAGACGCCTTGATTCATTCACGCAACGTGGTGGCCATTAAGCTTTTGGAAAGCGTGGGCATTCAGGAAGTGCATGAGATGGCGCGGCGCCTGGGGATTCGATCCCCCCTCACGCCGACCCTGTCCTTGGCCTTGGGCGCCTCAGGCGTCAGCTTGTGGGAATTGGTCAGCGCCTACTCGGCTTTTGCCGCCCAAGGTCTGCGCGTGGAGCCCTACATGGTGGAAGCCGTCTATGACCGAAACGGACGGCTTCTGGAAAAACACCAGGTTCGGCAAGAAAGAGCCCTGTCCCCTCAAACGGCTTACATTCTTACGGATATTCTGCAGGGTGTCATCCGCGAAGGCACGGGACGCTCGGTGCGAAGCATCAACAGACCTGCTTCGGGAAAGACGGGAACCACCAATGAACTGAAAGATGCCTGGTTTGTGGGCTATACACCGGATCTGCTCACCGGGGTCTGGGTCGGCCATGATGACCATCGCCTCTCCTTGGGACCCAAGGAGACGGGAGGCAAAGCCGCCGCACCCATTTGGTTGAGCTTTATGCGGGAATATCTGCGTGAGAGTCCGGTGGAAAACTTTCCCGTTCCGGAAAACATCGTCTTTGCCAAAATCCCGAAAAAATCTGTTGAATCTCCGGCGGAAGGGGGGCGGGAAACCTTTGCGGCTTTCGTAGAAGGCACGCAACCTAAGGGGCCTCAAGACACAACGACCTTGACAGGGTCCTCGACCGAAAGCGCCGCCGAAACCACATCGGGGTCTTTCTTCAAATCCGATCTCTTTTGGGGCAACGATTGAAACCGACGATGCCTGCACTTTCCCTAGATTCTTTTTTTGGTTCGAGCAGCCTCCTTTCCGGTTTGTTGGCTCGGTTTGAACACAGACCGTCACAGGCGGCCATGGCCAGGGCGGTATGGCAAAGCTATGAGGACGGTGTGCCCCTCCTTGTGGAAGCTGGCACGGGCACGGGCAAGACCTTTGCCTACCTCATTCCGGCTCTCTTGAGCGGCCGCAAAACCGTGGTGTCCACAGCCACCAAGGCGCTTCAGGACCAGATTTTGGACCAGGATATTCCTTTTCTGACTCGCCATTTTTTCCCAAAAGTCCGCGTGAGCTCCCTCAAGGGGCGTCGGAATTACTTGTGTCTCCGACGATTCAAGGAATTTGCCTACCAGCCGTCCTTTTTAAACCCTCACGAAGCCAAAATCTTTGGCGCGCTGCACCAATGGGCCGCTCATACAAAAACCGGAGACCGCTCGGAACTGGACTGGCTTCCCGATCACTTTCAAGCCTGGAACGAGATCACCTCATGGGGAGAACAGTGCCTGAACCAGCAATGCCCACATTATGGGCAATGTTTTGTTCAAAAAAGCCGCTTGCAGGCCGCCAAAGCCGACCTGCTCATCGTCAACCATCACTTGTTTTTCGCCACTCTCACCCTGGAGGACCGTGGACCGGGCGATTTCCTGTCAGCGTTTCCTGCAATCATCTTTGATGAAGCCCACCATCTGGAGGATGTGGCCGGATTGTTTTTTGGCCATGAATTTTCAAGCTGGTCCGTCACTGAAACCACTCGAGACATTCTTCGAGCGTCGGCCCAGACAAAAGTGGCAACCGATTTTCGAAAGACCATCGCCTCGGCCCTTGAGCATCTCGAGCGGCAGACCAAGGAGACGGCCAAATGTCTTAGCACGGCTTCCGGAACTTTGAACACGCGACAGCGCCTGGAAATCGGGACGGCTTCCTCACCGTTTCACGCACGGGCAACAGCCCTTCGCGAAGCCCTGAAAAGCCTCGGCCAGCTTGTGCAACAGCAAGCCGGCGCATCACCCCTCTGGGAATCCTTAGAAGCGCGATGCCATGCTCTGGAGTTGAAACTGGACCAGTTTCTCGGCCAGGAAGATCCGCTGCTGACTTACTGGTATGAAGTCTACGCTCACCCTGTGGGATTTACATTGCGGGCCACACCTCTGGATGTCGCGCCCATCCTTTTGGAAAAAGTCTTCCATCAAAAGGAAACGGTCATTCTCACGTCCGCCACACTGGCAACCGTGGAAGGCCAACGCCCAAGCTTTCACTACGTTCGGGAACGACTGGGTGTTCCCGACGAGGGGCGCGACCTTGTTGTGCCTTCGCCCTTTGCCTTTGAAAACCAGGCCGTCCTTTACATCCCCAAGCCCTTTCCTCTTCCCCATGAGCCGTCTTTTTGTCAAGCCATGGCCCAGGAGGCGCTCAAAATCATGGACATGACCCGAGGACGGGCTCTGTTTCTTTTTACAAGCTACCGTCACATGCATGAAACTTACAGTTTCCTTGCCGACCAGCTGCCTTTTCCGCTGTTGTGTCAGGGAGAAAAACCCAAAAGAAAACTGCTATCCCAGTTCAAGAAGGATACGCACTCGGTGCTCTTGGCCACCTATGCCTTCTGGGAAGGCATCGACGTGCCGGGCCAGAGCCTCAGTTGCGTGCTCATCGACAAGCTGCCCTTTGAAGTTCCCCATGATCCCATCACCGCCTCACGAGTGGAAAAGCTGACACAGGCCGGGCACAATGCTTTCTATCGCTATCAGGTGCCTCGTGCCGTTCTGCAGCTCAAACAGGGCTTTGGCCGTCTGATTCGATCTCGGCAGGACAAGGGCGTGCTGGTGCTCTTTGACACACGGGTTTTGACCAAGCCCTACGGGCGCATCTTTCTGGAAAGCCTTCCTTCCATGCCCATCGTCCATCGCCTGGACGCCATACCGAAGCATCTGTTGTCCTCAAAGGATGCCAACGCTTCGGCTGCATAAGCCCTTGTTCTTGGGCCGTACGCTGAAAAAAGCGGCCGCCTGGACTTTGCACCTCCAGATTTGTTATATTTGATCAAGACCGGATTTAAGCATTCATTTTGGAATTTCGTGGCTTGATGACGGCAAGGTAACCATGGGTGAAAGGGAGGGGGGCCATGGCGCGATCCAATCACAAATGCTTCCTTGTGGCCGCGGACGGCTCCGAGCGCTGTCTTGGAGCGGCCAAGCGGTTCGGGCAATTTTTCAAGGACCGCGGGGACTGCCATTGGACCATTCTTCACTGCGTGCAACAGCACCTCATGTTGTATCCGGGCGAAATTTGGGATGCAGAGACGTCCCTCCGCCTCGCCAAGGCAACTCAGCAAAAAATCTGCCAAAGCATCACCAACCGTTACCGTGAAGCCCTTCTGCAACTGGGCTTTGAGGAAGACGCCATCGACACCGTGTGCCGGTTGGATTCCTGGGATCCCGGCCAAGAAATCCTCAAGGTGGCGGAGGAACGCAAGATCCCTTCTATCGCCGTCGGGCGTCGGGGCCTGTCCCCCGCGGAAAACATTCTCATTGGCAGCGTCTCATCGCGCGTCGTGCAGTACGAACAATATCGAACGGTATGGATCATGGACCCGGAGGCGCCACCCACAGGCCACGTGCTCATTGCGGTGGAATCCCATCCCGAGTGCCGCGCCCTGACCTATTACGTCAACGAATGGATTGGCCCAACGCCTGGAAAACGCTACACCTTTCTGCATATTTTACCCCCTTTTCCACCGGCTCTGTGGGATGACGGCCATATTCTGGACGAACAAGAGCGAACAGCCAGGCACTCCTGGAAACGCCATTGGGAGGAGGAGAAGCGGCGCCAGGTGGATCAGTTCATGGATGAGGCTCGAGAAGTACTGCGCTCACACGGCATTCCGGACAGCGCCATTGAATGCCGTATCCTTCCCATGCAAAAAGGGGTGGCTTGGGACCTTCTGGCGCACATGGAAAGCGGCCACTACGAAGCGGTGGTCATGGGCAAACGCAGTCTTCGCGAAAAGAAACCCTTTCTATTGGGCAGCCATGCCAACAAGGTGTTGCAGCATGCCCGCAAAGTGCACCTGTGCTTGGTGGGCAGAGCCTGCTGAATTTTTGGGATCGATCCTTGACAACAAGGCTTCCACCACCATAATGCCCTCGACTTCCCAACCGCTCACGCTCACGTTGGAGGCTTTGGTATGAATCATCGCATGTTCCGCTGGCTGCTCAATCTCTACCCCCCCATACCTGGGAGCCGGCATCCGCGTGCGCCGCGTCTCGCCGGATTTTCGGGAAATCCTAGTGGAAATGCCGCTTCGGTTCTTCAATCGCAATTACGTGGGCACGCATTTCGGCGGCAGCCTTTACGCCATGGTCGATCCCTTTTACATGCTTATGCTCATCAAAAATCTCGGCCCCGATTATCTCGTCTGGGATAAAGCCGCCACCATCGACTTCGTCAAGCCGGGCAAAGGAACCGTGAGGGCTCATTTTCAGCTCCAAGAAAAGGTGCTCCAAGAGATTAAGCAAAGAGTCAAAGACGGTGGCAAGTTTTTACCCACCTTTACCGTGGAAGTTCAGGACAGGCAAGGTGAGGTGGTGGCTCGAGTGGAAAAGGTTTTGTACGTCAGGAAAAAAGTGAACCACGGCAAGGCGGCGTTCCACACACGGCTTGCCATGCTGCTGGTCAACGAAAGGAGGGCAAAGCGTCGGGTAGTCCCTTTCAGTACAGGCTCATGAGGAAACAGCGATTCCTTCTCTCAGCGGGAGCAGCCTCCCGTGCGACAGCTCACGCGCGAAATGGAGTGGATCATTCATGACAAGCCCAACCAAAAGAATCCGTCTCAGCGAAGCCGCCGAGATCATCAAGGACGGCACCCTCTTGACCTTTTCCGGATTTACCATTTGGCGTCGCCCCTGCGCACTGGTCTATGAACTCATTCGACAAAAGCGTCGGCATCTTCACTTGATTGAAGTCAACAGCGGCCCTCACTCGGAATTCCTCATCGGCGCAGGGTGCGTGGATGTGTGGGAATCGTGCTGGATCGGTCACGAACTTTACGGCAAGTACGGGGCCAACCTGGCTAGGCGCGTGCGGCAAAAAGAAATTATTTACGAAGATTACAGCCACGCCGAAATGGCTTTTCGATTTCAGGCGGCCGCTGCCGGCATGCCCTTCATGGCCACCCAGACCTCATTGGGAACAGATATCCACAATCCGGCCTACGACATGCTCGAGCGAGCCGGTCTGAGAAACGGCAAAAACCCCAAGATTCCCCGCAAAGAGTATCACGTCATTGACGACCCCTTTTTCGGCGACGGCCGACAAATTCTCGTCCCTGCGGCCAAGGTGGATGTGGCCGTGCTGGCCGTTCAACAGGTATGAGATGAGGGTACAGTGCGCATTGCAGGACAATTCTTTATGGACCCCGAGGTGGCCCGCGCGGCGGACATCACCATTGCCATCGCCGAGGAAATCGTTGCGGAGGAGTACCTGCGTCATGAATCGCATCTGAACAAGATCCCCAGTTTTCAGGTGGACTACATTGTGGAATGCCCTTGGTGTGCCCATTCCACGGGCATGTTTCGCTTCTACGATGTGGACGGCGAGTTTTTGCGCAACTTCTACGCCCAGACGCGAGGCCAGGAAGGGTTCAACGAATTTGCCAAGGAATGGATCTTTGGCATGAACCACGACGGATACCTCAACAAACTTGGCGTGCCTCGCCTTGCCCGCCTGAAAGCCAACACGGTCTTGAACTACAGCACGCGCGTCGAACGGGGACGCAAATAAGGGGGAATCCACCATGAAAGAGATGAACCAGCCTGCCCGGCCTGGCGAATACACCCTCGGAGATCTCATGACGGTGGCCGCGGCACGCGAAGTGCGCGACAATGAAGTGGTTTTTGCCGGCACCGGCATGCCCATGATCCCCATCATGTTGGCGCAAAGGACCCATGCGCCGCGCCTAAAGCTTATCTTTGAGGCCGGAACTCTGGACGGACGGCCCAAAGAACTGCCCACCTCCGGGGGGGTCCGCGCTGCGAAGTCGGGGCTTCCGTGGCTTCGGGCCTTTACGAAGCCTTTAGCATCGCCCAGCGGGGCTACGTGGACTTGGGGTTTCTGGGTGGTGCGGAAATCGATGAATACGGCAACGTGAACACCACCGCCATCGGCGATTACTTGAACCCGCTGCTTCGCCTCACTGGCAGCGGCGGCAATCCGGACATCAACTCCTTTGCCAAGCGCACCGTCTATATCATGGTGCACAAAAGGCGCCGCTTTCCTAAAAATGTCAGTTACATCACCAGCCCGGGATGGCGCGTCAAGAACTGGCCTTCAGGGGAATGGATTCACCGGCGAGAACTCTACGGAGGGGCTTTTCGAGGCGGCCCCAGCGCCGTCATCAGCACAGCGGGCGTCTTTCGCTTTGATGAAGAAACGGGGCGCATGTACCTGGACACGTACCATCCGGGCATGAGCCCCGAAAAGATTCAAGAGATGTGCGAGTTTGAGCTGGACATTTCTCGGGTGAGCGGGGAGACGGTGCCGCCGACCTATGAAGAAATTCACCTCATCCATGAGGTTCTGGATCCCGACGAAATTTTTCTTGCCAAACCTCGAAAGGACTAAACTGCAGCACACCGATAAGACGCCGAAAAAAAAATTGGAAAAGGCGAGGGACTTTCGGCACACGTCACGGAAGGTCCCCTCGCTTTTTCGTCGAAAGACCCTTTTCACGGCCCTTCCTTTTCGCGCAAACCAAGCGCTTGTCCGAGGTTGCTCTTTCCACAGCATTTTGTCTTTCCTTTGCAGAAGCTTTCCAAGGCCCGATGAGGCGTCCCGGTTTACGCCGCCCACTCAAGAAAAATTCTTGACAGGTCCGCGGGAGCCTCTTTCAGGATGGCTTGGCGGCACCTTTTTCATTGGATTCTGTAAGAGCGCCGCACGGCGCGATAGGAAATCGCGGCTTGCGGCGCTCCGACGGAAGGTGGTCTCGAACAGGCCCCGGATCCATGTATGGCGAGGTTTCTTGAGTCCGATGCCGGATTATGGATAATGAGTCTGAAGGCAAGGACATGAGGGAACAAGGTGGGGAAAACGCACCCTTCGTGCAACAAGGGAAGGCCGCCATGAAAATCGCCTACCTGATCGTGGCCTACAACAATCCGCGCCATTTTCCTCGTCTCATTAAAGCCCTGGAGACGCCGAACTGCGCTTTTTTCGTGCACATAGACAAGAAATACGACTTGTCTCCCTACACCGCGGTGGCGCGGCCCAATATCTTCTTCTCTCGCCGACGTGTTCCTGTGTATTGGGGGGATTTTAGTACCGTAGAGGCCATTCTGATCGTTCTCCGCGAAGCTCTTCAGAGTCCCGAAGGATTTCAAAGGTTCGTGCTTCTGAGCGGCTCCGATTACCCCATTCACTCGGCTTCCTGGATCGAGAGGTTTTTTGCCGAGCATCCGGACACGGAATACATGAATCTGGTGCCAATGCCTTCCAAGTCGTATGGTAAGCCTTTGACACGACTGACGTATTATCGGCCAAGCCCCACGAATCCGTCGTGGGTGCTCTTTACGGCCAAGGCGCTCATGAAACTCGGCCTGTGGCCACGGCGAAACTACAGAAAAATCCTAGGAAACATGCAACCCTACGGCGGTTCCATGTTTTGGGCTTTGACACGCCAGGCCGCTGATTTTCTGATCCATTTCTGTGATAGGCGTCCGGACTTCTTGGCCTTTTACAGACACAGCTATTGCCCGGACGAGATGATGTTACAGACCATCTTGGGCAATTCGCCCTTGGCGCCCAGAATTCAAAGAAACCTGACCTATGCGGACTGGAGCGCTCGACAACGCAGCCCTGAATGGATACAGCGAAAGCACATCGAACTTTTCAAAACCACGACCCGGTTTCCGCCGGATGATCCCTACGGCCCCGGTGAAATCCTTTTTGCACGCAAGTTTTCCGAGGATGCGGACGAACTGGTGAGGGAGCTGGACCGAATCATCGCGGAAAGAGAAGCGGTGCAGACGGCACCGTGATGCCTTTACAAACACTGTGTCCGTTATGGCCACGCGTACCCTCGGCTTGTGCCCCAAACCTTAGAGCCCTTTGGCGTGCTTCCACAAGGTCAGGAAAGGCACTTTTTTGAAAACCAGCCGAGAAAACAACTTCGCCCGGGAACGAGTCCGAGAACATTTTCAGCAGGCGCGGCACAAGCCGCGACGCCTGATCGCGCCTGCGCCGCGCCTACAGCCTTAAACCGTAAGGATGCGTCTCATCCTTGGTCGCACGAGCTTCCAGAACAGGTTCCCGGAAGTTCGACCTCGAGTGATCCCAGGAGACCACTCTTTATTCCACTTTGAAGAAGTTTTTCTGGTTGGCGCCGCAAACGGGGCATTTTTCCGGTGGTGCATCGGCAATAGTGTAGCCGCAAATACGGCAGATAAACCAGTCCTTGACCGGGAAGTTTTCCGGATCCTTTAGAGCCTCTTCGTAAAGCTGCGCATGAATCTTTTCCACCTCGTTGGCGTAGGTGAAGCTTATTTCCGCCTGGCGCTCCCCTTCGGCCTTGGCGTCTTGAATCATTTGTGGATACATGCTTTTGAATTCGTGTGTTTCGCCGGCGATGGCTTCTTGAAGATTTTCCCGAGTGCTTCGAATGCCTTTGAGAACCCTCAGGTGTTTGTGGGCATGAACGGTTTCAGCCGCAGCCGCCGCTTCAAAAAGCTTGGCCACTCCCGGGTAACCTTCTTCGCGAGCCTTTTCGGCAAAAGCCAAATATTTTCGGTTCGCTTGGGATTCGCCGGCAAAAGCTTCCTTAAGATGCATTGCAGTCTTCGACATAACGGCCTCCTTCAAGGTTTTGCTGGAATTGGCTCATGGACGAATGCGCGCTCACGATTAAAAATCACCATTCCATTTAAGAACCGTTCCTGATTCTGTCAATCCGCAACGGAAAATGCTTGAAATCCCTTCCCAGCCAAAGGGCTCTTGGTGCTATCACTCGAGGGCCGTTCCAAATGCCGCCCGAGGATTCGTGCACCCGGATAGAATAGTTGCAGGTTCGAAGCTTCTGGAGGAACGGTCCTCCGCCGTCCGTGAACCAGCGAGGCCCACCCCGTCCCTTGAGACATGCGGGCCCATGCGAACCCCAAGAGAAGGCATTCTCGGACATCTTCTCGGAGCTCGTCCGAGAAGGCCTGTGGTAGGAGCGGCGCAAGCCGCGATGCCTTATCGCGCCTTGCAGCGCTCTTCCAGCGTTGAGCCAAAAAGGACGTGGCAGAGGCACTGTCGAACAAGCTTTTCGACCAAGAAGTTGGATCCTGGCTTGGCACACCGAGAGAATGGAAAACGATGATCGCTTAATGAAAAGATTCCCCTGTGGCACACCGTGCTCGGAGCTGACGGCACTCTGAGCTTTCTTGACAGAAGCTCGGAGATCTGGAAATATCTTTACGTTCCCTTTTCCAACGCCGATGCTCTACCGATCTCACACGATGACCCATTCCAGCGAATGTCTCTTTGGCGACATCATCCTTACGCCGTGCGGTGGCGCAGCGTTCGTTCCGCCAAACGCTGCCAGAGAAAAAACGTTCATATCCACAAGGGGAGGAGGAATCCATGGGCGAGGGGCTGACCGTTGGTATGAAAAAGGAATTGACGTTGAAAACACTTCCGGAACATTCCGCGCAACGCTTCTTTCATAACCTCCCGAATGTTTTCGCCACCCCTTTTTTGGGAGGGCTCATGGAACAAGTCTGTGCCGCGCTGATCGATGAACACCTGGAGCCGGGCATGCAATCTGTGGGAATGTCCATGGATCTTAAACACCTGGCCCCGACCCCACTGGGTATGGAAATCAAGGTGGTGTGTGAGGTGACGGCCATAGAAGGCCGCAAAGTGATCTTCAAGGTGGAAGCCTTTGATGAGGTGGAAAAAATCGGCGAAGCCACCCACGGACGATTCCTCATCAAAGCCGATAAGTTCAACGCCCGCGTCATGGAAAAAGCCCGGAAGAACTTCCCTTCATGAAAAAACGGAGGGCGCCATGGAATTCCACCAAATGGACGCGTTTTTTCGGCCGCGCAGTGTGGCGGTTATTGGAGCTTCGGAGAGCCCCGAAAAGTACGGGAACATCATTTTGCGCAACATCCTTGACGGTGGCTTCCGTGGGGCCGTGTATCCCATCAACCCGAAGAGCGAAACCATCTTGGGGCTGCGGTGTTTTCGCAGCGTCAAAGAAATTCCCGATGCGGTGGATTTGGCTGTGGTCATCATTCCGGCCCGTCTGGTGCCTCAAGCCATCGCCGAGTGTGTGGAAAAGGCTGTCAAGGGGGCGGTAATCATCACGGGGGGGTTCAGTGAAGCGGGTCCCGAGGGAGAAGCGCTGCAGCGGCAGGTGGCCGAGATAGCTCGAAACGGCAACCTGCGCCTTATTGGTCCCAACTGCCAAGGGGTGAACAATCCGTACCACCCCCTGTGCGCCTCCTGGCCCTTGTTGCGAAAGCAAGGGCACGTGGCCGTGATTAGTCAAAGCGGGACGGTGGGCGCCGCCATGATGGACTGGTTTTCCGATGAAGAACTGGGCGTTTCGTGCTTCGTGAGCCTTGGAAACCGAGCCGACGTGGATGAAACGGATTTGCTCAGCTATTTCGAAAACGACGAACACACGCGGGTCATCGCACTATATGTGGAAGGGATCAAGAGGCCGCAAGAATTTCGACAGGCGCTGCGGGCCGCCACAAAACCGATTGTGGTTTTAAAGGCGGGACGGACGCCCAAGGGAAAAGTGGCCGCGGAGTCGCACACCAAGTCTTTGGCCGGAGCCGATGCGGTCTATGGCGCCCTTTTTCAAAGCCATGGTGTGGTTCGAGCGGAAACGATCGAAGAATTTTACGATGTGGCCAAGGCCTTTGCCTATCTGAAGGAACCGCCGGGGAACCGCATTCTCTTTATCACCACCTCGGGAGGTGCGGGAATTCTAGCAACGGATTGGGCGGAAAAAGAAGGGCTCGATGTGGCGCCGCTACCCCCGGCGCTGGCCGAAGCCCTTGAAGGGGTGATTCCGGCCCATGCCATTCGTGCCAATCCTTTGGACCTCACGGGGGATGCCACCGCCGCCATGTACCAGGCGGTGATGGAGCGGGCAAGGCCGTATTATGACGTTCTAGGCGTTATCTTCGGGGATCCCGTGGAAAAAGCCGCTGAGGTGGTCACGCCGCAGGCGAACGAGCTGGTCATTTTCCTGGGAGGTGCGGACGTGGAAAAAGTGGAACGCCGAAAGATGCATCAGAAGGGTGTTCCGGTTTTTCCCACGCCGGAAAGAGGAGTGCGAGCCCTTGCGCAACGCCTTCCCAAAGCCAAGCGCATCAAGCCGGCTCGAACCACATTTGTGGAGGGCCATCGACAGGGCAGAGCTGCCAGCCTCAGTGAATGCCTGGCCTTTCTGGAACGCCAAGGGTTTGAATGCATTTGTCACCGTTTTGCGGAAAGTCCCGGCAAAGCCGTTCACGTGGCGCACCAATTGGGTTTTCCCGTGGCGCTAAAAATTGATTCTCCGGATATTTTACACAAGTCGGACGTCGGTGGCGTGCGGTTGAACCTTCGATCGGGACAGGATGTGCGCGCCGCCTACGAAACCATGATGCGGCAAGCCCGCCAAGCGATGCCTCAGGCCGACATTCGCGGCGTGGTCGTCACCAGCATGGCGGCTTCGGGGTTGGAGCTCATTCTGGGCATGAATCGAGATCCTCAGTTCGGCCCCATTCTCCTGTTCGGTTTAGGTGGCGTGACGGTGGAACTGTTTCGAGACGTCGCCGTGAGAATACTTCCCGTGGGCCGGGATGACGCCTTGGCCTTGTTGGAAGAAATTCAGGCGGCCCCGCTTCTCAACGGCTATCGAGGCACACCTCCCGTGGACAAGAACGCCTTGGTGGACGCCATTTTGAAACTGGCCCATTTAGCTCAAGCTTATGAAAACATTCTTGAAATCGATCTGAATCCCGTGTTTGCCTATTCGGAAGGTGTGCTGGTCGCCGACGCGCGCATCATCTGGAGATCATGAAAACAGACGCGTCAGCTGTTCCAATTGGACAGCCGACAAGGGATCGGGCAAGCGCCCTCCCAGAACACACGCCGCCAGCAAACTTCGGGCGGCGTGTTCCAGTTTTTCCAACCGGTAATAAGCTTGGCGCACATCACGGCCCATGGTGAGGGATCCGTGACGGGCGAGCAAAACCGCGTGGTGAGCCTCCACAAAGGGCATGATGGAAAGGGGGACTTCTTCCGTGGAAGGGATGGCGTAGGAAGCCATGGGCACAGGCCCGACGGTGATCCACACTTCCGGAAACACCTCGGAAGAAAACGGCACACCGGCCAAGGTCATGGCGGTGAGCAAAGGTGGATGGGCATGAACCACCGCACCCACATCGGCTCGCTTTTCGTAAACGAGAAGATGCAGCCGCCATTCACTGGAGGGTTTTCCTGTGCCGGAAAGCACGGATCCCGCAGCATCGATAACCAGCAAGTCCTTGGCCTTGACCTCTCCCTTGGGAAGACCGCTCGGGGTGATGAGGTACGCCCCCGGGCCCAGGCGACAACTCACGTTGCCGTCTCCGGCGGCAATAAGCCCTGCTGCGGCCAGCTTTTGACATGCCCAGACGATCTCCTCCCGCGCTGTCACTTCCCTTGGCTCCATGATGCGCCTCCTTCTCGGACCGTGCCGCATATCCTTCAAATTCTCCAGCACCTATGCTACGGTGCTACGGCGCTTAGGGCAACATTGAAGGAAAGTTCACGGGCTTCCGCTGTGTTTCGGGCGATGAAATCCATCCTTATCGGTACAGGGAAAGGCACCCTATGTTGAAGTGGTTTCGCAAAAAAGACGCTGAAACAACCCCATCGAACACGGCTGCGGCTGAAGCCGGTCTGCCACCGCCCTTACAAGGCGATGCAGAAGTCGTGGCGGAGGAGCCTCAAGAAGATCAAGGAGGCTTCCTGGCTCGCCTTAGGCATCGGCTGGCCAAGAGCCGCGAACGCCTGGCGGACCGTGTGGATCGACTGGTGTTGGGCAAGAGACACATCGATGCTGAACTGCTGGAAGATCTGGAAGAAATCCTCATTACGGCCGATCTGGGAGTCCACACAACGGAGCTTCTTCTGGACCGTGTGCGCGAAAGGGTCAAGAGAAAGGAACTTCAAGATCCCGAAAGGCTTCGCGAAGCACTTCGTGAGGAAATGGAAGCAATCCTTTCGGTGGACGCCCCGCCCCTGGATCCTCACCGAGCCAAGCCTTTTGTGGTCATGATGATCGGCGTCAACGGGGTCGGCAAGACGACCACCATCGGCAAACTGGCCCATCGCTTCCGCCAAGACGGCCTCACCCCCATGCTGGTCGCGGCCGACACTTTTCGAGCCGCCGCCGCTGAACAGCTGGAACGGTGGGCGGAGCGAATCCAGGTGCCCATCATTCGTCAACAAAGCGGCGCGGATCCCAGCGCCGTTGTCTTTGACGCTCTGGATGCCGCCGTGGCGCGCCAGGTGGACGTGGTCTTGATCGACACGGCGGGACGCATGCACACCAAAATGAATCTCATGGAGGAGCTGAAAAAGCTGCACCGCGTCATTCAGAGAAAACTGCCCGAAGCACCCCATGAAATTCTTCTCGTGCTGGACGCCACCACGGGTCAAAACGCCGTGAGTCAAGCCCGTCTTTTTCAAGAGGCCTTGGGGGTCACGGGTTTGATTTTGACCAAACTGGATGGAACCGCTAAAGGGGGCGTGATCGTCCCCATTTGCCAGGAATTGCGGTTGCCCGTGCGGTACATCGGCCTAGGGGAAGCCCTGGACGATCTTCGGCCCTTTGATGCGGCAGCGTTCGCTCGAGCCGTTCTTTAGGAGCAAGACCGAGAATGGCTTTTGGATCCGGTTTCGTTACATTCTGTAGGAGCGCCGCAAGGCGCGATCAGGTGTCGCGGTGTCCACCGCTCCTACTGAAACGGGATCTCGGACAAGCTCTAGCGGCGCGTTGGAAAGGCCCGCCTGCACGGAAGCGACGCGGGGTGTAAAAATCCATCCCGCGGTGTAGCGCTCCGACACAATGAAGCCCAAAGACCGTCTTCCCGCAGCTTTAAAAAGACGCTGAAAAGTCTTTTTGTGCACGATAAGTTGAGGAGAGGATTATGGCGGGGCTTTTTGATGGTGTGAGGATTCTAGACCTTTCGCGGCTCCTTCCCGGACCCTTTTGTTCCATGCTCTTGGCCGATCTCGGTGCCGACGTCATCAAGATCGAGGATCCCAAGATCGGCGACTATATTCGATGGTGGCCACCTCGCATCGGACGCAACAGCGGCTTTCACGTGGTTCTGAACCGCAACAAACGGTCCGTGAGCCTCAACCTCAAAGACCCCCAGGGCCAGGACATCTTCCGCCGGCTGGTGAAAACGGCGGACGTGGTGCTGGAAGGGTTTCGTCCCGGCGTCATGGATCGGCTGGGGCTGGGTTACGCCGCACTTCAAAGAATTCGCCCGGAGATCATCTACTGCGCCATCACGGGCTACGGACAGGATGGAGAACGGGCGCTGCGGGCCGGGCACGACATCAATTACTTGGCTTTGAGCGGCGTCTTGTCCTATTGCGGGCAGGGGCCGGTGCCTTCTTTGCCCGGTGTCCAAATTGGGGATCTCGGCGGTGGAGCCCTCATGGCGGCTTTCAGTATCGCGGCGGCCCTTTTCGCTCGAGAGCGTACAGGTCTCGGGCAAATGATCGACATCTCCATGACCGACGGCGCCGCCATGTGGAACTGCCTGCGCTGGGGAAAGTTCCTGGCCGACGGCCAAGTTCCCCATCCCGGCGACGATCTCCTGAACCACGGCCTCGCCTGCTACAACATCTACCGCACCAAGGACGGGCGATTCATGAGCTTGGGGGCTCTGGAACCGCAATTCTGGAAGGCCTTTTGCCTGGCCATGAACCGACCCGACTGGGATCAGCCCAGCTACTTCGAGCCGGGTCCTCACCAACGCCGACTGGTCGAAGACATCGCGCGAGCTTTTGAAGAAAAAACCCAAGCGGAATGGATCGCCTTTTTTGCAAAAACGGATTGTTGCTGCGAACCGGTGTTGAATTTGGCGGAAGTCATGACTGACCCGTCCATGAAGGCTCGGCAGATGGTGGTGGAACTGCACCACGAAGTCTGGGGAACCTATCGTCAGATGGGCTGCGCTCCCAAATTTTCCGCAAGCCGCCCGAGCCTGCACCGCCACGCTCCGGAACTGGGGGAGCACACCCTGGACGTGCTGACGGAGATGGGCTATACGCTGGAGACGATTCGGCAACTCCAGTCCCAGGGCGTGGTGTGACGAATCGGCTTCGGTTGCCCTCAAGGCCCGCCGGACGTCGCTAAGGTCAGCGCGTGTGCCCGGGAAGCTCTATGGTCGAACAGCTGCTTCCCGGAGCGCAGCTCTTGGACGTGACGCGCGGTCCACTGCGGCCGCCAGAGGAAGAATGGCCCATGACGTAGCTCACCCGGCTCAGCACCCGCTCCATGGCCTCACCCTGGCATTGTTCACAAACAAGGGCCACCTCGCTTTGGGATCCGGTCGTCAGCACTTCTTGAATATGCCCACAGCGAACGCAGCGAAATTCATAAATCGGCATTTTTTTCCTCATGCCAAAAAGGTAATGGTGAACCGTTCGAGAACCCTAGCAAAGCTTCAAAGGCAAGTCAATGCATCCCTCGAACGTGCTGCTTCCTCGAATCGACGCTGAGAAAACACCGGTCGACGTCGACCTTCCTGTTTTCTCAAAGGCCCCATGGAGCCTGTGTGCACCCGACGCCGAGCGAAGCTGTTTTGGCTGTTGCCCTCCGATCCGTCCCCAGGGCTATGATCCCTTGGACTGGGTGGCCTCCTTGAAGCGGGAATTTCAGGAACATCGAAAGGGCTTTTCCCACAACGCGCTTTCTCCTAAACCCATTATAGGATTCTCTTGCTGGGCCTTGGGATACCTGGACGAGCACGGGCGCCTCATCGGTTGTTTGCTGCACCCCGCGCGACATGCGGGCCGCGATCTTCGGTATCTCACGGGCTATGAAGAAAAATGCTCCAGGGAGTTCTGCTTGCCCGCAAGACAGTTCCACAGCCTTAAACCACCCTTTCAAGCCTTTTGGTTGGGTCTCACGGCGGGATTGGGTTCGTTCTACTATGCCAGCCCTCGAGCAAACCCGCTCTTTCACGTGCTTTTGTGGGGTGCGATGGTTTTGGAAAAACTGGCGACATTCGCCTTGGCTCAAGGCTATTCCGTGACGGAGATCGCCTATGCCTATCCCTTTTTGACCCGTGAAGGTTTATCCCCTCGAGGGCACCGATTTCTGATGGAAGCGGTGCTGGCTCATGCTCATGAGCCGGAGCTTTGGAACAATGCCGAGATCGAAGCGATGGCCCAAAAAATCCATGAAACGGTCTGTGCCGAACTCAGCCGAGTTCGCGTCGGCCTTCACGGCTCTGACGGGCTTTATGTCCACCGAATGGGTTTGGGAGAAGCTTTTGCGGACTATCTTCGCCTCATGCACGGCCTTTGTCAGGGTAACCCCCAAGTGCTGAAACACATCAAGGCAAAAGCCGTCCAAAGGGCAGAAAGCCTTGCAGGCGTTGCTGCATGAGATCGCGCACGCGTGTAGGCGGAAAAACGGAACAGCGCCGCAGCACCTATCCATGCGGTGGTGCTGAAGGCTTTCGGTGCGTGCCTTCCTGCGGAAAAGTCTCTTATGGGGTTGAGGAGGCGTTTGTCTTCGTGCGGGAAAGCGCCTCCCGCTGGGCCTTCAGGATGCGTTCCGTAATATGTTCACAGGCGAAAAGCAAGGATTCCAAATCCAGGACTTCCAGAACACGTGCGTCAAAGAGAAATTTCACTCGAGGGGCAAAGCCTTCTTCCTCATCTCCCGGCCACCACAACAGCCGAAGGCGGACCCTGGGCAACAGCCGACATTCACCGGCCCAGCCGACATGGTCCATGTGGGAGGATAATTCCTCAAAGAGCGGGCTTGCACAACGGCGCAACAATTCCCTATCTTGAGGGAAGGCCTTGGCCAAGGGTTCCTCGCAATGAACCCGAAGGCTCTTGATCTTGGAGACCGAATTGGGCAGGCTTTCCATGCCGACCCACCGCCCGGACGGCTCCACAGCGCCACCTATGACGTAATTGTAGAGGAAAATTTTTTCCCAAGGACTCAATGCACGACCCTTGATTGAATGCACATCGTCTTGGAAAACCACCACCTCGTCATCCAGATAAGGAAATCGCACGGCAGGTTTCCCTTCAGCCTCCAAGGTCCATGAAGCTCCCAAAGCGGCCGCGTTGTTGGGGTTGAGCCACAATGTCAGCGATTCGCGCAGAAATTCCAAAGTCTTTTCAAAACTCTCCCGTTTCCGTCCAATCCCCTGATCCAGCTGGCGGGCCAACCGCTGTTGCAGTTCCCGCCGCACCCCTTCCTCCATGTGCGAACAGGCCGACAGAGGCACTTCACCAACAACGGCCTGAGTGGCAAAGGCCAAACAGGAGGGTTGCCCGCATTCTCCGCAATTGGTCTTGGGGGTCGCTTTGTAGATGTCCAAAGGGACAAGGCGGTTCTTGAGAAGGTCTCTTTTCCCTTGCATGATGCGTCCTTTCTGTGCGGCATGCCGGTTTGCCTTGACGGACTTTTCGGGCTTTTTTAACTTTATTGTGCATGGAAGACCAGGATCCTGTCCGAGAATGGTTTGGTTGCGTCCTTGGGGCTTGAGGTTGTAGGAGCGCTGCACGGCGCGATCAGCCGCCTCGGCGTGCGCTGCTCCCATTGAAAGTGTGATCGGACACGTTCCCGGCCGTAAGGTGCGCTTCGACGACGCTCCCCTATAGGAGGCGAAATCTGGTGAGTCTAGGAAGTGAAACAGTGCTCAGCGAGCTTCTTTCCATGAAAGAGCGCATGGACGTTTTGTATCGGGAAACCTTCCAGATGGTGCATTCAAATCCCGAGGTGGAAAACCCCTCGGCCGAGTGGAACCCGGCAGCAGATGTTTTCGAAAATGAGCAAGAATGGAAGGCGGTTGTGGATCTTCCCGGCGTCTCCAAGGCGGACCTGTCGGTGGAACTTGTGCAGAACACCCTGATTCTGTCCGGCACGAGGCCGAACGGGGCATCCCGGAACGAGGAGGCTGTCCTTCGCGAAAGGCCTTGGGGACCTTTCAAGAGGCAGTGGACACTTCCCGAAAACATCGTGCCGGAAAAGGTCGAGGCGGATTACCGTCACGGTGTGCTGACCATCGTGGTTCCCAAGAACCCCGTGGCCTCACGCAAAGTGCCTGTGCGCGCCGAAACTTGACGCCATCTCAAAGGAGGATCTCCCAATGGGAAACCAGTTTCGTACCTTGATGCTTCTCACAGCCCTGACCCTGCTCATCGTCTTCTTGGGAAAACTCTTAGGCGGCAGCCAAGGTATGCTCATCGCCCTCATCTTTGCCCTGGCGATGAATCTCGGCACCTACTGGTTTTCAGACAAAATCGTCTTGGCCATGTACCGAGCGCAAACCGTCTCGGAGCATGAAGCGCCGGAGCTGTACCGCATAGTGCGCGAACTGGCCTTGCAGGCGGGTCTTCCCATGCCGAAGGTGGCTATTATTCCGTCGGAAACCCCCAATGCCTTTGCCACGGGCCGCAACCCCAACAAGGCAGTCGTGGCCGTTACGGAGGGGATACTGCGCCTGCTGACCACCCAAGAGCTGCGGGGTGTTCTGGCGCATGAATTGGCCCATATCAAGAATCGCGACATTCTCGTGGGCACCATTGCCGCCTCTCTTGCCGGCGCCATCATGTTCATTGCGGACATGCTCCGATGGGGCGCCCTGTTTGGCGGCTTTCGAGGCAGCGATGATGAGGACGGCGGAGGTGTGGGCATTTTGGGGGCCATGATGCTGTCCATCGTGGCGCCTTTGGCGGCCATGTTGATTCAGTTGGCCATTTCCAGGTCCCGTGAATACTTGGCCGATGAAACCGGAGCCATGATTTCTCGAAATCCTTTAGGGCTTGCCGCTGCCTTGGAAAAATTGGCCATCGCCTCCCACCGTCTTCCCATGGTCGAAGCCAAACCCGCCACGGCCCATCTTTTTATTGTCAATCCCTTGTCCGGAGGGGCCTTGGTCAACCTGTTCAGCACACACCCGCCCATTGAGGAGCGTATTCGGCGACTCCGCGCCATGGCTCGATAATGGGTGAAATCCCTCTTTCCCGAAGGCACCCCCTCGTCCGCCTTCGGGAAAGAGTTTCCTACCGGGTTCTATTTTTCATTTTGACAGAACCGATCGTTTTCAATAAAGTTCTCGTTTGGTGTGTGCCAAGTTTCACATCTTCTACGAGCAAGACAGCGTCTCGTTTTGAAAGGGCGTTGTCCAAGGACATGGCCATGAGCACTGTCGTGGTGATCGGAACCCAGTGGGGGGACGAAGGCAAAGGCAAAGTGGTGGATCTTCTGACGGCGCGTGCCGATTGTGTGGTGCGCTTTCAGGGGGGGAACAATGCAGGCCACACCCTTGTGGTGGGTGGGCGAAAGATCATTTTGCATTTGACCCCTTCAGGGATTTTGCACCCCGGCACCGTCTGCATGATCGGCAACGGCGTGGTGGTGGACCCTAAGGTGCTTCTGGAGGAACTGGAGCGCTTGAAAGATTTCGGCGTGCTCATCACGCCTGAACGGTTGGTGGTCAGCGCCTACGCTCACGTGATCATGCCTTACCATCGCCTGTTGGATGTGGCGCGGGAGAACCGTAAAGGCCGGGGCCGAATCGGCACCACGGGGCGCGGCATCGGCCCGTGTTACGAGGACAAAGTGGCGCGGACGGGCGTGCGCATGCACCATCTTCTGAACGAGAAGACCTTGCGGCATCGCCTGGAAGAGACCTTGGAGGAAAAGAACTTTATGCTGAGCCACTACTACGGGCAAGCCCCTGTGATCCTGGAAAATGTCCTGAAAGAGTACTTGGACTACGGCCGACGATTGGCTCCTTTTGTGGCCGATGTTTCCACGCGATTGCACGAGGCGCTTCAATCCCAAAAGGCGATCCTTTTTGAGGGGGCTCAAGGCACGCACTTGGACGTGGATCACGGCACGTATCCTTTTGTCACTTCGTCCAACACGGTGGCGGGCAACGCCTGTTGCGGTGCAGGTCTCGGCCCGACGGCCATCCATCACGTACTTGGCATCATGAAGGCTTACACGACCCGGGTGGGTGGAGGTCCCTTTCCCACGGAACTTACGGACCAGATCGGGGAACACATGCGCACTTGCGGCGGCGAATTCGGTTCCACCACAGGACGCCCTCGGCGATGCGGCTGGCTGGATTTGTCCGTGGTCAAAGATGCCGTGCGTTTGAATGGTTTGGCCAGTCTGGCCGTAACCAAGCTGGATGTGCTCACAGGCCTTCCGCGACTGCGCATAGCTGTCCAATACCGCTGCCAGGGCAACGTTTTGGATCGATTGCCGCCGGAATTGGATCGTTTGGAACAATGCGATCCGGTGTATGAAGATTTTGACGGGTGGGAGCAGGATTTACGCCAGGTGCGCCGCTTTGAAGATCTTCCTTCGGCGGCTCGACGATACCTGGAGGCCGTTCAAGACCACCTGGGAATTCCCTTTTCCATCATTTCCGTAGGGCCGGGGCGGGAACAAACCATCGTGCTGCAGGACCCTTTCAGGTTGGCATCCGAAAGAGGCTTTTCGAACTGAGGGAATGGCATGAGTCACATAAAATAAGGCGTTGGCCACGTGCCTACAGAAAACCTTCGAAAACGAGGAAAAGCCCGTTTCGAACAGCCGGAACCCGGGTGCGGGGCGCAAAGGCGGCACGCTGAGGGGAGGGTTGACAGGATCCGAATGCATTCGTTAAGGTAAATTCAATCACAAAGTTATGGGTCCGTGCCTTGTGCCGGAAACACGGCGGGGGAGGAAGCTGGTGGAGGGGCTCACCGAAGGGGAAAGGGGGTATCGTCTTTTCCAAAAGTCCGTCCAAAACGCCTCAGTTCTGTGTCTTCGCACGCGCCATCCCCACGGTTATACATCTCACATTCAAGGCTTAAAGATCCCTTCACCTCTTTGTGCATCTCCGCAAGGCTTTTGAGTGAACCACGAAAATCCGTAAACCCCAAAGGCCGCGAAAGGGGGTGATCGTCCATGGAAGTGTGGTAAGGGATCTCTGATCGGCCTCGTCCGTCCAGGGATTCGTGGTCAAGGTCCCCGAGGCTGCACAGAGATCGCGGAAAGCCATGGGCCGTTCCGTGCCATGTTTCTTTTACCAGAGGGGGTCAAGGATGAAGCTGTCGCGTCGAGATTTTTTGAAGATCTCAGGAGCGGCGACGGCGGGTTTGGCTCTGAGTGGCTGCACGACCATGGGATTTCAAAAGAAACCCGTGGAGGAGTAGGCCTGGAAGCTCAGGACCAAAGACGCCAAAGAAACGCCTTCCATCTGCTGCTATTGCGGCGTTGGTTGCCGCATTATTGGCCACACCGATCGACAAACGGGAAAAATCATTTACACGGAAGGCGATGCCGACCATCCCATCAATCAGGGTTCCCTGTGTGCCAAGGGTGCGTCGTCCTATCAACTGGCCATCAACGACAAAAGGATCAGCAAGGTCCTTTACCGAGCACCGTACAGCCACAAATGGGAAGAAAAATCGTGGGATTGGGCGTTAAAGGAAATCGCCGCTCGAGTCAAGGCGAGCCGGGATAAATCTTTTACACTCAAGAACGCCAAGGGCGAAGTGGTGAATCGCTGTGAGGGCATCGCTTCGGTGGGCAGCGCGGCCTTGGACAATGAAGAATGCTGGGCGTATCAGGCCATGCTGCGTGCCCTTGGACTGGTATACATCGAACACCAGGCCCGAATTTGACACAGCGCCACGGTAGCGGCTCTGGCAGAGTCGTTCGGACGCGGCGCGATGACGAATCATTGGATCGACCTCAAGAACAGCGACTGCATTCTCATCATGGGAAGCAACGCAGCGGAAAATCACCCCATTTCTTTCCGCTGGATCATGAAAGCCAGGGATCGAGGCGCCACGCTCATCCATGTAGACCCCCGCTTTACGCGAACCTCCGCCAAAGCGGATTTCTATGCGGGTCTGCGTTCCGGTACGGACATTGCCTTTTTGGGCGGCATGATCAATTATATTCTTTCCAAAGATCTCTACTTCAAGGACTATGTCGTTCATTACACCAATGCGAGCTTCATCGTCGGTCCCAAGTATCGGTTCAAGGACGGTTTGTTTTCAGGATTTGATCCCGCAACACGCAAGTATGACAAAAGCACGTGGGCCTTTGAAGTGGACGAAAACGGCGTACCCAAAAAAGACCCCTCTTTGAAACATCCTCGCTGTGTCTTCCAACTTTTAAAAAAACATTACTCTCGATACACCTTGGATAAGGTTTCAAAGGTCACCGGCACACCCAAAGAGGACTTGATCAAGGTTTATGAGCTTTACAGTGCGACGGGAAAACCGGACAAGGCCGGAACGATCATGTACGCCATGGGCTGGACGCAGCACACCGTGGGGGTGCAAAACATTCGCGCCATGGCCATAATTCAGCTTTTACTGGGCAACATCGGCATCGCCGGCGGCGGCGTAAATGCGCTGCGCGGCGAATCCAACGTGCAGGGTTCCACGGACCACGCTTTGCTCTTTCACATCTTGCCCGGTTACAACCCCGTCCCCAGTGGTTCGCTTCCGACCCTTGCCGATTACTTGAAGTAATTCACCCCCGTTTCTAAAGATCCTTTGAGCGCCAATTGGTGGCAAAACCGCCCCAAATATATGGTCAGTTTCCTCAAGGCCATGTTCGGGGATGCCGCGGAGGCTTCAAACGAGTTTGGTTACGCGTGGCTGCCCAAATTGGATGACGGCAAGGCATACAGCTGGCTGGATCTTTTCGATGCCATGTATCGTGGCCAATTCAGCGGCTTCTTTGCCTGGGGGCAAAACCCGGCGTGCAGCGGCGCCAATGCGGGCAAAAACCGGGAAGCCTTGAGCAAGCTGGACTGGTTGGTCAATGTCAACCTTTTTCAAAACGAGACGGCTTCTTTTTGGCAAGGACCCGGCATGGATCCCAAAAAGGTCAAAACGGAAGTCTTTCTCTTGCCATGTGCCGCTTTTATGGAAAAGGAAGGCTCCATCACCAATTCCGGCCGATGGGCGCAGTGGCGCTTCAAAGCCCAAGATCCTCCGGGTGAAGCCAAGCCGGACGGGGATATCATGGTTGAGCTCTTTGATGAAATCCGAAAGCTTTACGCCAAGGATGGAGGAGCTTTTCCCGATCCCATTCTTAAGCTCAAGTGGGATTACACCACCAACGGCCGTTTCGACGCTCACAAGGTGGCTCGCGCTATTAACGGGGAATTCACTAAGGACGTGACCATCGGGGACAAAACGTACAAAAAGGGCCAACTGGTCCCCTCTTTTGCGCTCCTCCAAGCAGATGGGTCCACCGCAAGCGGCAACTGGCTCTATTGCCAAAGCTACACGGATGCCGGCAACAACATGGCTCGGCGGGACAACAAGGATGCCAGCGGCATCGGCCTCTATGCCAACTGGGCGTGGTGCTGGCCACTCAATCGACGCATTTTGTACAATCGGGCTTCCGTGGATCTCATGGGCCGTCCTTGGAATCCTCAACGGCCCGTGATCAGTTTTGCCGGAGAAGTCAAAGAAGGCAAATATGTGTCGTCTAAATGGGTTGGCGATGTTCCCGACGGCGCCTGGTATCCCATGATGAACCCGGACGGCACCCCCCGGTCGGACACCAAGTATCCCTTCATCATGAAACCCGACGGATTTGCGGCCATCTTTGGACCGGGGCTTGCGGACGGTCCCTTCCCGGAGCATTATGAGGCCATTGAGTGCCCTGTGGAGAAGAACCTGTTCAGCGCCCAGTTCACCAACCCCGTCGCGCCGATTTATGGAACGGAAAAGGACATCTACAAGACGTGCGATCCTCTGTATCCTTTTGTGGCTACCACCTACCGTGTGACGGAACATTGGCAAACAGGGGTGCTCACTCGATGGTTGCCGTGGCTTTTGGAAGCGGAACCGCAGGTTTTTGTGGAAATAAGCGAACAGCTGGCCAAGCTTCGAGGGATCAAGAACGGCGAGACGGTCATTGTGGAATCCGCCCGAGGTTCCGTGGAGGCGGTGGCGATGGTGACCAAGCGTTTTCGGCCGTTCCTTGTCCATGGTCAGAAAATTCACCAGGTGGGGCTGCCGTGGCATTACGGATGGGTCTGGCCGCCGCAGGGAGGTGAGAGCGCCAACTTGCTCACGCCGTCCACAGGGGATCCCAACACCCGGATTCCGGAAACCAAGGCGTTTATGGTCAACGTCCGCAAGAAGGGAGCCTAGGCCATGGCAGGAATGAGCTTTTTCATCGACACGACCCGATGTACGGCCTGCCGTGGGTGCCAGATTGCGTGCAAGAACTGGAACCAAAACGGCGCCAGCATGACAAAGAACCTGGGAAGCCACCAGAATCCTCCAGACTTGGACGGGAACACCTTCAAACTGGTTCGGTTCAGTGAATCGGAGGTCAACGGCAAACCGGTCTGGTATTTCTTTGCCGATCAATGCCGCCACTGCCTGGAACCTCCATGTAAGGACGCCATAGCCGGGCATGTGGACGGCGGCGTGATTCATGACGAGGAAACCGGGGCGGTGGTTTATACGGACAAGAGCAAGGAAGCGCCCATCGATGATGTGCGGGGAGCTTGCCCGTATGATATTCCGCGGGCTCGGGAAGACGGTCGCATCGTCAAATGCACTATGTGTCTGGATCGAGTCAAAAACGGCTTGATTCCTGCGTGCGTCAAGATTTGTCCGACTGGAGCCATGAACTTCGGGGCACGGGAAAGCATGCTGGATCTGGCCCAAAAGCGCCTTGCGGATCTAAAAGCCAAATACCCCAAGGCGCAGCTTCTCAATCCCGAAGAAGTGCGTGTGATCTACCTGGTAGTGGATGATCCGGCCAAGTATCATAGCCATGCTGTGGCCAGTCTGGGCATGGGCATCGACCGCAAGTTGGCTCTGCGGCGGTTGTTCCGCCCGGCCAAGGTCATGGCGCGCGCGCTGACACTGGGTTAAAAGACCCACATGACGCCGCTCTTCAGCTTTTCCACATGAACCCTTGCCAGAGGGACGGGGCAGCCTGTCCCTCTTTTTTCCATGCAAAGGATGGTTGCATGCTTGCGGATGCGGAAACTCTCATGCGAAAGGCTGTAGCCCTTGCCCGCACTTCGAAGCCGGCCTACCAGGAGCTGTACGATTTTCTGGAAAGCCTTTACGCTGCGCAACTGAAGGTCAAACCCCGATGCAGGCTTTCCCTCAACCCTCTGGACAACGAAGCCGTTCGCCGTCAGTGGCAGGCGGGCCGCCCTTTGATGCGCTGATGGGAATTCCCTCTGGACATCGAAGCGGCGCAGGAGCTCTTAGAAGCAGTGGCACGGGCGGTGCCGGCGCACAATCAAGAACTGAGTGGCGCCTGTTCGGCCATTTCACAAGCTTTGGCCCGAAATCCTTCGACCAAAGACGCCGTTTGGGAAAGCTTTCTGCACCACGAATGGAACCCTTGGGAGGAATGGCTGGATATAACCGGGGTGGATCTTCCTTCCTTGCTTTTTGTGGCGCGCAGTTGTCTTCGGCCGAGCATCGAACGCGTGGCCGAAGAACAGCTTCAGACGGCCTGCCCCGATGATCATTGGAAAGCAGGGTACTGTCCGGTCTGTGGTTCCCTGCCTTCACTCATCAGCCTCGACGGAGATGGACGGCGACGGGCCCACTGTTCTTGGTGCGGAACACCGTGGCTGCTGGCCCGGTTTCAATGCCCCATCTGTGACAATCGCCACCATGAATCTTTGGGGTACCTCTACGCGGAACAAGAGCCGGGCTACCGGATCGACTACTGCATGAAGTGTCGCTACTACTTCAAAACCATCGACGCTCGAGAAAGGCTCTGGCCTCCTTGGATTCCCCTGGAAGAATGGACTACGCTTCACCTGGATTTGGTGGCCCAGCGCCAGGGCTGGAAAACTCCCCCTTCGCCGGCACCGGCTGTCTACGATGCCGATACAAGCGCCGTTCCGTCTTGACTCATCGGAACCTTGCCTTCATTATGAGCTAATAGGTGTTTTTGTCGAGGCGAGGAACACATGGTGAGCGCATAGCTCAAGGGACGACGATCTGATGGTCTGGTCGCGCCAATGGCTGACCCTGTACCGCCAAAAAGTCGGGCACGCTGCAAACATTCTTTCTCAAGTCCTTCAGGACGGCTGCCGCATCTTTGTGGGATCGGCGGCCGCCGAACCCCAGCATTTGGTCCGGACCTTGGTGGAAATGTTGCCCCGGTATCGCGATGTGGAAATCTTTCAGGCTCTTTCCATGGGGGCTTTGCCAGAAGAATGGTCCGATCTTTCCAAGCACGCTCGATTACGTACCTTTTTCCTTGGCCCGAAAAGCCGTAAGGCGGCCAATTCGGGACTGGCGGACTACATCCCCCTTTATTTCAGCCAAGTGCCCAAGCTGCTTCGGGAAGAGAGCGCTCTGGGCCGGGATGTCAGCCTCGTGCAGGTGTCTCCCCCCGACGATCATGGTTTCTGCTCCTTAGGAATCGGTGTGGATATTGCCAAAATCGCCGCCGAACATTCCCAGGTGGTCATCGCCCAAGTGAATCCTCGCATGCCTCGAACCTTGGGGGACAGCTTTTTGCATGTGAATCGTATTCAACACTTCGTGGAATACGAGGAACCCCTTTTGGAAATGACCTTTGGAGAAAAGAGCGCCATGGCGGAACGCATGGCCCGCTATGTCTCCAGCCTGATCGAAGACGGCGCCACTCTTCAGGTGGGCTTGGGACGCATCACCAATGCGGTGCTTCGGCACCTTGTGGACAAGAACGACTTGGGCGTGCATTCGGAAATGATCACCGACGCCCATATGGAACTCATCCACAAAGGCATTCTTACAGGGCGTCGAAAATCCCTTCACCGCGGCAAAATCATCACCAGCTTTTGTGTGGGATCGCGGCGACTCTACGATTTCGTGCACAATAACCCTCAGGTGGAATTCCACCCCATTGACTATGTCAACGACAGCCGCGTGATCAGCCAGAATGAGCGCATGACGGCCATCAATTCCGCCCTGGAAATCGATCTCACAGGACAGGTCTGCGCCGATTCCATCGGCCAAAGAATCTACAGCGGCATCGGAGGCTACGTGGATTTCATGCTGGGCGCCTCAAGAGCGCCGCGGGGAAAGACCATCATTGTTTTGCCCTCCACCAGTCCGGACGGGAGAAAGTCGCGCATCGTCAGTCGCCTGACCGACGGGGCCGGCGTGGTGAGTTCGCGCAGTGCGGTTCAATATGTGGTCACCGAATTCGGCATCGCTTCCCTTCACGGAAAAACCATTCGAGAAAGAGCGCTGGCGCTCATCAATATTGCTCATCCCAAATTCCGGGAAAGGCTCTTGGAAGAGGCCAAGCAGCTTCGCTACGTGTATCAGGATCAAATTCTGCCGCCCATCTTTGAACCCCTTTATCCCGGGCAGTGGGAAACGCACCAAATTTTTCCGGAAAACCAAAAAGTCTTTTTCAGACCTATCAAGCCCACCGATGAGCGGGCTCTTCAAGAATTTTTCTATTCCCTTCCGGACCAGGATATTTATTACCGGTTTCTTTCGGCCATGCGCGTCTTTCCCCATCGAGACACGCAGGCCATGTGCAATATCGATTACGAACAGGAAATGGCCATCGTGGGGGTCATCGGAGAAATCGGCGCCGAGACGATCATCGGCATGGGCCGTTATATTCTGGACCAAAGGACCAACGTGGCCGAAGTGGACTTTGCCGTGCGCGCGGAATGGCAGCGCAAAGGTATCGGCACCTTTCTGCTTCACTATTTGTGTGAAATTGCCAAGGCCAAAGGCATTACCGGTTTAACAGCCTACGTGTTGGCGTCCAACAGAAAGATGCTTTCGGTTTTTCATAAAGTCGGCTATGTGGTGCACAGCTCTCTGGAAGACGGTATTTATGAAATTTCCTTCCGCTTTGACCAGCCGTCCCAGGTCTGCTTGACGGAAAGCAGTGAGTCCCCATCGGAGGAATCCTCAGTTCCATGAGTTGGTTGCGTACCGCCCCGGGATCATCCAGACTGCCGCCCTCGAACCATTCCGCAACCCTGAGAGGCCCCGTGGACCCTCGACATCTCGCCTTTGACATCGACGGCGTGGTCGCGGACACGATGCAGGTCTTTGTGGACTTGGCTCGAGAACGCTTCGGACTGTCTGATCTCACCAAGGAGCATCTCACCTGCTACGATCTGCGCCGCTGCGTGGCAGCTCCTACTCATGTCATTGACGAACTCATCTGCCTGACGCTGGACGACGAACACACCGCCAAGATCCCCGCCATGGACGGTGCCGCTGAAGTGCTGGAGCAACTGGCCCAGTGGGGCCCCTTGCGCTTCGTCACGGCCCGCGTGTGGCCCGAGTCCATCGAACGCTGGTTACACGCTCTGCTTCCCCGCATTGATCGTCGCGCCATCACTGTGATTGCCACGGGAGATCCCGAACGCAAACACGCCATTTTGCATGAGCTCAAGGTGCACCATTTCGTGGAAGACCGCCTGGAAACCTGCCACCTTCTGGCTCAAAACGGCATTCAGCCCATCCTTTTTGACCAGCCGTGGAATCGAATGCCGGCTCCCTTTCCAAGGGTCTTCACATGGAAGGAACTGAGCAACCTTTTGCATCTCAATCCCATCGAACCCCGAGTCTTTGACGCATCGCCTGCAAGCCTGCTCGAAGGGTGAATGCCATGCTCAAACGCGTCCCTCACCAGCCCTCTTTGCAGATCAAGGCAGACCGAGAGGGTTTTGTGCTCGTCGTGCCTGCCGAAGTGTCCCTGGAGGATTTGCTGGCCGAATTGCGAAAAAGGGTGATGGAATCCCGGGGCTTTTTTCAAAAAGCTCGAATGACTTTGGACCTAAGTGTGCGCGATTTTCATGTGGACGAGGTGCAGGTCATTCGAACCCTGTTGGAGGATGTGGGAGGCATCCAGCTACATGGAATCCGCTTGGGGAAGAACCTGCAACCCTTTCTCTCATGGGTGTCGGGGCTGCTGGGCATTTCCGTCAAGGTGATGGAGAGCAATGAGGAAAGGGGAGAGCTTTGGAGGGAAAAGGAGGGGAAGCTTCGGGAGGAGACCGATGCAGGGGACGCGCCTTTGGTCGTGCGTCAGACGTGTCGGTCGGGAACGCGCATCGAATCACCCGCCGAACTGATCATCCTGGGCGACGTCAATCCAGGAGCCGAAATCCTGGCCGTACGGGACATCATTGTCTTCGGCACTTTGCGGGGCATTGCCCATGCCGGAATTTACGGGGATCGATCCGCCAAGATCTGGGGGCTGGACATTGAACCTCAGCAGTTGCGCATCGCCGATGTCGTGGCGCTCCCTCCTCGAGAACGAACCATGAAACCCAAGCGCTACGAAGTGGCGGAAATTCAGGGGGACCGTATTCAGGTGACCCGTTTTTAGTCTCGTCATCAGCACGGTCAAGGAAGGATAAACCATGGCAGGACAAACACTGGTTGTCACATCAGGAAAAGGAGGCGTCGGCAAGACCACGACCGTCGCCAATCTGGGGACGGCCCTGGCGAAAAAGGGCTACAAGGTGGTGCTCATCGATGCGGACATCGGTCTGCGCAACCTGGACGTGGTCATGGGGTTGGAAAACCGCATCGTCTACAACCTCGTGGACATTGTGGAAGGCAAATGCCGCATCGAGCAGGCCATGATTCGAGACCGTAAACTAAAGACTCTCTACATTATTCCCGCGGCGCAGACTCGGGAAAAAGACGCCGTCACCCCGGATCAGATGAAAGCCTTGTGTGAACAGTTGGCCGCAGAAAATGACTACGTCATCATCGACTGTCCCGCAGGGATCGAACGCGGTTTCAAGAACGCGGTGGCCGGAGCCCAAAAGGCCTTGGTGGTGACCACGCCTGAAGTGTCCGCCATTCGAGATGCCGATCGCGTCATCGGCCTTCTGGAAGCCCATATGCTCAAAGACATTCATCTGATCATCAATCGCTTGAACCCAAAGATGGTGAAAAAAGGGGACATGATGTCCACGGCGGATATCGTCTCCTTGCTGTCCATTCCGCTCATCGGCGTCGTACCCGAAAGCAGCGAAGTGGTCGTTTCCACCAACAGGGGTGTGCCGCTGGTGCATGAACGAGGCAGCCGAGCCGGGCAGGCTTTTCAAAAGATTGCTGCACGGCTAAACGGCGAAAACATTCCCCTGGATGACGAAGAGGAGAACGGTTTTTTGAGCCGATTCAAGCGGATTTTCGGCAGCTGAAAGGAGTTGTTGTCATGCTCAAAGCAATCCAGAATTTCTTCCAGCAAAGAGGAAGTGCCGACACGGCCAAGAAACGCCTGGGCGTGGTCCTCATGCACGACAGGCTCGACATTTCTCCGCAACTCATGGAAGCCATCAAGAACGACATCATCGATGTCCTGTCACGATACATGGAAATCGACCGTGGAACCATCAAGGTGGATTTTGAAAAGGGCAAGGACTATACGGCGCTCATTTCCAATGTGCATATCAAACGCGTTTATCGCAATGCGGCCGCCATGTGAACCGTAAGGTTCAGGAACGTCGTGGCACACCGCTCTTTTAAGGCTTCACACGCTAAGGATAAAAACTCATGCCTTTGCTCGTGCTCTTGGCAGCCACACTGCGACACCATGTTCCCGACTACGATCCCATGACGGGCCTGAGCGTGACCGTGCCGGCGGGAACCACCGTGAAAGGCCTGGTGGAGCTGTTGCGGCTGCCTGCGGAAGATGTCAAGTTGATCATGGTCAACGGTGTCGCGGCCTCTTGGACCACGGTCCTTCAGGGAGACGAGCGGGTGGCCTTATTCCCGTCCGTGGGCGGCGGCTGAGCGTCGAACAGCCCCAAGGCCTGAAGCCATGCGCGGGCTTCCCGTTCCAGAAGCGCGTAAAACCTTTCGCTCCCGCCAAGGCCTTTGCGGCCGAAGTAGTAGTTGATCTCCAAGAACAGAGGTGGGGGTCCGGGGTGAAGTGTTCTGTCCGGAAACAAAAGATCTAAGCCGGCCAGGTTGATTCCCGTGCGCCGGCACAGGAAGCGCACCCATGCACGGCCTTCCTCCTGCATATCCGGATCGCTTTTCCCATCGATGACGGCCCCACGGGAAGTATTATGTAAGAAATTTGTCGGGTCCCTTTGAACCTTCCAGTAACTGATCACCGTGCCTCCGATCACGACAACCCGCAGGTCTCGGCCGTCGTTTTCCACAAACGGCTGCACCACAAAGCCGCCAAACCCACTGCGCTCCATACCCTCAAAGATCGTCAACGGTTTGCATACTTCTTGGGCGCTTTCGACCTTGAAAACCAAGGAACCTTCCCCGCCGTAGGCACTCTTGAGGACCACAGGATAGCGAAGGTCGTTCCAAAAAGAGGCCGGACAGTGCTTGACGGAATGGAAAACGTGACTCACGGGATGGGGAAGCCCAAGAGCGCGAAAGAGGCGAATATCCCCGATTTTTCCGGGATACAAGAACCGCATGCGATAATTCGGAAAGACATGGCGGCAATGTCTCACCGCCATGCGGTACAGGGATTCCGAACATCCCTGAGGCAGAAGGATAGCGGCGGCACGTTGCATCCATCGCCGATCTTCCTCATCGGGTTCACGACCGGCACACAACCGATTCACATCCCCTGGAATCACTGGATGATACGAAAGGATCATGCCTGTGGCCTTTTCATGCATCGCTTTCCTTGTCGTCCTGCCTTATGTGACGCCGAAGGGCTTCCGCGGTCAGGGAATCCCGGGCGTCGTGCAGCATCTGCTCGGGTGTTCCGCTGAACACCACGCGCCCTCCATGGTCTCCGCTGCCCGGTCCCAGATCCACCACATAATCGCACGCCGCCACCACATCCATATTGTGTTCGATGACCACGACGGTGTGGCCCTGCACGGTGAGGGCTCGAAGCACGCCCAGGAGCTTGCCGATGTCGGCCCGATGTAGCCCGGTGGTGGGCTCATCCAACAGATAGAGCGTGTGGACGCGGTGATTGGTCAATTCCGCCGCCAGTTTGATACGCTGGGCTTCCCCTCCGGAAAGGGTCGGACTGGGTTGTCCCAAGGTCAAATACCCCAGACCCAGATCGTCCAGCACCACCAGCGGTCGCACAATGGAAGGCACCGAAGAAAAAAAATGACGGGCCTCGGCAATGGTCATGTGCAACACGTCGGCAATGGAAGCTCCGCGATACGCTATGCCAAGAGTTTCCCGATTGAAACGCTTTCCACCACAGGCCTCACAGGGCACGGTCACGTCTGGAAGAAAACTCATGGCCACACGAACGCGCCCCTGCCCTCGGCACACTTCACAGCGCCCTCCTTTGACATTGAACGAAAACCGCCCCGGCCCAAATCCCCGCACCCGGCTTTCCGGCACGGTGGCAAAGAGCTTGCGGATCTCATCCCATATGCCCACATAGGTGGCGGGCGTGGAGCGGGGTGTTCTGCCAATAGGCGTATGGTCCACCTCCACGAGGCGGCGCACCGGAGCACAACCTTCCAGATCGTTTAAGGGCACTGTGGCGTCAAGGTGTCCCTTGAGGCGCACGGCTTGGAGCGCCTCTTTGAGCACGTCATAGACGAGGGAGCTCTTGCCCGAGCCGGAAACCCCGGTCACGCACACAAAGGCTCCCAACGGGATTTGCACGTCGATGCTTTTGAGGTTGTTGGCACGGGCTCCTCGAAGCACAAGCCAGCCGTCGGGCCCAGGGATCGGGCGTTTGGGTTGCGAAAACCACTCGGCACAGGTGCGGCCGAACCACGTGCCGGTCAGCGTGTCCGGCCGGCGCACCAGATCCTGGAACGACCCTTGAGCCACCACTCGCCCCCCGCCGCTGCCCGCTTCGGGGCCCAATTCTACCACATGGTCCGCAGCCCGCAGCGTGTCCTCGTCATGTTCCACCACGAGGACCGTGTTCCCCTTGTCGGTTAAGGCTCGAAGATTTTTCAACAGCTTGCGATGATCCGCGGGATGCAACCCGATGGTGGGTTCATCGAGAATATAGCAGACGCCGCGAAGGTTGGATCCCAGCTGGGCGGCCAACCGAATGCGCTGAGCTTCCCCTCCGGAAAGGGTCTCACCGGATCGGTTGAGTGTCAGATAATCCAAGCCCACGTTCATGAGAAAGCCCACTCTTTCGATCATCTCCCTGGATATCGGTTCAGCAACGGCCCGTTCGGCGCCTTCAAAGGGCAGCCGGCTCCATGTTTCTTGAAAGGCCCACAGAGGCAGCTCGGCGAGTTCGGTGATGGAATAGCCTTTGAGGCGCACCGCCCGCGCTTGCGCGCTGAGGCGTGCGCCATGGCATTCCGGGCATGGTCGCCCGCCGTCGAGGCCGGTGCCGTCGCATTGCAGACACATGCCGTGACGGCTGTTAAAAGAGAAAAGACGAGGATCCAAAGGGGCATAACTCTTTTCGCATCGGGGGCACATCACATGCTGGCTGAAGAACAGATCCTCGGTTCCCGAAACGACCACCGTGCCTCCCCCCAGTTTGAGCGCTTGGTGAATCTGTCTTTGCCAAGAACGTTCGTGCAACGCGCCCCCGGCCTCTGTATCCAATACCACAACCTCAATGTCGTGCTCTCGATGTCGCGCCACAGATGGTAGAGGCACCAGAGAATGCAACACGCCGTCGATACGGACACGATCAAAGCCCATGGAGCTCAATCGAAGAAAGAGGTCCTTGTAAATCCCCTTGCGCCCCCGCACTAAAGGGGCCAACAGGCGCCCGCCCCTTTCGCGCAAAGCGCTGTCCACCAGATGCACGATGGTTTCAGGATTCATGGCCTTGAGAGGCATGCCGCACTGAGGACAGTGTTGGTGCCCCAAGCGCGCAAAGGCCAGTCGAAGGAAATGGTAAATTTCCGTGATGGTCCCCACGGTGGATTTTCGCCCTAATTGAGACGCTCTCTGCTCAATAGCCACCGTGGGGGGAAGCCCAAAAATCTGATCCACGTCGGGTTTTTCCAGAATCTTGAAATATTGACGCACAAAGGTGGACAAACACTCCAGGTACCGCCTCTGCCCCTCGGCAAAGAGAATGTCAAAAGCCAAGGATGATTTTCCAGAACCGCTGAGTCCGGTAAAGGCGGTCATGTGCTGTAGGGGCAGATGCAGCTCTTGGATGTTGAGATTATGCTCCCGGGCGCCTCGAAGGATAATGTGCGAGGGCTTTTCCACGAGTCGCGGCGTGGGGTTCGAGCGATTTTCGTCACAAGCCGCTCGGAGCGTGGGGACGTCGCTGTGCGCGAAATATCGGTTTTTCAGATACCGCCCGGTATGACTGCCGTGATGCGCCGCCACCTCTTCCGGCGTCCCGCAAACCACCAAGCGTCCCCCTTCATCCCCACCTTCGGGCCCCAAGTCGATAATCCAGTCACAGGCGCCCAACAACTCCAGGTTGTGCTCCACAACCAACACCGTATGCCCTTCATCCACCAACCGGTTTAATATGGCGATGAGTTTTTGCAGATCATGGGGATGGAGGCCCACCGTGGGCTCATCCAGGATAAAAAAGATGCCCTTGTGTCCCACCATGGACCGCTGTGGTCCCAGGTAGCGGAGCAGTTTCACGCGTTGCGCTTCGCCTCCCGACAACATGGTCAAGGGTTGGCCAAGCCTTAGGTAGTCCAAACCGATGGCCACCACCGGCTCCAAAGCCTTTCGAACAGGCTCGACATCGCCAAAGACCTCCAGGATTTCGCGAGCTGTTTTTTCCAGGATATCGGCGATGGACAAGCCCCTCAGCCGCACGTGCAACACCTCGGGGCGGAAACGTCGCCCGTCACAGGCCGGACAACGCACGTAGACATCGGCGAGGAATTGCATCTCGATCTTGACAAACCCTTCGCCTTTACAGTGATCGCAGCGCCCTCCGGGAACGTTGAAAGAAAAATGGCCTTCCCCGAATCCTCGAAGACGGGCTTCAGGCGTGGCCGCAAACAGCTTTCTCAAGGAATCCAAGACCCTGGTGTAAGTGAGCAGATTGGCCCGCGGCGTCCGCCCGACAGGGCGTTGATCCACAAGAACCATGTCGGCAATGGCGTCGATCCCCTCGATGGTCTCCATGCGGCCCGGGGGGTCTCCGGGCAGACCTCGAAGGCGGCGCCAGCCGTTGTAGAGTGTGGTTTCAACGAGCGTGCTCTTGCCGGAACCGGATACCCCGCTCACGCCGATCAGGCATCCCAGAGGAAAGGACACGGTGAGGTCCTTCAGGTTGTTTTCCCTTGCGCCCCTGACTGTGATCGCCCTGAAAAGCCTTGGCCGGGGGCGCCGCTTGGCACGGCTATTGGCGGCTGTCGGTGTCCGATAAAGATAGTGTCCGGTCAGGCTTTGGGGTACGTGAGCGAGGCCTTGAGGAGGGCCCATGTAGAGCACTTGGCCGCCCTGATCCCCTCCCAGTGGCCCCATGTCAATGACCACATCGGCCATGCGCAGGATGTCCGGATCGTGTTCCACCAGGACCACCGTGTTGCCCAGGGAAACAAGTCGGCGCAACGGACCCATCAGCCGCTCTTGATCCCGAGCGTGCAGTCCGACACTGGGCTCGTCCAGCACATACAGGACGTGGGTCAGGGCGGAACCTAAGGCTCGCGTCAAATGGACCCTTTGCACCTCGCCGCCCGAAAGGGTGCGGGACTGGCGGTCCAGGGTGAGGTAGTCCAGGCCCACATCCACAAGGAACTGCAGCCGGTTGCGGATTTCCTGGACAAGCAGGGCTTCCGCGGAGTCTTTTCGGCACGTGTTTTCCAAGGCCTGAAAAAAGGACAGACTGCGTTTCACAGGCCAGGCGCACAGTTCATGAATGGCCACGCCACGAAGCCGATACAACCGCGCGGCTTCTCCATACCGAGTTCCACCGCATCGAGGGCAGGGCACGTAGGCCCGGTACCGAGACAGAAACACCCGCACGTGCATCTTGTAGGTTTTCGATTCCAGCCATTGAAAAAATCCTCGAATGCCATAGAAGTCCTTATGGCCTTCAATGATCTTGCGACGATCGAGCTCGCGCAGATCCTGAAAAGGGACGTCGACGGGAATGTTCTCTTTGTGGCAAAATTCCAAAAGTTCTGCGTATTCCATGCGGTCCGGCGTCCACGGACGAATGGCTCCCTGCCGCAAGGAAAGCCGTGGATTTGGAATCACCAGATCCATATCCACATCAATGATGCGCCCAAAGCCTCGACATTGCGGACACGCCCCTAAAGGGCTGTTGAATGAAAAAAGATTCGGCGACGGCGCTTCCACGCTCACGCCGCACCGAGCACACTTCAGATCTTGGGAGAATCGCCACGTTTCGCCGTCCAACACCCCGACGACGGCTTCCCCGCGGCCCATCATAAAGGCGGTGCGAAGGGAATCTTTCACACGGGCCGGTTCCGCTTTGGACCAGGCCAGGCGGTCCACGACCACCAAAATCTCTTGTGCACTGCGTCGGGCGATCTCTTCCCGGGACAAAGCCTCAAGGTCCAGCACTTTGCCTGAGTCAAAGAGGCGTAGAAACCCCTGAGACACCAGCTCCTGAACCCACTTTTTCCCCGCCGGGCGATAGGGAAAAGCCACAAGCACGCGTGCATGGGGCGGGAGATGCTCCAGCCGTTGAAAAACCGTTTCGGAATCCGCTGGATGAATCTCGGCGCCGCATGTAGGACAGTTGGGGACGGCCATCAAGGCGTAAAGGTACTTCAAATGATCGGTGATTTCCGTCATGGTGCCGACGGAAGAGCGGGAACTGCGCACGGTGACGGCCGATTCGATGGCAATGGATGGCGGAATGCCATCAATGACATCCGCGTCGGGCCGATCCATCCTTTCCAGAAATTGCCTTGCGTAAGGGCAAAAGGTTTCCACATACCGCCGCTGTCCTTCGGCATACAACGTGTGCAGGGCAAGGCTGGATTTCCCCGATCCGCTCACGCCGCTCACGGCAATGAGACGGTACAAAGGAATATCAAGATGCACATTTTTAAGGTTGTGCTGGCGCACGCCGCGCAAGCGAATGGCAGCGGTTTCTTCAGCTAACGGTTTCTTGTTCATGGGTCTTTCTGTGCCGAATCTCACCCTCACGCGGGGGTGTCGCTCGGTTGTCCGAACGCCTTTCTGAGGGTGATGCGAACGATTTCGCCATGGGTTTGAAATCGCACGGGAGAACCGGAAACACCCACGCCCGCACTCGTATAACCGACCATGCCTTGATATTTCCAGAGCCCCTGGACCAGGGAGCGCGGGGAGCGGCTGTGGGTGAACAGAGGGCCGATGCGAGGAATCTGAATCTGGCCGGCGTGGGTATGGCCGCACAGATATAAACGAACGCCATAACGAGCAGCCTGATGGGCGATTTCCGGAGAATGCACCAAAAGAATGACAAAGGAGTTGGAAGGGACGTCACTCAAGGCTTCCGGCAGATCGTCGGCGCGATAATAATGGGGGTCATCAACGCCGACAACGCACAGACAACTCGAACCCCGCTGCAGACAGTGGGCTTCGTTGACGAGGAAACGTATCCCATCGTCTTTGAGGGCGGTCACCATTTCCGGACAGTCGTGATTGCCCAGAACCGCCAGCACCCCATCGCGAGCGCGAATGTGCGGTACGAGGCGCTTCAGGCGCCGAACGGCTTCGTCGCTCGGCCCGTAATTTTCCATGCGGTAATCCCCACCTAAAAGGCAGAGGTCCACAGGCTCATCAGCCAACAGCCCCTGAAGCCGCTCCAGCAGGCCGTCCAAGCCATCCAGGTGCAGATCGGTCATGAGTAGCACTTCATAGCCCTCAAAGGCCTCGGGAAGATTCGAAAACGTCAAGGTCAGGCGCCGTGTTTGTATGTTCAAGGCATTGCCTTTACCGGGTTCCAGGAGCCCCAGCCAGTGAAACACCCTGTTCATGATCAGGCGGTACAGGACCACGTCTTCAAAATGAAACATGTCCGCCCAGGGTGCGGACCGAATCTGGCAACTGGTGAGTTCTCGAAAGCGAACACGCGTCTTCACCGGTCTGGGATAGCCTTCAAAAGGTTGCTGCAAGAAAATCTTTTTGAAAAAATGGGATCCTGCGTAAGCGCCAACACAAAAAATGACAAGGAGGCTCAGCAGCACGGCCGGATGGGTGCCCACGCGGGAAGAGAGCACCACGAGGGGAAACGCCCCTTCGAACACCTGGTCCAGGACGGGCACCGCACTGCCGCTGGGCAGATCCAACCGCCGCTTGATGAAGCTGGAAAAAAGATCCCCGGCCATGCTCAAAAGGGCGGCGGCGGCACCCACGAGCCAGGGAAAGCCCAGGAGCGGAGCAACCGCGCAGCCGGTGACCACGGCGCTCACCATGCCACGGATGGTCTTGTGCGGCCCAAAAAGAGGCTTACCATCCCAAAAGGGGCGGCCATGGTCCAGGGGTGTCGACCATCGCTGGTCCAAAAGAAACGCCAGCAATGGAGGTGCAAAGTTGACAAGCCACAAGAGCAGCAGAGCGCTCAAGAAAATCTGCATGGGCATGGCACGTGTCCTTGATGACAATGAAAATGGGAAAATATCATTCCAGGTATGATGCGATGTGTTCCAGGTCCGAGCGCGCGCCGCACGCCGTCGTCTTTCGCTGTCAGCCCTGGAACCGTTACAGTTTTCTGGCCCTGTTGGCTTGCTTGGAAGCCCAACCACAAAATCATCTTACACCGATTCTCTGGCTCAACACCAGGACGAAGGCCGAGGCCGTCAGCACGTTGCACAGATGGCTGGAAACCCACGATCGGCTCATGGTGGTCTATTCCTTCATGTCGCCCCAATGGCCGGAAACGGCTCAGGAAGTGCGCGCGCTTCAGCCCTTGAGGAAAGGGGGTCGCCTGATGCTGGCCGCCGGAGGGCCTCACCCTTCCGCGAGTCCGCGCTCAGTGCTTCGAGCCGGATTTGATGTGGTGTGCCGCGGCGATGGAGAACCGATTTTTCCGCAACTCGTCGGGCAATGGGCTCGTAAGGCTTCCCTGCACTTTATTCCCGGTCTGTATCTGGACACGCCCACCGGAGTGGTGTTTACAGGACAACCTTTGAAAGCGTTCCTGGAAGATGTTCCGGCACTACCTGTGGCTCACGGGAAGTTCGGGCCTATCGAAATTACCCGCGGTTGCCCCTATGGGTGCCGCTACTGTCAGACGCCCCGCCTCAAGGGGCGCAGCATACGCCACCGAAGCCCAAAGGCGATCTTTCGTGCCGTGGAAGCCATGGTCGAAGCGGGCCGCATGGATCTTCGCTTCATCTCCCCCAATGCCTTGGCATACGGTTCCCCCGATGGACGACGTCCCAACGCGGCGGCCCTGCAGGAGCTGCTCTCGGGCTTACGCCATCGTGTGTCCCATGCCGGACGTATCTTTTTCGGCACCTTTCCTTCGGAAGTCCGCCCCGAATGGGTTCAGCCGCACCTCATGGAATTGCTCGTTCGCTACGCCGACAACCGCCAAATCGTCATGGGAGCGCAAAGCGGAGATCCTCACATGCTCCAGCGGATGAATCGAGGCCACAGTGTGGAAGATGTGCGAAGAGCCTGCGCTGTGGCCAAGAGCTTCGGCATTCGGCCCGTGGTGGACTTCATTCTGGGTTTGCCCGACGAAACCTACGAGCAGATGTCCCGGTCGGTGGACTTTATGGAAGAACTGGCCGAAACGGGCGCAAGAATCCATGCGCACACCTTTATGCCTTTGCCCGGCTCTCCATGGGGAGTACGAAAACCCGAACCCATTCCGGACACCATTCAAGCCCGCATGGAAAGGCTGATCTCTCAAGGAAAACTCTTCGGCCAATGGAAAGCCCAGGCGCGGCTGGCCCTCCAAGCGCTTCGGGAAGCCAAGCGTTTTTTCCCTGGTCACAGCTTTTAGATTTTGATACTCATTCGGCTGACCTGAGGGTAATTCGGCTGACCTGAGGGTAGAGCCATGCTTCCCGCCCTGTTTTCTTGCACGTCCTCAACCCATGGAGGCCATCATGTGGGGCCTACCTACATGTTCATCCCCCTCGGCTTCTTCGAGCCCTGCTCTGCACGCCCCTTGCGCTGAGCCTCCTTGTGCTGACGCGCCCGTTCCCGATGCCGCGGACTCTTTCTCCTCTATGGCCTGTGACCAAATCATCAGCTAGCTTCAGGAAGCGCAAGGGGCCTCTCAGGAGATGCGCCGATACTTGGAGCACACGGCCGCCACAGGCCACCTGGTGGGCCCACCTGGCGCCTGGGGGAAGACTGGATCTGGACGTGAACATGGCTTCCGAAAAAGACGCCATGGGAAAAGCTTTGCAAAAGATGCTCACGAGTTTACGCGAGGCCGAGGAGGAAGTCATGAAGTATCGGCAGTCTCTTGAAAAACAAGTGCAGGAAAGAACCAGGGAGCTGGAGGAAAATCGGCATATGCTTCGGACCCTTCTTGGCAACCTTCAAGGGATGGCCTACCGCTGTCGCAACGACCCCTCCTGGACCATGGAATTTGTCAGCGAGGGAGTGATCGCCCTCACGGGGTATCATCCTGAAGATCTTATCGGCAATCAGACGTTAAGCTACGGCGACCTCATTCACCCCGATGACCGTGATGCCGTCTATGAAGCAGTGCAGGATTCTTTGTCACAGCGGGATCCCTTTATTTTGCATTATCGAATCCGCACCAAAGACAATGAAGAAAAATGGGTGTGGGAAAAAAGCTGTGGCATATGGTCCGAAGATGGAACCCTGGTGGCCCTGGAAGGTTTCATCACCGACATCACCGCCTTGAAGCGATTGCAACAAGAAAGGGAGCAGCTCATTGAAGAGCTTCAAAAAGCCCTTTCCGAGGTGAAAATCCTGAGCGGGCTTCTTCCCATCTGTAGTTCGTGCAAGAAGATTCGTAACGACCAGGGTTATTGGGAAAAGCTGGAAAACTATTTTCGAAAGCATAGCGACATTCTATTCACCCATGGCATATGCCCCGAATGCATGAAAAAATTGTACCCGGACGTTTATGAAAAGATGCAGAGGGAAAAGGCCTTAAGCGACACGTAAAAGGACCGAACCACGGCGGATTTCTGTCGACCCATCAAGCCCCGTGAAGAATCCAGGAGAAAAATCGGACTGGAAGGGAGGTGATGCGCTTCGGGCTGCACCCTCGGCTCGAGATTTCACAGCCATCGAGACCATCCAGAGTGGACAGAACGAAGAAAATGACGGCTTGTTCACGCAAAAGAAGGAGGAAATCCATGTTCAGGAAATCTTGGACGCTGATGCTTGGTTTGTTTATTGGCGCGGCATTTTTGAGCGCATGCGGCAGTATGCCCGTCCAGGTCGGGGATTCATCAGCCAAGACGGTGGCCACGGGAAGCGCCGGTGGAGCGACCAGCGCCAATGTGAACGCTTCCCTGGAGCGCTGTGGCCAGCCCCTGGGCACCATCGCGGTGGAGGAAGACCAAAACTCCGACTGGTACCACTACCTCACAGGCCAATACAAACTGACCTCCACGGTCCCTGTTCTCAGACTCTTGATTCAGCAATCCAATTGCTTCATCGTGGTGGATCGAGGCCGTGCCATGAAGACCATGATGGGAGAAAGAGCGCTGCAGCAGACGGGTGAACTGCGGGCCGGCAGCAATTTCGGTAAGGGCCAGATGGTGAGCGCGGACTATTCGCTGATCCCTGAAGTGATGATCAGCCAGAAAGGAACCGGCGGGGCCGGTGCCGCCCTAGGTGGCTTCGGCATTGGAGGCGCCGTTGCTGGGGCGATTTTAGGGGGTCTCAAGGCCAATGAGGCCGCTGTCATGCTCATGCTCGTGGACAACCGATCCGGCGTCCAGGTGGGGGCGGCCGAAGGCAGTTCCAAGAATTTCGATTGGGACTTAGGGGGAGCCATCTTTGGCGGCAGTGCCGGCGGCGCCTTGGGCGGCTATACGAATACGCCTCAAGGAAAGGTTATTGCCGGGGCCTTTATGGATGCCTACAACCAGTTGGTGCGCGTGGCCAAGGCTTACACGCCCCAAACCATGGGTGATCGCCAATTGGGCACGGGCGGCCGCCTGGGCGTGGAAGGAAGCAGCCAACCCGGCGGCTATCAAGGGGCCACACTGACCCTTAAGGAAGCCCAAAGAAAGCTTAATGCGTTGGGCTATGAAGCCGGAACACCGGATGGAAAAATGGGTCAGGCCACTCGGCAGGCTTTGATGAACTTTCAGGCCGACAAAGGCCTTCCTGTCACGGGACGCCTAGATGCCGCCACGGCGGCCGAATTGGCCAAGTGAGGAGATTTGCCGGAAACCCCTTTCATCAAACCGCCTGTCGTTTCTGCGGGTGCGGGAAGCGGCTGTAAGGTACGAAGGCCATGGGATTGAAAGAACACGAGTATGTTCGACAGACTTTGGAGCGCTACACGGGTTTCCCGTTGGATCGAATGTGTGAGCATTTCCTGATTACGAATTTCAAGAAGTACGCCGACTGGTTTCAGCAAAAGACAGGCGGGGAAAGAAGCGAAGGCAATTTTCGGCTGGTCAACGCGCCGGATCTCAACTGCACGCTGATCGACTTTGGCATCGGCAGCCCACAGGCGGCCTTACTTATTCACTGCCTGGCCTACCTGGATCGACTCAAATCGGTCATCATGCTGGGCATGTGCGGCGGCATTGACGATACTCTGGAACTCGGCCATTTCGTGGTTCCTTCCGCCGCCATTCGAGGTGAAGGCACCAGCCGCCACTATCTTCCGCCGGAATTTCCCGCCATTCCGGCTTCGTCGGTCAATCTTTTTTGTATCGGCGCCGTCAAAAGGGTAGGAATTCAGCCCAAATGCGGCATCGTCTACACCACCGATCGGCGCTTGTGAGAATACGATGAGGAATTCGTCTCGTACCTGAGAAGGCAACGGATTCTGGCCATTGAAATGGAACTGGCCACGCTCTTTTCCGTGTCTTATCACTACGAAGTGCCCATCGGGTCGATCATGCTGGTCTCCGACATGCCCTTGCAGCGCAAAGGGATCAAGAGCAAGGAGCTGCACCAGATGATCTATGCGGAATATATGCCCACCCACCTGGAACTGGGCCTCGAGGCGGTGAAATCCCTCGAAGCCAACTGGGCGGATGTGTCCCGCCGTCTGAGCAGTGAATGGTAAGCGATGTGAAAGGGGAAAAGGCTATGGAAGTGCTTGTCTTGTATTATTCGCGAAGCGGCAACACGAAAAAGCTCGCCGCGTTTGTGGCCGAAGGCGTGCAATCCGTGGATGGTGTCACCGCCGTATTGCGATCCACGCAGGACGTCACCCGGGACGATTTTGTCAATGCGGCGGGCATCATCGCAGGCTCCCCGGTCTATTTCGGCGTCATGGCCACGGATCTCAAGCGGGTCTTTGACGAGTTCGTTGGTGTGCGCAAGAAAATGGAAAACAAGGTGGGAGCCGCTTTTGCCACGTCGGGAGATCCCACGGGCGGCAAGGAAACCACCATCTTGTCCATTCTGCAGTGCTTTCTGATCTACGGCATGATCGTGGTGGGCGATCCCCTGTCCGCCACCGGGCATTACGGTGTGGCGTGCGTCGGCGCACCCGATGAAAAAACAGCGGAAAACGCGCGCAAGCTGGGTCGCCGCGTGGCGGAACTGTGCCTGAAACTGCACGGGGCTTCCTGAAGTGCATAAGGCCGGGGCTACTCGATTCAAGAGCTTTCTTTGGCAGAGGTATGCGTCGGGTTCCGGGGTAAACGGATCTTGGGCGAACGGCCCTCCTCGAGAGCGCCGGCATCGGGTGCCCGGTACAGCACCACCACCTGGCCGACCAGTTGGATGAAATGAGCCCCTACGGTGCGGGCCAAATCTGCAGCTTGTTCCCTCTTGGGGCTGTCCTCTCCCGACAGCCCCAGCCATTTGACCTTGATCAATTCGTGGTGAAGGAGTTGCTTGCGGATCTCGGCAATCACCGCCGCGCTCACTCCTTCCTGGCCGATGCGTACCACAGGGCTCAATTTGTGCGCCAATGATTTCAAATAGCCGCGCTGCTTGCCCGTGAGCACTTCCCGCGGCACAGGGTCCCACGCCAAAAGGGAAAGGTCCGTATTCTGGTGCCACCACGGTCCCTTGTTGTTGCCTTTGTCCATGCCTTGCCTCCATGAAACAAAAATGATCCGGCCTGCTGTCATGGGCCGGATCCTGCATCTTTGTGGTCAACCAAACCTTAGTCCAAGTAAGGCTTTAAGAGTTCCTGCTTACTGGGATGACGCAGCTTGCGCAAAGCCTTTTTTTCGATTTGGCGAATCCTTTCCTTGGAAACCTTGAAACTCTTGCCGATCTTTTCCAAAGTCTCGCCGGGCCGCCCCCCCAAACCAAACCGCAACCGCAGAATTTTCTCCTCCCTGGGCTGCAGGCTGGCCAAAATTTCCCGCGTAACTTCACTCAATTCATTGGTTTCACACCCTTGAGCCGGCGAAGCACACGCCACATCTTCGATAAAATCGCTCAGCCGCTGCTCGTCATCCCCCACGGGCATCTCCAACGACAAGGGCTGGCTGATCAAACTGAGCACCATTTCCACTTTATCCGGTGGAATGTTGGCTCGATGACTGATTTCTTCCGCCGTGGGTTCACGGCCCAATTCCTTCACCAATTCGTGAAAGACTTTGAAAAAAAGATTCTTCAACTCAATGAAATGCACCGGTAAGCGAATGGTGCGCGTCTTATCGTAAATCCCTCGAATAATACTCTGCCGAACCCACCATGTGGCATAGGTACTGAACCGGTTGCCTTTCGTGTGATCATACCGCCCGACGGCCTTGAGCAACCCCAGGTTGCCTTCCTGAATGAGATCGTCAAAACTCATGCCGCGGCCGCGATACCGTTTGGCGATACTTAACACCAGGCGCAAGTTCGCCTTGACCATGGCATGCTTGGCTTCATCAATCTCAGCGATGGTTCGATCACACGTCTCTTTCATGGACAACAAGATCGGATTCTGCGGTTCATACGCCACCGCCTGATGCAGGGTTCGAGAAATGACTTTCAGCACTTTGTCTCGAACGCCGGGAAATGTTTTCGCCTGGCCCAGAAGGTTCCGAACCTTGCCATGCAGGTCCTTGACCACCGGATGATCCTCTTTGTGAGACTCCACCAATTGCACCAGGCGGTCTTGGCCATCCCGGATCCTTTTGGCCAGCTCAATTTCCATCTCCGGAGTCAGCAGTGGAAACGAAGAAACCTCGCGAAGATAGCACGTGACATGATCTTCGTCGAATTCCACGGCCGCATCCCCCTCCAACTCCGTCTCCTCCGCAGCCACAGAGGGGGCGAACGGAAACCGCTCATGCCGAAGATCCCTTTGTTCATCATGAAGCAACCCGTTGCGCTTGTCCTCCACGGATTCTTCCTCTTCTAGCGGTTCAGGAAACAGATCTTCTTCGGATCCCAGGATTCCCATCTCCAGGAGGCGTTCATCGTCGTCCTCCGCTTCGCGGCTCAACCACAAGCGGTACAGAGGATCCAATCGTTCCCCATACAAACTTTTCATGGCGATCCTCCTTCCCTCGGGACACCCTAGGTCACTCTTCATTGACCCTTCGTGATTATGCTGTGCGCGCACCTCCTTCTGCCCGAACGTGTCCGATCCTGTCTCATCGGGCCTCTGGTGAATTTCTACCGTGGTCATTCCTGCAGGGGCCTGCCCGCGCTGCAGCAGGTCACCACGAGCCCCTACAAGGCGACCTGAGATGGACTCCCGCGTACACGTGACCGACACCTCACCCTCTTGTCCAACAAGCTCCTCGAGTTTACGAAACACGAACTCGGTCTTTTGGCGCGATAGTCCAGTTAAACGGTAAGCTCGAGTGCATGTCGAGTCAATGGAATCCGTCACGATTGCGCCAAAAGCACAGTATTTCCATGAGTGTTCAATGGGATAGGCAAGGTCGTTTTCCGCGGAGGCTGGCTGCTCAGAACGTCTTCAAGGGAACCGCGCGGCTTCAGATCCGAAACTCCACCACGTCGCCGTCCTGCAGTTCATAGTCTTTCTGAACCATTTGGCCGTCAAAGACGGCCTTACCCCATATTTTAGCAAACTTGAGCTTTTCCACAAAGTCCTTGTGAATCTTTTCTGCAAGGTCCTGAAGCGTGCTTTTTTTTGGAAGCACGAAGGGGGCGGATTTGTCGGGTTCTTTGCCCGGCGCTTTGGTGTAGACGCGAATAACGTCGGAAAGGGCAAAAAGGGTGTCCAGCAGGGTGTGCAACCCTCGGCCCGAGGCCGTGGACACCGCCACACACGGCATGCGGCATTGGCTCAGCTCATGAAACGCGTCAAAATCCTCCAAATCCGATTCCGTATCCACCTTGTTGACCACCACAATCATTTTTTTCAAAAAAGGTTTTTTCGGCAGATCGGGCGGCAGGGGCTGGCCTTCCGGAAAGACTCTCAACTCTTGAAGAACCGCCACAGTATCCTCCATTTGCTGCAGCGGATCGGCTTTCAAGTCCACCAGGATCATCACAATATCGGCTCTTCGAATCAGGTCCGCCATCCAGGAATCCACATAGCTTGTGCTGATGGGAGGTGTGTCGATCAGCTGAAATTGAATATTTTCATAGGGCACCATGCCCGGTGTGGGTTTCCATGTGGTATGGGGAAATTCAGCCACCTCCGGAGACGCGTTGCTCAAAACACCCACCAGAGAAGACTTTCCCACGTTCGGGGCGCCGACCACCACCACTTGGGCGGCGCCTTCTTTTTCGATAGCGTAAGCGAAGCCCTTGCGGCCTGCGCCCTTTTTTTGCCGCGCCTCGGACTTGAACTTGGCGATCTTGCGGCGCAGGTCGGCACGCAGCTTGTCCGTGCCCTTGTGCTTGGGCATGATGGTGAGCATTTCTTCCAGCGCTTCGATCTTGGCTTCGGGAGTCTTCGCTTCGCGATAGCGTTTTTCAGCTTCGAAATAGGGCGGGGGGAGATTTGCCGGCATGCCTCGCGCCTCCTCGCGGAATCGCGATTGTTCCTTCAATTATAATCTTATACCCTCGCACTTCTCGACCCTTCTTGTCAATGGCGTCCCCAGAGGGTATGAAGGTGGCGTCAGATTCCAACAAGAAAGGCGTCTTCATGCTCTCGTGTCCGCATTGTGGTCAACCGCTGCAGTGGATGCGCCAGTGACGGCGTCAAATCTGGCGTTGCACGGAGTGCCGCCTGAATTTCACTTTGGAATCTCTTGCCGCCTTCTTGGATGACGACCTCGAAAAGCTTTTGGAAAACCTTCGCGTGGATCGGCTGTAACCGCAAACCCCGGCGAAGGGTTTGCGGCCATGAGGAAAAACCGAAGGGATGGAATCCCGCTCAGAAACGCTTCAGGAAGCGACCAGGGTGGCTTCTAGCAAGGATTCGGCCAGTTTCAAGGCTTCAGGAAGTTTCTCGGGCCGGTTGCCGCCCGCCTGGGCCATGTCCGGGCGCCCTCCGCCGCTTCCCCCCACCACTTGCGCCACTTCCTTGATGAGGTTGCCCGCGTGAATGCGATGGGTCAGATCCTTGGTCACACCCACCAGCAGCAGCACCTTGCCGTCGTGAACGGCCCCGAGGACCATCACGCCGGAACCAATACGTTCTTTGAAGCGGTCGTTCATCTCCCGTAACGCTTTGGGGTCTACTACTTCCACACGCCGCACCAACACTTTGACCCCGGCCATCTCCTTGGCTTCCTCAAAGAGGTCCAAAGACTTTCTCGCCGTCACGGAACTTTTCACCGCTTCCAAGGTCTTTTCCAATTCTTTGATCTGGCTGAAGAGCTTATCCACGCGATCCGGCACGTCTTCTGTCGGCACTTTCAAGCGGCGGGCCGCCGTATCCAATAAACGGCGCTGTTCCTGCCAAAAGCGCAGAGCGTGACGGCCTGTGAGGGCTTCGATGCGCCGCACGCCCGCGGCCACACTGGATTCCTGCACGATGACGAAGGAGCCGATATCGCCACTGCGTTCCGTGTGGGTGCCGCCGCACAGTTCCTTGCTAAAGTCGGCGATTTCAACAAGTCGAACTGTTTCCCCATATTTTTCTTCGAACAGAGCGACCGCTCCTGTGCTTATGGCTTCATCAAAGGCCATCACGTGCACGTGCACCGGTCGATTGTCCAGAATGGCCAGATTGACCCGCTGTTCGATCTCCAAGAGCTCTTCCGGACTCAACGCTGCAAAGTGCGTAAAATCGAACCGCAGTCTTTCAGGAGCCACCAAGGAACCAGCCTGTTTGACATGGTCGCCCAGCACATCGCGAAGGACGCGATGTAAAAGGTGCGTGGCCGTGTGATTGCGCGCGGTGTCTCTTCGACGGATCTCATCCACCTTTAGGGTCACACGATCCCCAGGGCGCAACTTGCCGTTTTCGATGCGCACCACGTGGACCCAGATGTCTCCCGGCAGCCGCAGGGTATCCTCCACGGCAGCGCTCACGCCAGGGCCTGTCAAACGGCCTTGATCGCCCACCTGTCCTCCGGCTTCTCCGTAAAAGGGCGTTTGTTCCACCACCACTTCCACGCGGCTTTCCGGACCCGCCGCTTCTATGAAAAGGCCTTCTGAAATCAATGCGATAACCTGACTTTCCGTCTCCAGCCGATGGTAGCCGACGAATTCGGTGCGCACGCCTTGGGCCGCCAGCTTGCGGTAGGCTTCGGAAATCTCTCGTTCGCCACTGCCCTTCCAATGGCGGCGGGATTGTTCTCTTTGCCGTACCATGAGGGCGTCAAACCCGGCTTGATCCACCTGCATGCCCGTTTTTTTGGCCATATCCGTGACAATATCGATGGGAAACCCGTAGGTGTCGTAGAGTTTGAACACGAGGGATCCCGGAACGGTGCGGGCGCCTTCGTCTTGAAGGCGCGCCATTTCATTGTGCAGCAGTTTCAGACCGTGGTCCAGGGTCTCACTGAACCGTTCTTCTTCATGCAGAATGACCCGAGCAATATAAGAGCGGTGGTCGAGAAGTTCGGGATAGACATCGGCCATGGAATGCATGACGGCTTCCACAACGCTGTGCAGAAAGGGTCGGTTGAGACCGAGAAAGCGTCCGTGGCGCAGCGCACGGCGAATCACCCGCCGCAGCACGTAGCCGCGGCCCTCGTTGCTGGGCAGCACGCCATCCCCGATGAGAAAGGCCGCCGCTCGGCCGTGGTCGGCGATGACCTTGAAGGAAACATCTTTTTCCGCATTGTCCCCGTAACGTAGTCCCGCCTGCGTGCCGATAGCCTTCATCATCGGAGCAAACAGGTCCGTGTCGTAATTGGACGGGACCTTTTGAATGACGGCCGCAATGCGTTCCAAACCCATGCCCGTATCGATGCTGGGCTTGGGCAGCGGCTCCAGCGTTCCGTCTTCCCGACGGTTGAACTGCATAAAAACCAGGTTCCACAGTTCCAAGTAACGATCGCAATCGCATCCCGGCCGGCATTCGGGTCGGCCGCATCCCATGGCTTCCCCCTGGTCAATGAGGATTTCCGAACAAGGTCCGCATGGGCCCGTATCTCCCATGGCCCAAAAGTTGTCCTTGGTGGAAAAGGCCAAAATCCTTTCTTCGGGTAGGTAGCGTTTCCAGTACTGGCGAGCCTCTTCATCGGGCCCCAGGGACATGCCGGCATCGCCTTCGTGAATGGTGGCGTAGAGTTTGTCTTTGGGCAAGCCCATGTGGTCCGTAAGAAATTCCCAGGCAAACTCGATGGCTTCCTTCTTGAAATAATCGCCGAAGGAAAAGTTGCCCAGCATTTCAAAAAACGTGTGATGCCGCGCCGTATAGCCCACGTTTTCCAAGTCATTGTGCTTGCCGCCCGCCCGCATGCACTTTTGGCTCGAGGCCGCTCGGCTGTACTCGCGTTTTTCCTCCCCAAGAAAACAGCGCTTGAACTGGTTCATGCCCGCGTTGGTGAAAAGCAAGGTGGGGTCATCATGGGGAATGAGCGAGGAACTCTTGACGATGGTGTGACCTTTATGGCGGAAAAATTCCAAGAACTTTTGACGAATTTCGCTGGCCCTCATGAAAAGTCTCCTATGTTGCCCACCCTGGGCGCCATGTCCGTGCTACACCTCGGCGGCTTCCGCAGGGCTCAACGCGGGCAGCACGTGCCGTTCCCGCACCTTGTTTTCTATTTCCAGAAGCAGATCCGGGTTTTCTCGAAGGAAATTCTTGACGTTTTCCCTTCCTTGCCCTAAGCGCTCACCATTGTAGGCGTACCAAGTTCCCGAGCGCTCCACGATATTGGTCGCCACCGCCAAATCCAACACGTCGCCTTCTCGAGAAATCCCCCGCCCGTAAACGATATCGAATTCCACTTCTCGAAAGGGCGGAGCGATCTTGTTCTTGACCACCTTGACACGGGTGCGGTTGCCCACCACGTCCTGCCCTTCCTTGATGGGGCCCGTTCGGCGGATCTCAAGGCGCATGGTGGCGTAAAACTTGAGCGCATTGCCGCCTGTGGTCGTTTCCGGTGAACCGTACATGACACCGATTTTCATGCGGATCTGATTGATGAAAATCACCGAGGTCTGGGACTTGCTGATCGCGGCCGTCAGCTTGCGCAAGGCTTGGCTCATGAGACGCGCCTGGAGCCCCACGTGCGGATCCCCCATTTCACCGTCAATTTCCGCCTTAGGCACCAAGGCCGCCACGGAATCGATGACAATGACGTCGATGGCATTGCTGCGCACCAGAATCTCGGCGATTTCTAAGGCCTGTTCACCGTAGTCCGGCTGACTGATCAGCAGATCGTCCACCTTGACGCCCAGTTTGCGGGCATAGTGCACGTCCAGGGCGTGCTCGGCATCGATGAAAGCCGCCAAGCCTCCCTTCTTTTGGGCTTCGGCGATCACATGCAAAGCCAGGGTGGTCTTGCCCGACGATTCCGGTCCATAGATCTCAACAATGCGGCCTCGAGGAATACCCCCGATGCCCAAAGCCAAATCCAAAGAAAGACACCCTGTAGAGATCACGGGAACCTCCACCCCCTGCGCCCCCTCGCCCAGGCGCATGATGGATCCCTTGCCGCACTGGCGCTCAATTTGCGCCACGGCCATGTCGATAGCCTTTTGGCGATCATTGCCTGCCTGTGCCGTCATGGCACGGTCCTCCTTGTGATCAAAAGACCCTTACTCCAAAAGTTTGGCTCCCCCCTGCAAGGGCCATCTTTGCAAAGGGGTGTACTGGGCACCGTCGGGCTTAAGATCGCTCTTATACAACACGAGTTCCGAGACGTCAAAAACAACCCCTTGATAGTTTTGACGAGCCGCCAACGTGTCTTGAAGGGCCTTCAGGTGACGCCGCCCCTTGACTCGACCGATGGTCAAATGGGCGCGAAAAGGCCGATGCTCCTTAGGAAAACCCAAAGGCTGCAGCGCATCTTCCACGCTTTGCTGCAGGGCTGTGAGCGGTCCCAAATCGCCTTGAACACCGATCCAGACAACCCGCATCTCGCGCAGGGAAGGGAAGGCACCACACCCTGCGGGCCGCAAGGAAAATGGACGGGTATTTTCCGCCACAGGACGCAAGGCGTCGCCGATGGCCTGCATGAGCGAAGGGGCAACATTGCCGAGAAATTTTAAGGTCAAGTGCACGCGATGGGGACGAATCCAGCTGACCGGCACATCCAATTGTTGCAAGGGCGCGCAAAACGCACCGAGATCCTCTTGAACCTTTGGAGGAAGATCCAAGGCCACGAACGTGCGTATCATGATCGCAACATCCTCCACAAAAGAGCCAGGGCGTGCTGCACGGACTGTTCTTGCACGAAGGGCCGACTGCCCTGAAAATGGTGCTGTTCCACCACCGTGCGCTTTCCAACCGCACCCCCGATAAAGACGGTGCCCACGGGTTTTTCCGTCGACCCACCCGTAGGGCCCGCAATACCCGTCACCGCCAAGGCCGCCTGCACCTTAGATCGTTCCAGCACCCCTTGCACCATCGCCTCACACACAGGGCGACTCACCGCCCCATGAGTCTGCAACAGCTCTTGCGGCACGCCCAGCAGCTCGCTCTTCGCTTGATTGCTGTAAGTCACTAAACCTCTGTCAAAATAGTCGGAAGCACCGGGGAGGGCTGTCAGACGTGCCGCCAAAAGCCCCCCTGTGCAAGATTCGGCCACGGCCAGTTTCCATGCCCTTTGGCGCAGCAGCGTTCCCACGACCTTTTCCAAGGATTCGTCATCTCGGCCGATCACATAGTCTAGGCCCAAAAGGGAAACCAGCTCCTTTTCCGCCCCGTTCAGGCGCCGCTGGGCTTCTGCGGTGTCTGTGGCCGAAGCCAAGAGGGTCACCCAATTTTCCGCCGTCTGCGGCAGGTATCCCACCTTGACGCCATAAGAGACGGCATCAAAGGCGCTCAGCCGCTCGTTAATCTCCGTTTCCATCAGACCGTAAATGCGAAGCACGCGTTGAGCGCACGCGGGTCTTTCAGGAAACCGGCGCATGAGATCGGGCAGGACCACTTCCTGCAGCAGGGTTTCCATCTCGTGAGGAACCCCCGGCAGAAAATAACAGGGCACTCCGCGATGCTCCAGGGAAAAGCCGGCCATGGGACGTCCCGGGGCCAGCCGAACGGCCCCTTGAGGCAACTGGGCGAGGCGCCCCAACCGATCACTCCATTGACCGCCTCGAGCCTTCACTCGGGCCATCAAGCCCTTGAGATCCGCTTCGTCCACCGCCATGGGAAGGGCAAAGGCCCGCGTCACCGCCGATTTGGTCCGGTCGTCGTCCGTCGGCCCCAAGCCACCCGTGACAATCACAAATCGGCTCTGTGCCGTCAGCTGTTCCAGCTGCAGGGCGATGGCTTCCTCGGCATCTTCCACGACCACCACCCTTTGCAATCGAAATCCGTGCGCTCTCAAAACGCCGGCAATGTGATGCGCGTTGGTGTTGAGAATATCTCCCAGGAGAATTTCATCCCCGATGGTGAGAAGCGAACCTCGAATTTCGGAACATCTTTCTTGATCCATCACCTTGACGACTCACCACTTTTCTTGGCCGCCTTTTCCTGACTCCGTCGCCGGACCTCCTCGTAGATCTGCGGCAGAGGAAGGCCGCTGCGCAGAGCGGCTTCCCGGCATGGCTCGTATTCCGGCTGACATCGCACCGATCCATCAGGAAGAGCGGCCGTTTTGACCCGTATCACGCCCCAGGGCGTGTCCACGTCCATGAAGGCCCGAGGCAGTTCCACTCGGTCCACCTCGTAAAACCGCACGCCCAGCGTGCTGCTTTCACAAAAAACCCGGGCCGCCATGCGATCCTTGAGGGAAGGATCCAGGAGGATGCGGACCAAGGTCCCGGGGCGATTCTTTTTCATGTACACAGGAACAAGCACCACATCCAAAGCGCCTTCGGCAAAGCACGAAGCCATAAGGTGTTCGTAGAATTCCGGGTTCATGTCGTCGATCTGGGTTTCCATCATCAGGAGCCGTCGCCGAGCGAACACAGCCTGGGGTTCTCCCACCATGAGTCGCAACACGTTGGGTGGATTGTCGGCCGGATGGGCCCCCACACCGTATCCTACCGCGCTGAGAACCATGTCGGGAAGAGGTCCAAACCCTTCGCACAAGCCGGTCAAGATGGCCGCACCAGTGGGTGTCACCAATTCCCGGTCCACGCCCCCATCCCGAACGGGCACGCCTTCCAGCAAGGCCACCGTGGCCGGAGCCGGCACGGGCAGCATGCCATGGCTCGACATAATGCGACCTCGCCCCAAGGGCAAAGGGGACGCATAAAGCCGCTGAACACCCAATAGATCCAGACCAACCACCACGCCCACCACATCCACCACAGTGTCCACGGCACCGATTTCATGAAAATGCACCTCCTCCAGTGCCATGCCGTGCACTCTGGCTTCCGCCCGCGCCAGCCGGTCAAAGATCCGCAGCGCTGTTTCTCTAATGGTATCGGGCAGGGAAGAGGTTGAGATAAGGTGGTGAATGTCCCGAAAGCGGCGAAGAGGCGGTGAGCCCATTTCGCGCACCTCAGCCCGGGTGCCCGTGATGGCTCCTCGAGACTCCCGGCGCACATCCAAGCACCATCCTGGAAGTTCAAGAGCCTCCAAGGCCTCCGTCAAGGCGGCCGTCGAAACCCCGGCATCAATCAGCGCACCCAGCATCATGTCTCCGCTGGCTCCGGAAAAGGCATCCACGTAGGCTAGACGCATGCCGCCCCCCTGTCTGGGCCAAAGAGGTGCCCCAAGACCTGATCCATGTGGGTGGCGGCCTTAAAGTGGACAGTGCGTGTCACATAGGCTGGCAACTGGGCCACATCGTCCATGTTTCCTTGAGGAATCAAAACCAGATCGAGTCCCGAACGGGCAGCCGCCAAGGCTTTTTCTCGAAAACCACCCACCGGCAGCACGTCACCCAAGAGGGAAATCTCACCCGTCATGGCGCACGGTTGTCTCAGGGGTTTTTGCAGCAGAGCGGAAACAAGGGCTACGCACAAAGCCATGCCGGCAGAAGGTCCATCCTTGGGCACGGCGCCCGCCGGCACATGAATGTGGACGTCCGTCTTTTCATGAAAATCCGAGGACAACCCCCAACGGCCCGCTCGCGTGCGAATGAAACTCAAGGCCGCTTGCGCCGATTCTTTCATGATCGTCCCCAAATGTCCTGTGAGCACCACGGCCCCTTTGCCCGGCATGACGGCTGCTTCGATGCGCAGCACTTCACCCCCGTGGGGCGTCCAGGCCAAGGCCAAAGCGACGCCGGGTATACCGGGAAACTGCTGCAGTGAAGGATCCTTCAAGGAAGGACCCAAAAGGCGCTCCAGGCGGTTTGTGAAAACTCGAAAGGGAGAACACCCTCCTTCGGCACGATGCCTGGCGGCCTTTCGGCACAAGGTGCCCAGGACCCGCTCCAACTGCCGCACCCCCGATTCCCGTGTATACCGGCGCACCAAAGCGGTGAGGGTCGAATCGCTGAGGGCGAGGTCGCCCGGTTGCAAGCCGTGCTGTTCCATCTGGCGAGGAAGCAAATAGGATCTGGCAATCACCAGCTTGTCCCTATCCGTGTACCCCGAAAGGGTCAGGACTTCCATGCGGTCCGCCAGAGCCAGCGGAACATGCTCCAGGCTGTTGGCCGTCGCAATAAAAAGCACCTGGGACAGATCAAACGCCACGCTGAGATAATGATCCGAAAAAGCCTTGTTTTGCTCGGGATCCAGGACTTCCAGGAGTGCCGCTGCGGGGTCTCCACGAGCATCGGTGCCGATTTTGTCAATTTCATCCAACATGAACACCGGATTTTTCGTCCCGGCATGGCGCAGCCCTTGAATAATGCGTCCAGGCAAAGCGCCCAGGTAGGTGCGTCGGTGTCCGCGAATTTCCGCCTCGTCGCGAACCCCTCCCAGGGAAAGGCGCACGAATCGGCGTCCCATGGCCTTGGCGATGGATCGGCCAAGAGACGTCTTGCCGACTCCCGGCGGCCCCACCAGGCATAGAATGGATCCTTTGACGCTGCCTTTCAGGCTGCAGGCGCCGAGAAAATCCAAAATGCGCTCTTTGACGGTTTCCATGTCGTGGTGGTCCGCGTCCAGAACTCGAGCCGCTTCCCCAAGATCCAGGCGGTCTTCGGTGGTGCGCTGCCACGGCATTTCAATGAGCCAGTCCAGGTAGGTGCGCACCAGGGACGCTTCGGCCGAATCGCTTTGCATCAGCACGAGGCGATCCAATTCCCGCATGGCCACCTGATAAGCTTCAGCACTCATGCCCGCCGCCTGAATCTTTTCCCTGTAGGCCCACTCCTCCTTGTCCTCGTCCCATTCGCCCAGTTCCCGGCGGATGGCTTTGAGCTGCTCCCGCAGGTACCGTTCCCTCTGACGGCGCCGAAGGGCCGTTTCGGCTTCGGATGCAATCTCCTGCTGCACTTCAGCCTTTTGCAACTCCTCCGCCAGGGCTTCGGCCACAGCACGCAGGCGCTCCGAAGGGTCCACCACGGCCATCAACCGACAGCACTGATGGGGATCCAGGTGCAAATTCATGGCCAGAAAATCGGCTAGGCGGCCTGCGGACGAGATGCCTTGAAGCACCGCTTCGGCGTCGGCGGCGTGCATGCCCCGCAGCGTGAAAAGCTTCAAGCCCATTTGGCGCACTTTAGACACGAGCGGGAGAAGGCTTTTTTCAAGGGGCATGTCCGTTTCCACCAAAGGCTCGACGCGGACCATCAGTCCCGATGAACGCGCCATCACTCGGCGGACCCGGGCCTTGGCAATACCTTGAACCAGGATTTTGACCCTGCCGTCTTCCATCGGGGTGTTCTTGAGAATCAGGGCCACACAGCCCAGAGCTCCCTTCCACGACGGCTGGTCAGGTTCTTCACGGGCACATGTCGTATCCTCTCCGCACCATGCCCCCAAAAAAACATATCGTCCGGTTTTTTCGGCTTCGGCCAGCACCGCCTTTTCGTTGGCATCGGAGAGAAACAAAGGGAGAATCATGGCAGGAAAGAGCATGGTGTGGCGAAGAGGCAATACCGGCAAATCGGTGGGCCATGAAGGTTTGGTCATGGTGCGGTGTCTTCCTCCCGCATCCCCCTTAACAGTGCGCTCCTCTCCTTGTCAACACACGAACGGGGTCTTGTTCACGGAGGTGGAGGTCTCTGCATGTTTCGCCTTCTCTTGACACTGCAAAGGGTGAATGGTAGACAGACGCAACTCAGATTCACCCCGTGGAGGGATGGCCGAGTGGTTTAAGGCGGCGGTCTTGAAAACCGTTGGTCGGTGATGAGCTGGCCCGTGGGTTCGAATCCTACTCCCTCCGCCACAACGTGCGTCGGCTGGAGAGATGGCCGAGTCGGCTGAAGGCGCTCGCCTGCTAAGCGAGTGTACTCCGAAAAGGGGTACCGAGGGTTCGAATCCCTCTCTCTCCGCCATTCCAAAAAAAGAGCCCGTCCGGAAAGGACGGGCTTTATGCTTCCTGAGCCCGGATTCCAGAATGAAAGGCCCTGATTTGCCAACAATTGACATCTTCGCCCTTACGAGGCACTTAAAAAAATGATGTGGTGCGTCACGATCCGGATCCCCTCACGATTGGGGCTGAAAGGCACGGCGCGACATGGATCGGCGGCCTGTGTCGCTCCCCCATGGTGCCGCTTATTGGAGAGCAGTCCCAGAGGGGACTTTTCCGGAAACCTGAACACTTGGCTTGCGAATGAAGCGGGCGAGGCTTCTGCGCTTTCGGGAAAAAGGGATTCCAGGGCGAGCTTCGAGAGACTCCGCAAAAACAGGAGGGCGCATGACCGAAGAAGCCAAACAGTGGACGCACTTGGACAGCCAAGGCCAGGCCAAAATGGTGGACGTGAGCGAGAAGGTTCCCACCTGGAGGGAAGCTCGCGCGCAAGGCCAGGTCCGCATGGCCATAGAAACCCTTGAGCGCATCCTGGAAGGAACGGTCGCCAAGGGCAACGTGTTCAACACGGCCCGCTTGGCAGGCATTATGGCAGCCAAGAGAACGTGGGAGTTGATTCCCCTCTGCCACCCTCTACCCTTGACGTCCGTTGAGGTCTTTTTGCAACCGGACCCCAAACTACCCGGTGTGCGCGTGGAGGCTCGAACGAAAACCTTTGACCGCACCGGTGTGGAGATGGAGGCTCTAGTCGCCGTCACGCACGCCGCTTTGACCATTTACGACATGTGCAAGGCGCTGGATCGGTCCATGATTTTGGAGAACATACGGCTGACCTACAAGTCCGGAGGGCGAAGCGGCACCTTTACAGCCGATAAGACTTCAAATACCCAGGGTTAAGAGCTTGTCTGAGAACAGCTACCGCAGGAGCAGCGCAAGGCAAGATGCCTAGCGCGCCTCGCGCCGCTCCTACGGCATCGAGCCGAAAAGGCATTGCCAAACCTATGGTCGGAAGGCTCCTGAACGCCAGCAGAGATGGAGGAGGGCTGCAAAGCCTCAAAGCCAATGATTTTAGGCTTTACAAGACGGCATGCCTTGTGCTAGCGATCAGGCCTTTATGACAGGGCGCGGAGGACTTGCCATGGATCAAGAGACACTGGCATACTTCAAAGAAATACTCGAACAGCGACTGCGCGAGCTTATCGAGGAAGCGGAAAAGACGGTGACGGGCATGGCCGACGAAGGCGAAACGTTTCCAGATCCCACCGACAGGGCATCTCTGGAATCGGACCGCAACTTCATGCTGCGGATCCGCGATCGGGAACGCAAGCTCATCACCAAAATACGCGAAGCGCTGCAACGGATCGAAGATGGTTCCTTTGGCATCTGCGAGGCCTGCGGCGACGATATCGGCATCGAGCGCCTCAAGGCCCGCCCTGTGACGACCTTGTGCATCGAATGCAAGCGCCGCCAAGAGGCCATGGAAAAGATTCGAGAAGCCTAAGACGAAAACGGTTCCGGCGCATCCTGCCCGGTTTCCCGCAGGTGCAGGATGTCGCCGACCCAAACCGTCGCGCGCTCTCCTGCCTGATTTTCCAGGACCAAGGCGCCATCGTCTGTCAGATCGCGCGCAATGCCCCTTAGAAGACCTTCCGAAACCTGCACGCACACCGTTTTACCTAAAACAGCCGATACCTTGATGAGGTCCTCTCGTAGCGCTTTGAGGCCCTGAGCCATGTGGGTCTCATAGAGTTCTTCCCAGCTATTGAGAAACCCCGCCAGCACATGGGGCCGGCTCCACGGCCACGACTCCTCACGGCTCGGCAGAGCGACAACTTTTTCCCGCTCAAGAGCCAAAGACGTCGCGGGGTAAAGGGTGTCAGCCGGAAGATCCTCAGAGCCGTGAAGGACATTGACCCCCACACCCACCACCAAGAACTGAATACGGTCCGGGTCCGAGTGCATTTCCGTGAGAATGCCGGCCACTTTTTTTCCCGAAATCAAAACGTCGTTGGGCCACTTGATGCGGGCGTTCAAGGCATAGAGATCCCTGAGGGATCGAGCCAAAGCCAAAGCAGCCACAAGGGTTGTTTCGGGACCATGGCGCGGCGGCAGTTCGGGTCTCAGAATCACGGAAACGTAAAGCCCCAAACCCCTGGGGGAAGCCCAAGGCCGTCGAAGCCGGCCTCGACCTGCCGTCTGCTCCTCGGTCACTATCGTTGTTCCATGAGGCGCACCGGTGCGAGCCAAATCCATGGCACGATCATTGGTGGATCCGATCGTTTCGTGGTACTCGTAAGAGCGGCCGAAGCATCGCGTGCGCAACAAAGGAATCACTTCCTCCGGTCTCAGGGAATGGCTCCACGCCCTCAATCGATAGCCTTTCTTGGCGCAGCTTTCGATGTGGTAGCCTCGAGATCGGAGTGTGCGGATATGTTTCCAGATGGCCGTGCGCGAAATGCCCAAGGCTGCGGCCAGCTCGTTGCCGGAGACAGTTTCATCGGGGCGCCGTTTGAGTTCCGCCAACACGGCAAGACATGTCTTTGAGCGATCCACTATGACCCCACCCCTTTGGCAATCACCAGCGCCGCGTGATACAAAAGGATCTCGGTCGCTTCGTTCACTGCGCCCAACATATCCCCCGTCATGCCTCCGAGCCATCGTTTGGCCGCGCTTCGAAGGACCATCGCTGAAGCCGTGGCGACCGCCAGCATGAGCACAGCCCACAGCTGCACCAAGGCCATCGCGATGAGAACGGCCCACACCGAGGCCCAAAACACTTCACGACGCCCCAAGCCCTCCACAAAGGCTTTGCCCAGCCCGCCTTCCGCACGAGCGTACACCGCTTTGTACATGGACAGCACCATGGCGTAGCGGCTCAGGGCAGGCACCAAAAGGAGCGGGGACCAGCAATGCGCCGCTAGAAGACCCGAGACCGAAAACACTTTGAGGCCGACTCCCATGATCAAGGCAAGCACGCCAAAGGATCCCACACGACTGTCTTTCATGATGGCCAGCCGCCGCTCGGGCTCATAAGCCCCACCCATGCCGTCGGCCACATCCGCCAGACCGTCCAGATGCAAGCCTCGAGTCAACCAAACCCCCAGTCCCACCACCCACCAGGCGCTGAGCTCCGAAGAGAAGCAAAACCCAAGACTCCATCCCAGCGCCGCCTGCACGGTGCCGACGAAGAGCCCGACGACCGGAAACGCCATAAGGGATCTCACCAGGTCCGCATTGCCAGAGATCGTGGCGCCTTGCCCCCGAAGGCGAAGCCGCGTGAGAAATCCAAGGGCGAAAACGAGAGGCTTCCACATGAAGCTGGCTCCTTATCGCGGCTTCAAGAGCACGGGGATGCCGGCAATGACATAGGTGACCGCACGGCATGCTGCGGCCACTCGCTGATTGGCCCAGCCGGCCAGATCCCGATAGGACCGCGCCAATGCATTGTCGGGCACAATGCCGCACCCCACCTCGTTGGAGACCAAAAACATCGGGGATCGCGCGGAATGGAGCACGTCACACACAGAGGAAATATGAGCCTTGACCGCGCGGTCCTCCAGAGACAGGAGAAGGTTGGAGTACCACAGGGTGAGACAGTCCACCAGAATTGGAGCGGGTTCCTGATCCAAGGCCAGCAAAGTGTCCGCAAGATGCACGGGGCATTCGATGGTTCGCCACATGGTCCCGCGCCGCTCTCGATGTTCCAGTACACGACGGGCCATTTCTTCGTCAAGGACCTGCGCCGTGGCCACATACCGATGGGGTGGGGCCATGGACATCACCAGCGCTTCGGCATAGGTGCTCTTGCCGCTCCTCGCCCCCCCCAAAATAAGATGCGGGTTTTCAAGCCGGCTCATGAGCCCCCATCATCCGCGTCGCCTGCATCGGGTACACCCAAGTAACGCAAAAGTTTTTGGAGTTGTTGCGTATCGCGGTAGGCAATGGTCACGGTCCCAGCCTCCCCTCGCCGCCGCACCGTAACGGGCAAATCCAAATGGCGGCGCAGGCGCTTTTCCATTTCCTGCCATCGGGAACGTGAAAGGGGAGCCTCAGCGGCCTTTTTCCCTTGCAGCAAAAGGTGAATCCGCTTTTCAGTTTGGCGCACAGAAAGATCGCTGTGCAGAATGGCATCGCGCATCGCCAGTCGAGCTTTATCGTCGGGCAAGGCCAAAAGCGCTCGAGCATGCCCCATGGTCAATCGACCGTCCAAGAGATCTTGCTGCACCACCTGGGGGAGTTGGGTCAGGCGCAGGATGTTGGCGACCGTTGAACGATCCTTACCCACACGCTGAGCGATAGCAGCCTGGGTGAGGCCGAACTCTTCGTGTAAGCGCCGATAGGCCGCCGCTTGTTCGATGCAGTTGAGATCCTGGCGCTGCAGGTTTTCCACTAGAGCCAGTTCCAAGGCTTCCCGAGGCGTCGCTTCCCGCACCACCACAGGCACTTCGCTCAACCCCGCCGCTCGAGCCGCCTGCCAGCGCCGTTCTCCCGCAATAATGGTGTAGGTCCCCTGTTCCGGGCCGCGTGAAACCAGGACGGGCTGCAGGATGCCGTTTTCTCGAACGGAATCCACCAGCTCTCGAAACGCCTCGTCTTCCACCCTTTGTCGAGGCTGAAAGGGGTTGGGGCTCAACCGATCCACAGGGCAGTAGAACACTTGCACCTCTTCCCTTTTCAGCCAGTCGGTGGACGGCAGCAGGTCTTGAAGTCCCCGTCCCAATCCTTTTTTCTTTTCAGCCACCACAGTGTTCCGTTTCCAACAATTCGTCGGCCAGGGCCATGTACGCTCGAGCGCCCGCGGAATGCTTGTCGTAGACGGTGATCGGCAGCCCGTGACTGGGGCATTCGCTCAAGCGCACGTTCCGCGGAATCATGGTCTTAAGCACTCGCCCGCCCAAGTGTCGGCGCACTTCCATAGCCACCTGGTGGCATAGGTTGTTGCGTCGATCGAACATGGTCAGCACAATGCCTTGAACGCGCAATTCCGGGTTCCATCGCATTCGGATCTTGCGTATGGTTTCCAGCAGCAGGGTCAGACCTTCCATAGCAAAGTATTCGCATTGCAAGGGAATCAGCACGCTTTGTGCGGCACATAGGCTGTTAAGCGTCAGAAGCCCCAACGATGGCGGGCAGTCCAGGAGGACGACGTCAAAATCCTGCCGAATGCCGTTCATCTTGTGGGCCAGGACCGTCTCGCCCCCGCTTTGCACCGCCAATTCCCATTCGGCGGCTGCCAAGGTCGGGTTTGAGGGAAGAACCCACAAGGGCAAGCTGTCCATAGGTTGTTGCAAAGGAGCAGGCACATCGTGGCGCAGGAAACCGTACAAGGTGGCGTCGGCATTGGCGAGACGAACACCCAGGCCGCTGGAGGCGTTACCCTGGGCATCACAATCCACGAGAAGCACCCGCTTGCCCTTGGCCGCCAAAGCCGCCCCCAGATTGATGGCTGTGGTGGTCTTGCCCACACCGCCTTTCTGGTTTGCAATGGCCATGACGCACGTCATGGAGCGGATTCCTTCTGCGGCAAAACCACTAGACTCCAGGTGTCAAAAAGTTCGTGGTAGCGCACCAAAAAACGTTCCCCCGTGTCCACCAGCACGCGATAGTAACGCATGGGCACTCGATGGGCAGCACCAAAGCCCTCATGCCAACGATCTTCCACGGCAACCACCCGATAACACCGCCCCCGCCATTGAAGCTCCACGGGTTCCTGGGCCCCGGTGTAATGGTTCCGCGTGGTTACCACGATGCGCTCCAACCGCATGCTCTTCCCTCAGCCATAAGGGTAAAGAGTGCTTAATATACTGAGAGCGTTTATGTTACAATATTTTTAAAGAAGTGTGAAAGGGAGGTTTCGCTATGGCACGCAACACCCTTTTGGTCATCGACATGCTCAACGATTTCGTCGATCCTCGTGGCGCCCTTTACTGCGGCGAAGCAGCCAGAGCCATCATTCCCGCCGTGGAACAGCTCATGGAGGCATTTGCCAAGGACGGACACCTGGTGGTGATGGTTCAGGACGCGCATGCCCAGAATGATCCCGAATTCCGCATGTTTCCCCGTCATGCCGTGCGCGGCACTTGGGGTGCGGCCGTGATTCCCGAACTCCCCCTTTTGCCCCAGGCGATCACAGTGCCCAAGACCCGCTACAGCGCCTTTTTCGGCACCGACCTGGAGCGAATCCTCAAAGAGTATACTCCCGAGGAGGTCTGGGTGGTGGGCGTGTGCACATCCATCTGCGTCATGGATACCGTAGGGGATCTACGCAACCGGGATTACGCGGTGGTGGTGCCGTCTCAAGCCGTCGCTGACTTTGACCCTGAGTTTCATGCCTTTGCCCTGAAACGCATGGAACGCGTGTACGGCGCGTCCGTGCGTTGACCATTGTCTCCACCCGGCAAGGAGGCCTTGCTCATGCCGCTCTGGCACGGCTATCGACCGGAACTGCTCACCGACCTTTACCAATTCACCATGGCGGCAAGTTACTGGAAAGAAGGCATGCACGGACGGGCCGCCTTCAGCCTGTTTATTCGCGACCTGCCGCCTCAGCGAGCCTATCTCGTTTGCGCAGGACTCCAAAGCATTCTTGCCCTCATCGACGATTTCCATTTTGATGCAAGCTCCATCGACTATCTGCGCTCTCTGGGCCGGTTTCCCGAAGGGTTTCTTGAGTATCTGCAGAACGTGCGTTTCACGGGATCTGTGCGGGCCATTCCCGAAGGGCGCATCTTCTTTCCCAATGAACCCATTCTGGAAGTCACGGCGCCCATCGTGGAAGGGCAGCTCTTGGAAACCCTCATCATCAACACCCTGCACCTAGAGATTCTGGTTGCCACCAAAGCCTCGCGGTGCATGCACGCCGCCCGCGGCCGATCTCTGATCGATTTTTCCCCGCGGCGCACGCACGGCGTCGACGCCGCGCTGAAAACGGCGCGTTCCAGCTATCTGACAGGATTCATCGGCACGAGCAATGTTCTTGCCGGGCAGATGTACGGCATTCCCGTTTTCGGTACCATGGCTCATTCCTACATCACCAGTTTTCTTCATGAAATGGACGCCTTTCGAGCCTATGCCGCTGCGTTTCCCGACAATACGGTGTTGCTGCTGGATACCTATGACACTTTGAGCGCTGCGGAAAAAGCCGTAGTCATCGCTCGAGAGCTGCAAGCTCAGGGAAAGAAATTGAGAGGTGTACGGCTGGACAGTGGTGACCTCACTCGATTGAGCTTTCAGGTAAGGGAATTTTTTTGTCGCCACGGCTTTTCCGACGTGGCCATCATGGCCAGCGGGAATCTGGATGAATATCGCGTGGAGGAGTTGCTGCAATCCGGAGCGCATATCGATCTTTTTGGCATCGGCACGCGATTGGGAGTTTCCGCCGACGCTCCTTATTTGGATATGGCTTACAAACTCGTGGAATACGACGGCCGCCCGGTGCTGAAACTGAGCCCGGGAAAGATGACGTGGGTCGGAGAAAAACAGGTGTTTCGCTCCTACGATCCCTCCGGCTTCATGGAACATGACGTGCTTGGACTCAAGCAGGAAAACCACCCGGGAGCCGAACCGCTCCTTGTGCCCGTCGTGGTCCAAGGCCGGCGCACCGTTGCGGAGGAATCTCTGAGCGAAATCCGTGCGCGTTTTCAAGCCGACTGGGAACGGTTGCCCGAGGACTATAAGAAGCTCAGGCCGGAAAAGGTCTACCCGGTGCGCATCAGCGAGCCACTTCAGGCCTTGCAGGATCGTGTGAGTCGAAGCCGCGTGGTTCAAGAAATTCGATCATGAGGTGCGACGTCTCCAGCGCAAAAGCCGCCTGGATTCATCCAGGCCGGGAAGCCTGTACACCCGGTCCTCTAGGCGTTCCAAGAAACCTTCGATTTTCACCCCGGCCACACCTTCATCCATAGACAAGGTCTTTCCACCCTTTTTGGGAAGCTGCACCCGGCGTCCCTCGGCGAGGGACGCGTCGGGTAGTATTTTCAAAGGCACGTGGTGCGGCACGCTGGCCGGCGGCATAAACCCGGACCAGTACGCTACGATGGCATCGGGTTTCACCAAGGCACCCAGCCGGTACAGCATGGGTTCGTCAAGGCGCACGGCTCGAATGGTGATCAGGTCAAAGTCCCCAGACGGCATCCCGGGGGTGTGCCTCGTGTTGCAGGCCTGAGTGTCACCGCTCACCTTCGGCTTCCAGGGCCACTGCTCCAGGCGACCTTCGACCACGCTCACGTTCCGCAGGCCTAACTCGGCGGCGCACACCTTGAGGAAACTGGCCTTTTTACGGTCTGCATCCAAAAGAACCATATGAAGATGCGGACACGTCACCGCCAAGGGAATGCCCGGAAACCCTGCGCCACTGCCCATGTCCAAGGCCATGCCATGCTGGGGCAGCCAGGGGCGGGGCATCAGGCTGTCCAGAACGTGTTGCACGACGGCCTTCACGCCGACGATGCGGGTGAGATTCACACGTCGGTTCCAAAACGCCACCAATTCCAAATGGCGGCAGCACTGGGCGGCCTCATCGGCCGATACATGCAGCCCGCACTCGGCCGCAAGGCGGACCAGGAGTTCCCCACAGGTGCGATCCTTTGCCGCGCTCACCGTCTCAAGATCCCGAGAGGTTTACTTGCCGATGCAGAATCGTGCGAAGATGCGGTCCAAAACCGCATCGTCCACGTGAAGGCCCAGAATCTCTTCCAAGGCAGCTCGAGCCGCGCGCACGTCCTCGGACACCAACTCCGGCAGCCCCTGCGTGCGAGCCGCCTGGACGGCTCGCTCAAGCGCCGTCACGGCGCGCTCCAGACACTCCTTATGCCGCGCATTCACAGCAAAAGCCGGCTCCAGCCCTAAAAAAATGTCTTCAAGCACCTCCGTTTCCAGAAATCGCTTCCATCGCTCGATATCATCGGGATCGTGCGCACACAAGGGAACGATGGCATCTCGAAGGCCATAGCGTGCCCTCAAGTCCTCCGCGTTGGTTTCCATGGGACAGTCCCTTTTATTCAGGACCACCAATCGCCTTTTGTGACGTGTCTTTTCCTCAATGCGATCGTCATCGGCATCCAGGGGTCGGCTTTGGTCCACGATCCATACCACCACGTCGGCTTCCTCCACCGAACGCAAGGTCCTTTCGATGCCCAAGGATTCGATCATGTCCGGTTTTTCCCGAATGCCTGCCGTATCCAAAACGCGGACCCACACCCCCCCAACAAGAAAGCCATCCTCGATGACATCTCGCGTGGTGCCCGCGATGGGGGTGACGATGGCGCGTTCTTGCCCCACCAAGGCATTGAGAAGGGAGGACTTGCCCACGTTGGGCTTTCCCACCAGAACCATGGAAAGGCCCTCGCGAAGCACCCGGGCTTGCTCATACCGATCCACAATTCGCCGTAAGGCGGGAAGGACATTCCGTTCCACGTGGTGTGCCACGGCCTCAAGCGCAGAGGCGTCCTCGGCTTCCAGATCCTCAGAAAAATCCATGAAGGCCTCCAACTGGGCCTCAAGCTCCAGCACGTCCTCACGCCACCGCAAGACCTGCTCCCCAAAACCCTTGCGAAGCTGTTTTCCCGCGGCTTCCAGAGCCTTATCCGATCGAGCGTGAATCAGATCGAGGACGGCTTCGGCCTGGGACAAGTCCAGACGGCCGTGCCAAAAAGCTCGCAGGGTGAACTCTCCGGGACGAGCCAACCTGGCTCCGTGGGCCAGCACCAGGTCTAGAATGCGCCGCAGCACGGCGTAACCACTGTGGCAGTTGATCTCTACCACATCTTCGCCGGTGTAGGATCGAGGTCGGGCCATGTAACTGGCCAGGACCTCGTCAATGAGATTTCCCGTTTTGGGGTCGACGATCCAGCCGTAGATCAGTTTGTGGGACGGGGGTGGTATAGACGTGGCGCGGGCGGGCCGAAAGATCTTTTGGAGAAGGATGAGGGCATCGGGCCCACTGATTTTGATGATCCCGATGCCCCCGATGCCGATGGGAGTCGCAATGGCGCAAATTGTCTCGGATCGGCAGGCATTGTCCATCGTGCGCGGATGCAGCCTCCGCTCACTGTGCGTTGGATTTCGCTTCGGTCATGGAGTCTGGAATGTTTTTCGTTTTCTTAGCCGGGTAGATAACCACCCGACGCAGGTTGCCTTCGCCCTTGCTCTTGGTGCGAACACCCTGGTCTTCTTTCAAAGCCATGTGAATGATGCGTCGGTCTTGAGCGTTCATGGGGCCCGTGGTCACAGGACGTCGATATTTCTTGACCCGCTCACTCAGCTGTAAGGCCATTTCGGTCAGGTTGCTTTCCCGTTTGGAGCGGTAGTTTTCGGTGTCCACGATCACAGGCACATTGTCGCCCACCTCTCGGCTGACAATCTTGCTCACCACATACTGCAAAGCATTGAGGGTCTTGCCCCTCTTGCCGATGAGCAGCCCCGAGCCATTGCTCACGATGTTCAGATAGACGCTCTCTTGCCGCACTTCGCTTTCCACAACGGTGGGAACGTCCACATATTTGAGGATTTCCGTGAGCACCTGCTTGGCCCGGTCGCACGCCTTGCCGAGAGGCGTTTCCTTGGGGGTGACGCGAATGCGCGCCTTGCGGGCCCCGACAATGCCAAAGATGCCTGAAGAGCCTTTGGACAGGACTTCGATGTCTAGCTTTTCCTGAGGCAGCTGGAACGCCTCGCAGGCCAACTGAATGGCATCGTCAAGGGTTTTCCCTTCAAATTCCTGCGCTGGCATACTCTCCTCCGTTTGTCGTCCCGAAGCGCACGCGCGATCGCCAATTTGAAGCGGAGAGGCGCCTGGTTATGCCTGACGGTTGATCCAGTACTGCTGCACGATGGACAGGACATTGTTCACAAACCAATATAGCACGAGACCCGACGGAAAGTTGATAAAGAATACAGTAAAAATCACAGGCATCATCAACATGAGTTTTTCCTGTCGGGGATCCCCAGCCGAAGGCGTCATCTTTTGCTGAATGAACATGCTCGCGCCCATGAGCAGGGTCAGAACGGGAAGCCCTCCGATGTACGGCAACTCAAAACCCACAGACAATCGATCCGGTGCCGTCAAGTCGTTGATCCAGAGCCAAAAGGGTTGATGGCGCAATTCGATGGCGCCATAGAGCATGCGGTAGAGGGCAAAAAACACCGGAATCTGCAGCACCATGGGGAGGCAGCCACCCAGAGGGTTCACCTTGTAGGTGCGGTAAAGCATCATGAGTTCCTGGTTAAGCTTTTCGCGGTCGTCTTTGTACTTTTCTCGAATCTGAGCCATCTTGGGCTGAATTTTTTTCATGACCTGCATGGACTTGAAGCTCTTGTGGGTGAGCGGCCAAAAGAGAATTTTGATGATGACGGTCAAAATGATGATGGCCACTCCGTAGTTGTGCGTGTAGTGGTTTAACCATCTGAGGAACACCAGCAAGGGCTTCGCCAAAATACTGAACCAACCGAAATCCAAGGCGCGTTCCAACCTCGGGTCGCCCCGCTTCAGGGCTTCCAATTCCTTTGGGCCCCAGTAATAGGTGTTCGAAACTGTCACGGCGGCCCCGGGAGCCACTGTAAAAGGATCGGTCAAATACACCAATTGGATCAAGCCGGACGCCGGATCCAGCAGCCGTGTCGCCACTTGAAAGTGCTGCTCGGCACCAGGAATCAGAGCCTGTAGGAAGTAATTGTTCTCAAAACCTGCCCAGCGCAAAGGCGGTTTGAGAACGGGGGTTTCCTTTTTCAGGTCCTTTTGGTTGAAGTGTTCCAAGCGGCCGTTTTTCAATACGGTGACCTTGAACTGATTGTAGGACGATTGCATTTCGTCAAAGGGCATGGCGTAGGAACTGAGACCCAGTTGGTCTGTGAGCGGCGTCTCGGAGAGGTTGGTCAGGGAGACCTCCACCTTCACGGTGTAGGTGTCCTCCGAAAAATGCATGACCTTTCGCACACGCACGGCCCCTGGAATTTCGGCGGAAAGAATCAGTGCCTTTTCCCCATCGCCCGGGCTCAAACGAATTTCTTCAGGCGCATCAGCCTCGTAGGCCATGGTGGCCAGGGGCCACTGACCATGCTGCAGCAGATCCACCGCCAGAGGATAATATCCCGATCCCTTGGACGGAATGAGGTCCATAAGGGGGGAAGCCGGGTCGACGTGTTGTCGATGTTTTTTCAGTGTCAAGCTTTCAATACGCCCTCCCGCAGCCGCAATGCGGGCGGTGTAAAGGGGGGTGTCCACGACCCAGGTCTTGGACGTAGGCGCCACGGCGGCGGCGTGTTGCTGCGGAACATTGGACCAATCGACACCCTTGGAAGCCTCCGACGGGACAAAAGGAGCCGCAGGAGCTGTAGAGGTCTCGGGCTTGGCCGGGTTTGCAGTCTGGGAAACGGCAGTGGATTCGGGCTTGCGGGCCGGTTGAGGAGAAAGGAACATTTCCCAGAGAAACAAGACGGCCATGGAGAGGGCAAACGCCAATAAGGCTCTTTTTTCCATGAAAATCACTCCGTAGACTTCCCCAAAGTGTGCGGCACGGGATCGAAGCCGCCGGGATGCCAGGGATGACACTTGAGAAGCCTACGGCCTCCCAGCACCACGCCGGCCACAAGGCCGTGCCTTTCAATGGCCTGATACATGTAAGCGGAACAAGACGGGTAAAATCGGCAGTGGGCTCCAAGGAAGGGCGACAGGCACACTTGATAGACCCTTAGAGCATACAAGACCAGGCGTTTCATCATGCCATTCGTAAACCGCCTTTTTTCAAGCATTCCCTGAAAAGGTCGGCCATGCGCGCTGGGGTCACCGTTTCGGCGCCGGGGCGGGCGATGACCACAATGTCCAGGTTCGGCAGCGGCAGGGTGTGCTTGGCATGCCGAAACCATTCTCGAAGGCGTCGCTTGATGCGATTCCTCGTGACCGCTTTCCAGTATCTTTTCTGGATCACAAGCCCCAGGCGATGGTGCAGCAGTCTGTTGGGCGCCACATTGAGCACAAAGGCACCGCACGAAAGTCTCCGCCCCTCGCTTTTCACCCTCAAAAATTCCGAACGCTTTCTCAGGCGCTCCTCAGGACGAAAGGATAGGGGACGACATCTCTTTGTGGCCGGCACGACCGCCCCGTGTCCAGAACGCATCACACGGACAGACGTTTGCGTCCCTTAGCCCGTCTCCGGTTGATGACGGCTCGGCCCGACTTGGTGGCCATGCGGACGAGAAACCCGTGCGTGCGTTTGCGACGCAAATTGTGAGGCTGAAATGTGCGTTTCATCGACCTTTCCTTCCCCTTTTTTTCTATGAGTCAACCCGGAGGCGCTTGCTTCAACAGACCATGGCGCTTCAGGTTTCTTCTCGGCGCGCATTCCGGACGCGAATTGTTGCTTATAGTCAAGCCCCCGATGCCTTGTCAAGCGCCCCGTCATAGGGTTGGCAACGGAAGGGTTCGCCAGGAGTCGGCGTTTTCAGGGCAGGGTACCGCGAGGGGGGAACAATGAGAGCCCGAGGTCTAAAGCCATGCGCCGGCGCACCTCATTATCATCCAAAGCGGCCACTCGGCCATGATAATCCCAAGCAAAGGGGGTGGCGAGCCACCAGATCAAAGCCGCTGGTTCTTCCACAGGCCGTAGGAGGCCGAGACGCTGATAAGCCCGAAATTTTTCTACGTCCGGGAAACGTTCTGGAGGCATGAGGCGTATCCGTTCTTGCATGGCCGTATCCACAATGCCGGGGTAGAGCAGATGCACGCGAAGATTCGGGCAGGCTCTGTGGGTTTCCTCGGCAAGGGTTTTGCCAAAGTGGACCAGGCCGGCCTTGGCGGCGCAGTAAGCGCTCCACCCGGCCACAGGGTGTGCGGCGGCGCCGCTGGAAGTCATGATCAACACCCCTCGGCCGGCCTCGACCATGCCCGGCAGGAACGCTCGAACCATGTGAAAGACTCCTGTGAGGTTGACGGCAAGGTTTTTTGCCCATTCTTCGGGGGAAACGGTCCATGTGTCGCCCACAGGGTCAATGACGCCCGCGTTGGCCACCACAATGTGCGGCGGGCCGGCCATGGAAACGACCTGGTCCGCCAGTCGCGCCACATCGCTCCACACAGAAACATCCCCCACCATGGCCTCCGCCTGCCCACCGCCCGCGCGAATGGCCTCACACGCCGCCTCAATGTGCGCCGATGTTCGAGCCACAAGAATGGTTCGTGCTCCGGCACGCGCCAGGCATAGAGCGGCGGCGCGGCCGATGCCTCGACCGGCCCCGGAAACAACCGCCACCTGCCCGTCCAAACGGGCACTTTTCGGCATCATGGCCTCTTGCATAGGCGAACTCCTCGTGATAGGCACCCCCGTCCATCCGCGGCGGATTCGAAAGGAACGCAGGCTCGCCAGACCAGGTGCGGCAACAGGATGCTGTTCTGCCGCCATTTCATGGTTTTCGGCAGAACGGGACGCCCGGTGGGCACTCCGCCACTGTTCCACGTGGAACACCCATAGGTCATAATACGCGCCCCTTTTCTCCCTTCGGGTTCCATGCTAGCGTCTTGGGGATGCGATGAGCCCCATCCGTCCTCGACAACCCATTGCCCAGGAGGGTCCATACCATGAAGAGCCATCGCCAGGAACTCTGGATGCACGTCCCGTCCCGAAGAGGTTTTGTGAACATTACACCCCAAGTGGAAGAGGCTGTTCGGGCCAGCGGCGTTCAGGAAGGTTTGGCACTGGTCAACGCCATGCATATCACCGCCTCGGTCTTCATCAACAACGACGAGCCCGGCCTGCACCAGGACTACGAGCAATGGCTGGAACAACTCGCTCCCCATGAACCCGTGAGTCGCTACCGACACAACCGCACCGGCGAAGACAACGGCACGCCCACCTCAAGCGCCAGATCATGGGCCGAGAAGTGCTGGTGGCCATCACCGGCCGTCGTCTGGACTTGGACCCATGGGAACAAATCTTTTACGGCGAATTTGACGGACGCCGGCGTAAGCGCGTCCTTATCAAGATCCTCGGCATTTGACAGCGCCCATGGACCCCGAACGTGGCCTTTCCGGCGCGCTATTTTTTTCAGCCCAGGGTCCTCACCAACCCATCAGAGCCTTTCCAGGTGCTCGGGAGGATCTGAGCCGGCCGGGCGAATCTTTCGTTGCACCTCTTGCCTCAGGTTGTCCCTTTCGAGGGCCGTGAGCTCTCGCATGGGTTCCAGCACTTCAAGCGGTGCTTCTGTGTTTCCGTACAGCGTCAGTCCCGTCAGAATCCCGCGCCTCTTGGTCACGATTCGAGACTGCATCCATCCCCCATCGCCGATGACCACGGCAAAACAAAAGGAGCCGTACACCGTCTCAAGGATGCGGGCTCTCCTCGCAGGACCGTCGGTCAACACCGTCACCTGCCCTTCCTTGAGCTGCTCCGGGTCCCAGACTGTATCCTCGAGGACCGTGAGGCCTTCAATGCGGATTTCCCTTTTCACCACGGGGCGCCGCACCCTTAAGGCCACATATTCAAGTACCGTGCGATGATTGGCTTCGTCCACGGGAGAAAATCCATGGTATTGAAGGTCTCCGTGGGAATGAATCCAACCGTTGATGAGCCGGCCCGCGCCCAGCTCTTCCTGAAAAGCGAGCAGATCCCCCGTCTCCAAACGCGTGTACTGCAGCAGATTGGCGGCATTGCGAGGCAGCCCGATGTCCGTGATGACTTCGGGACGTGCTTCTTCACCCAAGGTCAACCCGTACCATTCATAACTTTCCCCGAAAAGTTCCCGCACCACTGCGGAAACGGCGAAAGCCTTGTCTCGCGCATACCCGGTCATGTGCACGCAATCCGGCAGGCTGCCCAACGGCACTTCCAGTAAGGCAGACCTCATGAGATTGGAGAGCTTCTTGAGGCGCATCCCCCCGGTCCTTCCTCAAGTCAAGGCTGCCTTGACGTGCATGGCGTTCACCTCGTAGTCCCCCGTGTGTGTTCCCGGCAAGGAAAACAAAGGATCCAGAAGCACTCGATGCAAAATGCTGGTGAGTCCCCGTGCTCCCACCCCTTCCTGCTCGGCGCGTCGCGCCACTTCTAGTACCGCTTCATCCGTCAATCGCAACCGAATCCCCCACGCTTCAAAATCCTGTACAAAAGCCTGCAGGGGACTGTCCTCGCTTTTCATGAGAATATCCTTTAAGTTCGACGTGGTCAGCGAATTGAACACCACGCGCACAGGCAATCGGGCCATGAGCTGCCTCTCCATGCCGTAGCGAACCAAATCGTCCGGCAATAAATACTCGCGCCACAAACCCTTCAGCCCCTGTCGTTCCATGCGTTGCCGCACGATCTCTTCCAAACCCTCAAAAGCTCCACCGGCAATGAACAGCACATGGCGCGTGGACAAAGTCAGGCGGTCTCTGCCCCATTCAATGGTGTTTTCCATGCCTTCAAGAATCTTGAGGAGGCCCTTTTGCACGCCCTTACCCGAAACATCCTTTGTCAGCGTCTTTTCTGAGGCGATTTTGTCGATCTCGTCCAGGTACACCATCCCGGTTTGCGCCGTCAAAGTGTGCCCACCTCCCGAAACCAAAAGGTCCACCAAAATGTCCGAGGCGCTTTGCCCCACATAGCCGGTCTCGCTGAATTTGGTGAGGTCTTCCACCACAAAGGGCACACCCACCAATCGAGACGCCACTTCACACGAGTAGGTCTTGCCGCAGCCGGTCGGGCCCACAATCAAAATGTTGGCTTTGGGCGTTTTGACCCTTTGCAGGGCCTTTTCCACATCACCACCCTCCTGGCTCGCCGCGTCCCGAAGGGCCGTGCCCAGTCGCCGGTAGTGATAAGCGATGGCCGTGGCCAGAATCTTCTTGCCCCGCTCCTGTCCGATGACAAAGCGATCCATTTCCGCCTTTAATTGCGACGGCGTCTTGTCAAAGCGGGTGATGTGCTCCACGGTTTGCAAAGTCTTGCGGTCCCGCACACCATCCATCTTTTCCTGGATTTTCCATCGACTTTCAGGAGCCAGGGGTTCCGCCATCACGCATCTCCTTGCCTCGGCACTTCCCGGCATAGTAGCGGTAAAGGAACGCAAAACTGTGTCGAGAAAGTCTTGCCGTCGGTATGGTGGATTTCAGGGCATAAAGCGGACGGCTCAGCAGAAGGTCCGCGCGCGAGGCTGCCCATGGAAGGTATGGGCTGTCGATGCGCTTCAGCAGTTCCATGACACAAAGAAAGCTGTGCGGATCCACAAGGGCAAACAGCGCACCGTCCGCCATGTTTTTTCGTATCTCGCCCTGCCTAAAAGCCTGGGCCACCGTGTGATCCACGGGTTCTTAATCCAGCGCGAGCAAAAGATCTTTCCGGGCGCAGGTGGTCGCGTTCCAGGATCCTCACCAGCCTTGTGAAGCTGTTCGGTTCAAAGGCCGTCGGCCCTGTCTCCCGAGCCCTGTGTTGCTTGATCCGATCTCTCTTGTGCCTAGGCCCAGGCGTTGGTGACGGGAATGTTTTCCAAGAGCCGTGCATCTTGCGCAGAAACCCTCAGATCGTCGAAATGAATCTCGCGCTCCATGCCGCTCAGCCGATCCAGACTGTGATAGCCGTTTCTTTTTCTGGCGTCGTAGCCGTGATACAGGGCGTTGAGTCCGTCCTCGATGGACCGAAAGATGTCTGGTGCGCTGAACGTTCGTCCCCGCGGCGAACGCCCGAGGCAAATCCTCTGCCACGGCTGATGGCGCGGAAGTAGCGGATGCTTGTATTTTTCCACCACGACAGGCCACAAGTCCATGGTGGACACCGCCACGCGGCAGTCCGCAAAAAGGTAGAGCCGCTGGTAATAATCCATGAGGGCGTAGCGGCCCGTCCTTTGGTAGACCACTAATGCTCCATCAAAGGGTCTATGAAAAAAACCAAATCCTTGGACTTCCAGCGCCCCCTGAGTCAACACATACAAGATCAAAGCCCGCGCCGGCACAGGCAAATGGGCAAACAAACGCATGCTCTCTCGAATCCGGCTGTGCTGGGCAAGGACCATTTCTTCCCACTGCCTGGTCAATGCCGCCTCCACAGCTTCCATCAATTCATGCACTGAAACCCTTTGCCCTGAGTCCTCCTCCATGACGTTTTCGGGGGCCCACGTCGTCCGCGCCTTCACAACTTCATGGAGAGCCCCCATCTCCTCGGCCCACCGAAAGTATCGCGTCGGCACGGGCACCTTTTGCGCCAACCAGGCCGCCAGGGCCGCCGCCCTGTTTCGCGCCGACTTGATGTTGGACGGGACCCGCACGAACCGGGGAAGCACTTCAAAAAGGAGCATCTGCATATGCTGGGCATCGAAACTCAAGACCCCTGGCCTTTGAGTCGTGCGCAGGTCTCGAAACCATGCCCTACGTCGCTTTCAGGCCAAGTGAGGAAAAAGCTCAAGAGCGTGTCGCACCACATCCGCCTAGGGCACAGTCTCCACGTAGACGGTGCCTTCATGCCAGATCATCCGCGGCCCGAAGGCAAGGTCGCCCCCCCTGTTCGGCAGCCCCGGAGGATGGCTCAAACGCGGTCAGCTCTTCAAAAATCTGTGGATCCATGGGACAGGGAAGGAACATCCGTTCCCGGTCCAAGAGAGCAACCTCAATGTTGTCGAAAAAGCGCGCCCCTCGAGTGGTCCGCCGGCGGCCATTCCCGGTCGCTTCACCCTTTGGGGCTCCCCCTTCTTGAGGCCTCAGGGCCCTTACGGCCACGTAATAATATTTTTCGCCTTCCTCCGTCTCCTCCACTCGCGCTCTTTCCAAGGGATCACCTTCCGCAGGCCGCCCGGCGCACAACAGCACACCGTTTTCCATCTGAAACACGATTTCCTCCAGAATTTCTCGTTCCTCCACCGAAAGATCCTGACGCGACAGCACGGCATGCACAAGCTCTTGCAAGGTTCGGCCTTCGTAGGTTCCCGGCTCAAACAGTTCCAAAAGGCCTTCGGCCGCCTGACCCGGAAGCACCTCCACCACCAGCGGCACCGGAAGTTTGCGCGATGCCCTATCCTTGTCTTCCTCCAGGTGAAGCTTCATAACGCACCTCAAGTTTGTGGGAATTTTTTAATATTGAGACATGGATTTTTCAGAAGTCAAAAGGCCGAGCCGTCCGAAACACTCTCTGGAGGCTCTCTGGAAGCTCGTCCAAAAACACCTTCAGTAGGAACGCCGCAAGCCGCCATGCCTTATCGTGCCGTGCGCCGCTCCTGCTGAATGCAACAAGAAGAGCCCCAAAAAGCCATTCTCCGACAAGCTCTCAAGCTGCGCTTCAGAAAAAAGGGACAAGACGGCCGCATCCGAACGGAGTGTTCGTAGAGCGCCCAGGTTTTTAAGCGCTCACGGTCTGTGCTCGTCAACGGCCGAGACAATAGCTCGAACCCGCGGGTGATTTTGCAGGGTTTTCATCGGGAAAGGCAATTTTCGACGCCAGTTGGGGTGTTCATGGACCGTTCCCGGCACATTGACCTGCTCGGTCATGCCGGAGAGATCTTCCAAAGACACGGCCAAGAGTTTTGATCCGCAGGCTGCCAGATAACGATAAAGCGCCGCCGCTCGTGAATGAGCACGGCAGTGTTCCTTCGCCGCCCTTTCCTTTGACATGCAAAGAGGTTCTTCCTGATGTCCCCAGGAACGCAAAAGAACACGCAACGCCTTTTTATCCGCGACCCGTCGTCGCGCCAACCCCTTGCGAACCTGAGGACTAGGGTAGAGCTGAAGACGCCTTCGAAGCCGTAAGTCCGTTCCCTGCCAAAAGCCTTCCAAAGTGGGAAGATCATGGGTGGCAAAAGAGACCATGGAATATAAAGGGTAGTCCTGCGGTGAAGGAAACGATCCGTCTTCGCTTCTTTCAAACAAACACAGCCGACAACCAAAAAGACCACGCTCGGCCATGGCCTCTCGAATCCGTTGCGGCACGGTTCCCAGATCCTCACCCACAATGAGGCACTGATTTCTCTCGCTCTCCAAAAGCACAATGCCCAGCAGATCTTCCAATGGATAGCGCACATAGGCTCCGAAGCGCGCGTCTTTTCCTGCCGGAATCCAAAACTGCCGCATCAGCCCCATGACATGATCTATGCGCAGAGCGCCGAATTCCCTCATGTTGGCGCGCACCATGGCCACAAAGGGTTCATAAGCCTCGTCCCTGAGCCTTTGCGGCACCATGGGGCAAACGCCCCATTCTTGTCCTACGGGGTTGAAGGCGTCCGGCGGCGCTCCCAGACGCACATTCAGGGCATACACGTGAGGATCCAGCCAGGTGTCCAGCCCGGCCGGGTCCACACCCACGGGCAGATCTCCATAAATCCCAACGGCCAAACCCCTCTCCCATGACCGATGCCCGCAGGCTGCCAGCTGCTCTCGAGCGATCCACGCCACGTATTGATGAAGGGTTACGGCGTCTCGGTGTTCCAACGCAAACCGTCGCACCGCCGTGCTTGTCTTGTCTTGATATGCCTTCGGCCAAAGAGTCCATCCCCACACGGCGGCGTTGATCCTTCGAAAATGGGCGTCCAGAGCGTGAAAGACGCCGTAGTCTTCCAGATCCTGCCCTCCCTGGCTCACAAAGCCCTGAAAACTTCGGGCCCGCTCAGATCCCCTTCTCAGATGATGCTCACAAAAATGTTGAAAGAGCCTCTGCAAAGCTTCGCGTTGCAAAGCCCACACACGCCCGTAGTCCACCAGCGACGAGTCCCGGGCCGCACGGCACGCCTCCTGAAAGTCCCTTTGCCCGCACCAGCGGCGCACCTCTTCGCATTCCGCAAATTCCGGAACGGCTTCTACGTCGATATACCAAGGCTGCAGGTATCGGCGGCTGGACGGCCCGTAAGGACTCACCTTGGACGGATCTTCCGGAAACAAGAGGCACAGAGGATTGATGCCCACAAAGGAGGCACCAAGGTCGGCCGCCCAATCGATAAGCGTCTTCAGATCGGAAAAGGAACCAATTCCCCAGTTTCTTGCTGAGCGCACACTGTAAAGCTGCCCAGTAATGCCCCACACCTTTCCGTCCCCTCGCAAGGCTTCCGGCAGGTAGGCCCGGCGCGGGACGATGATCAGGCGCTGCCGCGCCGTTACCTCCCCACGAGGCCCATGCAGGTGCACCTCCAGGTCATGATACCCGCAGGCCACGGGTTCCCAAAGATACAGAAGGCGCCGAAGACATGGCTTTCCCAAGAATCCCCGGTCCTCCACGCTGGACACTGCCGAAAGGAATCCCTCCCCCTGAGCTTCCGATCCATCTTCACGCCGAAGGTGCCATCGATATCGACCATAAGCCAAGGATTCCGGAACAGTGAGGCCAACGACCACGGGGTGTATTCCCTCGGATACAACCTGCACGGGATCCACCACGGCCCGGCAGGCCCTTTCACAAAGGTCATCCAAGACGTCCAGCAGGTCATTTGGGCTCTGCGCCGGATAGCCAAGAGCTGCAAGGAGGGCCTCGAGCGTCTCCTCATTCACGTCATGGCGCTGGCCCCACCCGTCTTCATAGCGCGGTTCAATCCCGCACAGCGCGGCCACGCGTCTCAAGAGCGCTCGATCGCCCCTCAGCGTCTTTTCCAAAAGCTCCTCCGTTCGCCATGTCCATGGGACCACTGTCTCGTCCTACGGGTCTTGCGCATCAAGACTCACAGAGCAGCAGCGGTGGATCGTACAAATCCGGAGGGTTCACTCCCAGAAGCTGCATCAGTGTGGCTGCGATATTGGTGAGTCCTGGGTCTTTCACGTTGGGGTCAAACCGCATCTTCACCCCTGGAGACCCACTGTAGACGATGAACCAGACAGGGTTCAGAGTATGCGCCGTTTTGGCTTTGGGTTCCCCATTGAGATGGCGCTTGACTCGGCCCGTCTTCTTATCGATTTCATACATCTCGTCGGCATTGCCGTGATCAGCTGTGACCAAAAGAAGGCCTTGAGCCTCCTGCACTGCCTTGATGATCCTACCGAGACAGAGGTCCACCGTTTCTACGGCCACGATTGCCGCTTGATACACGCCCGTATGGCCCACCATGTCGCCGTTGGCAAAGTTCAGGCGCAGGAAATCATAGCTTTTGGACGCGATGTCCTGGACCACTCGGTCGGTGATCTCCGCCGCCTTCATCCAGGGTCTCTGTTCAAAAGGCACGCGTTCTGAGGGAATTTCCACATACGTTTCCAAGGCTTCATTGAACTTTCCCGAACGGTTTCCATTCCAAAAATAGGTCACATGCCCGAATTTTTGTGTTTCACTGATCGCCAGCTGCTTGAACCCCTCGGCGCAGAGAAATTCACTGACCGTTTGCTCAATGTGCGGCGGTTCTACGAGATAACTCTTGGGAATATGTAAGTCTCCATCGTATTCCATCATGCCCGCGTAGGCCACCATGGGGTAAGGCTCTCGAGGAAACTTGTCAAAATCCCCTTCTTCAAAGGCCCTGCTGATTTCAATGGCCCTGTCCCCTCGAAAATTGAAGAAAATCACCGCATCGCCGTCCCTTATGGGTCCGATGGGCCCATGGGCATCCGCAATAACGAAAGGCGGTAGGTCCTGGTCGATGACGCCGGGGATTTCCTTGCGATAGGTTTCGATGGCTTCCACGGCCGAGGCAAAAAAACGGCCTTCCCCGGCCACATGGGTCTTCCAGCCTCGAGCCACCATGTCCCAGTTGGCCTCATATCGGTCCATGGTGATCACCATGCGACCGCCCCCGCTGGCGATACGGTAGTCCACACCGGCTTCTCGGCGCAAGGCCTCAAGAAAGGCCTCAAAAGGCACCACATATTCCAGCGCCGAGGTTTCACCGACATCACGTCCGTCCAGAAGAATGTGCAACCGGCTGCGGGGAATCTTTTCCACAAAGGCGGCCTGTTCCAGCATTCTTTTTAAATGGTCCAAATGACTGTGCACGTTGCCGTCGGAAAAGAGCCCGATAAAGTGAAGCGTGCCATGGTTTTCTCGACAATAATTCATCAGCCTTTGCCAGGTCTTGCCCTGAAACAGCCGTCCTGTGGCCAGAGCTTCATTCACCAACCGAGCCCCCTGAGCATAAACTCTGCCCGCCCCCATGGCATTATGGCCCACTTCCGAATTGCCCATGTCCTCGTCACTGGGCAGTCCCACGGCGGTTCCATGGGCTTTGAGCAACGTGTAAGGACAGTGGGCCAAAAGCCAGTCCAGGTGAGGGGTATAAGCATTGGCCACAGCGTTGCCTTCTGTGTGGGACGCGCAGGCGATGCCGTCCATAATGACCAACACCAGAGGGCGAGGACCGTTCCTCGGCAAAAGATGCTTCGCTTTCATGGGCTCCTTCCTCACGTTGGGTGCCTCACGGCACCCCATTCCCAGCAACTTTACGGCCCTTACGACTTTACGGTGCGGCCTGACCTTGCTCACTCTGGTCGAGCCCCGTGGACGCAGAACGCTTACGCGGCTGGCGACGCTTCCTCACGCCGCCTCCCCGGATCGCCGCTACCGCTCCTTCCACACCGGCGCGCGCTTTTCCAAAAAGGCCTTGACGCCTTCTTTGGTATCTTCCGTGGTGCACAACCGAGCAAACACCTCGTTCATGTACTCAAATGCTTTGTGGTATTCCATGTCTGCGGCCGTGTAAAAACCTCTCTTGGCAATCTGCACCGCAATGGGACTTTTTTGCGCCAATACAGCCGCCCAATCGTGGGCGGCCTTATCCAACTCCTCCGGGGGCACAACTCGATTGACGAGCCCTCGCGCCAGGGCTTCCCTGGCATCCAGCAGCTCTCCATAGAGGAGCATTTCCAGCGCCGTTTTCCTCCCGACGGATTTGGACACAGGAATCACGGGGCCCACACAGTTCAAACCCACGTTGATGGCCGTCAGCCCTAATCGAGCCGTTTCCGCAGCTATGGCCAAGTCACACGCCGCGACAAGGCCCGCGCCGTTGGCCGCGGCCACGCCGTGCACTTGCGCGATCACAGGCTTGTTCATCTCGCTGATGGTCACCAAAGGGGTCTCCATACGCTGAATCCATGCCCGCAGTTCCATGGGCGACTTGCCGCTCAACTCACTGACATCAATGCCGGCGCAAAAGTGCTTGCCCGCACCCTTGATCACCACCACACGCACCGCGGGGTCAGCGTCCAATGTCTTCAAAGACCGGGTCAACTCTTCGGCCAGCGGTGTCGTGAAAGTATTTAGTTGATTGGGTCGATTTAGGGTGATGGTCGCCACGTAATCCGAACGGATGTCCACCACTAGGGTCTCGTAGGTCATGGTCGTCTCCTCCCTCTTGCGTTGAACAATGCTCTCAAAACCCCTGAGCATTCCTTCGCCTTCAGTGGGTGCCCGGTGTCGACCGTTGTCCACCCATCCGCTTTTTCTAGACCGCAGCCGAGACCCCCTACCTCATCCCATACCCTCGAGGTCTTTCTCCCAGCACCACGGTGACGCGGTCTCGGTCGCCTTCCCAATGGACCACATCCAAGGCCACCTTGTCCCCTGGCCGATAGCGCCGCAAAATCCTCATGAAATCTTCCGTGCTTTCCACCGCTTGCCCCTCTATGCTCACAATGATGTCGCCACCAACAACAATAATGGTATTCCCCACCTGGACTCGAGTCTTTCCGCCCCGCAGACCTGCCTTATCCGCCGGACCGCCGGACACCAGCTCCACAATCATGGCCCCCCGGAACACCCTGAGCTTTAGGGCTTCGGCGAAATCGGGAAAGAGTGTCATGAGGGTGGCTCCAATCCACGGGTAACTGTAGTAGCCCTTGTCGATGAGTTCTCGAACCACCTGTTTCACCGTATCGATGGGGATGGCGAAACCTATTCCCACATTAGCGCCTATGGGGCTGAAGATCGCCGTATTCACACCGATCATGAATCCCGAAGAGTCGATGAGCGGGCCACCCGAATTCCCGGGATTGATGGAGGCGTCCGTTTGAATGATGTCCTCCACCAGTGCACCGCCTGGCGCCCTCAGGGTTCTTCCAACGGAACTGACAACCCCCGTAGTGAGGGTTTGCCCCAACCCAAAGGGGTTCCCGATAGCCAAGACTTTCTGTCCCACCTTTAGATCCTTGGAAGTGCCCATGGGAATGACGGTCAAATCCTTCTTGGGCGCATCGATTTTCAAGACGGCGACGTCGCTGTTGGGGTCGGACCCGATGAATTTGGCGGCGTATTTCTTGCCGCTATAAAGAGTGACTTCCAGCTTTCTCGCATCCTCAATGACATGATGGTTGGTAAGAATATAGCCTTTTTCATCGATCACCGAGCCGGACCCTGCCCCTTGGCGGGGCACGATATTGAAAAAAAAGTCCCGTTCGAGTACGGTGCTCGTGATGTTCACCACACCTCGAGAAAGCCTTTCATACAGTTCGATGTTGTTCTTTTCGTCTTCTGTAAGGCTCCAAGCCATGTGAGGGATCACCACCATCACGCTCAGCCCCACAACCCACGCCTTCCAAAGTCGCTGTCGCATCCCTGTCCACCTCCAGTGCCTGGGGCGCTTTAGCTTTCATTGTCCCAGCGGAAGCCTGCCCCTTCGCAAATTCGCTTCTCAAAGCCCTCGAGCACTCCGAAGTTCACGCTCCATGGAATCCCTCGACTGCATTCTAAGAGCCTGTCCGAGAATAGCTTTTGGGGGTCGTTTTGCTGCATTCTGTAGGAGCGCCGCAAGGCGCGATCAGGCATCGCCGCTTGCGGCGCTCCTCCTGCAGGTGTTCTCGTACGGGCTTCTTGAGGCCGTCATAAAACCCTTTGCTCCCTTGTGCCGAGAAAGGTATTCTTTGGAGTGTGCAGTTTGTAAGGGAGACTGTCCTGTGCCACGAATTCTCTTGCAAGCTAACAAAAACCCCGCTCTTAAGCAAACGGCAAAGGGTTGCATGTTCCGATCCGCCTCAAGGGTCGCCATCCATTTTTTCCGCGCAGCAATGCGCTGGATGCAAACCGCCTGTCCATGGAACCTCATGGCCGCCGTCTTCGCCCTGCATCTTGCGGCAGGGATGCTGATCAAAGGGTTTTTCGATCCGCATCATTTGGAGCGGCTAGTGCCCTTGTCGGCCCTGGCTCTGGGGCTGGGATTTTGTCTTTGGGCACACACCCACAACCAGAAAGCTCATCAAACGTATTGGATGCGCCTCGTTCCAGACGTTCTTTACGCCTTCTTTATCGCCGCCATGTCTCATCAACCATTGACCGGCGTTCGACTTCCCGTCTCGGCGAATCTCTTTCATCCCGTGGAATATGCCTGTTTGGCCATGTTGTGGGGTTGGTTTTGCCTTCCGGTGCGTGCACGGCGCGGTTCCTTGGCCTTTGGAGGGTGGGTTTTTTTTGCCCGGCATTCTTTTTGCCCTGAGCGATGAATGGCATCAGAGCTGGGTTCCTGGAAGGTTCTGCAGCGTGTGGGATGTGGTTCTCGATGCCATCGGGCTTTGTGCCGGTATGGCTGCCGTGACGGCCTTGTCCCATTGGGCGCCCTTGTGGCATCCCGCCCGCCGACACGAACCCGATCAGGATTGGACAAAGGCTAGTGTCACCGCGAGAAGCCCATGAGCATAGAGTCCGGCGGCCACATCATCGGCCACAATGCCCAAGCCCCCCTTCAGTTGCCGATCCAAGGCACAGACCGGCCAGGGCTTAAGGATATCCATGGCGCGAAAGTACAAGACGGCATAAGCCATTGTCAGGGCTGTGACCGGCATACCCAGCGTGGTGAACAGGAACCCGATCAGCTCATCGATCACCACTTCTCGAGGATCCTTGCGGCCCAGGCTCTTTTCCGCTTCTTCGGCAACCCAGCAGGCCCCGAGAAACAAGAGCCCAAGCAGCAGGCTCGCCCACGCGTGCGGCAACATGGACAAAACCCATGCCCCAGGAATTCCTGCACCTACGGTGGCTACGGTGCCTGGAGCCAAAGGGGCCTCGCCCAAGCAACCCAAACGAGCGATCCTCAGGGCGAAGGACGTCTTCGAAAGTTGCGTGTCTGCCAAACACCTTGCCAAAATCTTCCAGCCCCCTATTCCAAACCGCCACGATCGGCCTTGGGGCACGTTCTAAAAAGAGATGTCGTGCGCCAAGGGCTTTTTCATTTCGAGGTCTTTCATGAACGAGAACCGGCACCCTGAGGCAAAGACCCCTGAATCCACTTTTCAAATCATTCATCCCAGCGAGTATGCCTCTTACGGCATCAACCCGCAAGACATTCCCATGGGAACCTTTGCCGCCCATGATCACCCGTCATTTCTTATGAGCCGCTATGGCGGCAACGCCTACGGCTTTGGCCTGGTGGAACAAAACAAGCTTAGTGGCGACGACTACGACTTTCTCGAACGCATCGACTTGAACGATCGTCAGAGCATCATTCGCCACGCGGATCGGCTGAACAATATATACAAAAAGCTGGGCCTTCTCATGCGCTTTTCCAACCAGGGCACACGCTACTACCTTATTCCCATCAACCTTGTGGCCCAATCCGTTCAGGACGTGCGCGTCAAGGCTGAAGCGGTGGAAAGGGTGATCGCCGACCACGCGCGGGCCACAAGGTCGGAACGCCTGGATGTCGCCCTTTTTACGACCGGCAAAGACCTGATTGCCCATGATCTGGCGGCTCGACTTTCCAATCACAGGCTTGCGATTCTTGATGACATTCGAAAATTGCGGGCGTGGCGCAGCTCTTTCGATGTGGCTGTCTTTCCTCGCGACCCCTACGAATACCTCATCGGGCAACCCCTTCCCAAGCCGCAACAATCGGCGCGTAAAAAGAGACGCCTGTTCCGGTACGCCGGCTATGTGGCGGGAAAAATTTACGACCTTTTGGAACCCGGCGGAAGGATTCTGGTGCTTGCGGACTGCCCACGGTGTATGGCCGACGCCGGTCATTACCCTGTGGAATTCCTCTCGGAGGAAGAATTTAAGAAATTTTTGCTCTTTGCCCACATTTTCAAGACGCATCAACGCTATAGTTCACGGGAGCATCCCGTTTCCGTCCATCCCCTGGATTTTCATTTCTATGTGCACCATGATCCCATCACCGTCGACTTCGCCCAGGAAACGCTCGGCGTGCCGCACCCCCTTGATCTTTCCTTAACGGACATCGACCGCTTGCCGCACCTGAGTCACCCCCTGCCGTTCCCCTATCGAAAGGGGGGGGCATGCCCTGGGAAAAAGCCTTCGCCCCCTATTTTGACATGCGCCTCCTGGATGCCATCACCACCTGGATGCCTTCCCCAGGTTGGCTCAACCGGTTGCGCGTGCATGAAGAGGCCTGGCCGAAGAATGTCGGCGTGTTCACCGGCATGCCGCGTCCCCTTTCCGTGTCTCGCCAGGAAGTCGAAGAAAGTGCCAAGAAAAGCGGCATGATGGGATGCCATGCCACATTGACGGCATCCTATCGCAATTCCTTTCGTTATGTGGCCGACGTTTTGCGAGCGCTCATTCAGATTCGCGACGGCCAGCTTGACCAGGTGGGGGAGGTGGAACGGGACCGCTTGATCAACCCTTTTCGGCGCAAGGAATTGAGTGAGCAGGCTTTCTTGCCCGTTCGACAACTAATGCGGCAGCTGGACAAACTGTTGGCCGTGGAAGAAACCCTTAACCCGGACCACCTTGAAGGCCCTTCGACACCTCTATTGGAAAATCTGGAAAAGCTCTCGCTGCACGGGTTCACGCCCGCCCAACTCACAGAGATGGTTCTTATCGTCACGGGGCACAGCGCCATGAGCCGCATCGTGCTCGGCAAAATGCCCGCCAGCAACCTCAAACCCCTCACCGATGCGGCCGTCGACGCCCAAGTGGACACCGTCGTGGACAAACTGCGCATCTGCCGGCTGATGAGCGTCGCCGAGATTGCCGCTTCCTTCGGGCATCCTCTGACCCCCGTCCAGATCGACGAGGTGTTTCGCATCTATCACGATGCCGTGCGCGTGGCCACGAACCCGCAGATGGACTGGGACACCCTGGAAGACCAACGCATCAGTGAAATGGGCGGTGTGCAATACAAGGCCCTGCGGGAAATGCTCAAATTCTTTAACCTCTTCGACTTCCTCAATACCTGGCATGAATTTCTGGACAAAGGTTCCTTTGAACGGGAAGTGCTCTGCGACTACGATCCGGACAAGATCCGTCAGGTTGACCAGGTGCTGCAACTGGCCCACATGGTCGATCGCTTTCGATCCCGCCTTCACGACAGTTCTATACCCCGGCAACCTTTTTCTTTCGCCAGTTTCAGCAAACGGAATTTCACGGCACAGGCCATCTCTTTCCTTCCCTGGGCCCGGAATGCGGCTTGAAACTCCTTTGGGTGACGGTACAAGTGAGCCCCCATCGCATCATCAATTTCAATCCACTGCTGGCCGCCGTGGCCCCTGAAAAAAAGGCCCTTCGCCTGGAAAAGATTCGACAAGCTTTGGAAAACCTGCCCGTGGAAACCATGCCTTGGAAAGAATTGGACGACCTTAGAAAAACCCTGCTCAAAGGAAACCCGATTTTGCACAACTCGGGCCTACGACTGACCTACAACGCCGCCACCAAGTCCATCGACGTTTCCTATGTGGACGTGCAGGAGAACCTGGAACTCATCGAAAAGCTCTTGACGAAGTTTGAGTCCTGCAACCTTAAGGAGATGAGTCTGCAGGAGGTCACTCAGCTAGAACAGCTCTTTTCGGACATCTCCAGTTACAAGCAATACCTTTATGAGGAAGGGGGAAGTGGAGCCGATGTGCACCAGGAAGGGCCTCCCAGCCCGTCCCTCATGGGGTTGCGGCTCTCCAGCGTGGAAAACCGCATTCGGCACGTTTTTCTATCTCAAATCCTCGTCCCGAAGGAAATCTTCGATACGGTCCGTCTGCTGGTGGAACACTGCCCCAATGTGCTGCGGTTTGTCATGCCCGACTTGCATCGCCTGGGGCAACTCATCGAAAACCGACCCTCCCGAAAGCGCCAGTCGGTAGGCTCGTACATCATGCGCTGCCTTGAAAAATTTCAAGCCCTGATTCTCAAAGACAGAGAAAATTTTCAGGATCTCACCATCTATTACCAATGGCCACGCACGAATTCGGTCCCTTGGCGGCGGATGACATCGGGGCCAAACATCACCAGCTGGAAATCCTCGAACACTTTCTGGAACGCATCGACCAGGAACGGCCGGCTCTCACCCAAGCCTTGACGCTGGCCTTGCTTTTTCAGGATCTCGGTAAACTGGAAACCTTCACAGAAGAATCGAAAATTTTCGAACGCATCTGGACCCACGCCGAGCGCAGCGCCCGCATTCTGCAACAGAGCCGGACTCTAAGCCAATACGGCCTTTCCAAGGACCTGCAAGACCTCACACTGGAACTCATTCGCCACCACGGCCTCATCGGCCATGTCATTCAATGCTCGGAACCCATCACCGCCATTGAGCCTCTGACCCGAGCCAACGATCAGGATCTGCTGGACACCTTTGTCTTGCACGCCATCTTGGCGGCCGCTTCCGTGGAAGAGGGGCTCATGACGGAAGATCTTTTGGACCTTTTCTTGGAATACCGCCACGGATGCCTCCATGTGATCAAGACGGCTGGTTCCTGGCGTGCGTACTGTCGCGAGAAAATGCGCCACCTGGGGCAGGCGTCTTTCCAAGGATCGGATCCCGCTCTGCAACTGTTGCCTTTGACGCCCCCGGCTCAAGACCTTGCCCGAATCTATCCACAGGAAAGCGATGCAGACGACGCGCTGCTGTGGCGCGGACGCCAGATCGAAGCTTTTGAGCGGCTCTTGCGCCTCATGGGCATTCCGTGGGTGGATTTTCACGACCTGCAGCTGGCTTCCATGAACGTGCCCGTCGCTTTCATTCACCACCAAAAGGGACTATGAAGCGTCGGGTTACAACACTTCAACCACAACGTGACGAAAGCCATGGAGATCCTTCGGGTGGTCCAAGGCATGGATTCATCCCTTCGAACCTACCTTCTCTATAGCCTGGACCCTTTTGGGGGGTGCTCTTCGCATCTACGACTTTCAAAATTTTCCTCCATTTCTTTCCATCCAAGCCTGCCTAAAGCTGCTGGCCCTGGGCCTCATCGCCTACCATCGCCACTTGGCCGGTGTGCCTCGGAATGGTCTCGTGAGTTTTCGCCCCTTGAGCCGTATTGTCCGCCATCGCCACGAAATCCTGGAAGAGGTCCTGCACGATCTTGCCCTGCACGACCCGTTTTCCTGGATCTTCGGCCAGGAACCCTGGGGCACCGTCCAGAGCTTTCTCATGGTCGAAACCAGCCCCTTTGGGCCCGGGGTTCGATTGCGCCTCCGAGAAAACCTGCAGATTGAAGCTGTTCTACACGCCATCTCGGCAGCCGAAACCCATGAAGACCTGCGCCAAGTTAACCGGGAACAAATCAAGAAACTTCACCTCCTTCCCTTCGTGACGCCGGAACTGATGGAACACATTAAAGTCGTCTACCACCGGCGTATGGAAGAAATCAGCCGTGAACTGCTTCACGGCATTCAAAACGCTCTGGCCCGCCTCAGATTCTTCGACGAACTGGACCTCTTTCGTACACGCTTGTCCGAATCCCTCTCCCGGGCCGTTCTGTCCGAAGAGGATCATTCCCTCATTGAAGACCTGCTGGATCACCATCGAAGCCGGCTTCGTGACGAATTTCTCACGAATGTGGCGGAAAAAGTTTACGCACTTAAAGACCGAGAAGCGCTAATGGCTTACTGGAATTCGGTCAAAACGCAACTTTTTCGATTCCGTCACTACGTGGGCAAAGAATACGAAGCCATGATCGCTTCGTACGTCGATACCCAACTGCAGGGTTCCTCGCTCTAGCCCCGTCTTCCCCGACGGTCCCCCATCTTCCTGCCGTTATGGCGGCACAGGAAAGGACTCATCATTTGCATGGGGTCCTCAACGCTTGCGTGCGCGGCCGTCCAGGGCTGATTTCTTCTCGGCCATGCGGCTTACCGGCTCTCAGGTGCAGAAACGTGCTGGGGTTCCTTGATGGGAAGAATAAAATAGATGATGTTACCGTACTTTTTGGGTTCGCACCCCACTTCGCCACCATGGATTTCCACCACGTTTTTGACAAAATGCAAACCGTGGCCGGTGCCTTTTTCTCGACCCACATTGGCAGCGCGAAACCCTTCATCAAAAAGCCTTTGGGCCTCTTCCGTGGAGAGGGGTTGCCCGGTGGTAAAAATGTTGAATTGAACCCCATGCACCCCCTCTCCGAAGTAATTCTTCAGAATCTTGCGATGATACGAAATAAATTTGATCTTCTGCCCCCGCGCATCTTCCACCTCACGCGTGTACTTGACGGCGTTGGAAAAAAGATTGTCAAAGACTTGCGAAATCAGCCCTTTGTCCACGAAAAGCGTCACTTCTTCGTCCGGTATATCCTCCAGCCGATTGTCCACCTGAATGCCCGCCTTGGCCAACACAGGCTTATAGCGCTCCAAAATGGGCTGAATGATCTCCGTTCGAAAATTGCAAGACTGACGCCGCAAAACATACGTGCCTTTTTCAAAATGATCGCGCCGCAACAAGGTTTCCAAAAAAAGGCTGGTGTGCTCGTAATGCTTCTTTAGGGACTGATAATCCTCTTCCATCGCGTCGTTGCGGGTGGCCAAGTGGTGATACAACTCGCATAACTCTCGACAGAGGTTACTGTCCTGAGTCTGCGTGAACATGATGAGATCGCTAAGTTCTTCCTGAATTTTTTTGTAGTCATCAATACTTTTCTTAAGCCGAATCAAGAACAGCTTGTAATATAGATTAGGAGATATAACGTTATGTTCTATATCGGCAACCAGTTGATTGATAAACTTGATGTGTTGAATATTTTGTTGAAGCAGAAGTTTTTGATGGAGATTATACCCGATGCGGTTGCTGAATTTTTCCAGAAAAAAAAGACTTTTTTCATCGACCAGTTCTTTGGGGTAGATTTCAAAGAGTCCCAGAATGGGGCTCTGGCTGGCAAAGGGAAGCCACTGGGTCAGCGCGACGTTGCCTCGTATGGGAAGAATATAGGAATGGGCTGTTTCCGTAATTTTTTCGGACAGCACCGGCAGAGTTTGGGACGCATCGTGGGCGCGCACCACACCGTCCGTGCTGGTACAGACCTGTTCCGGCCGACCCGTCTTATGGTCCAGGACGTAGAGACGGCTCTCGAGGCCAAAGAACTCTTTAGGCACCGTGACGCAGATGAGGTAGAGGTTTTCCAGGCTGGTGTATTCTTGGGCCAGGTCAAAAAAGGTGGCAAAGGCCTCTTCCTGAAGCCGTTCAAAGTTGTAGCGCTCATAGGCCGCCTTTTTTTCGCGAACCCGAGCCGCCATGTGCTCAAGGGCTTCCCTGTCCATTGTTTTTGCCGCTCCCTTTTTGTGCCGCCGCCGTTGGTCAGGGCAAAGGAAATTCCAGCTCCGATTTGAGATCTCTTTCCATAAGGTCCCAAACGGCCTGGCGGGGATCTTTGTTTTCATGGAGAATCTTGTACATCTGCTCGCAGATGGGCATGTCCACATTCATCTTCTTGGCCAATTCATAGACGGAGGTGCACGTGCGAACCCCTTCGGCCACCATTCTCATATCGGCCAGAATCTCTTGCAGCCTTTCGCCGCGCCCAAGGCGAAAACCGACGGTGCGATTACGGCTCAAATCTCCGGTGCAGGTCAGCAAAAGGTCACCAATACCTGAAAGCCCGGCAAAAGTCAGGGGATGGGCTCCCAAGCGCACACCCAATCGGGTGATTTCCGCAAGGCCTCGGGTGATGAGGGCCGCTCGTGTGTTGAGGCCGTAGCCCAGGCCGTCGCAGACGCCCGCCGCAATGGCGATCACGTTTTTCAAAGCTCCCGCCAGTTCTACGCCCACCTTGTCCGGGCTCGTGTACACTCGAAAATAGGGTGTATGAAAAACTTGCTGCACCTCGCGAGCTGTGTCCAGATCTTCGGCGGCCACGGTGACCGCCGTCGGCGTCCTTTGCATCACTTCTCGCGCAAAGGAAGGCCCGGCCAAGGCGACCACACGAACACCCAAGGATTCGGGCAGAATGTCTCTCCAGATTCCGGACATGGTGAGCAAGGTTTGATTTTCGATGCCTTTGGTGGCGGAAACAATGACGGCGTTTTTTTGAAGGTGAGGGACCATTTGAAGGGCCACTGAGCGGTAGACGTGGGAAGGCACCACCATCACCAGCAGGCGCCGATTTCCCACCACCTCCTCGATGTTCGCTGACGGCGTGATTCGTTCGCTTAGAGAAAAACCTGGAAGGTAGAGTGTATTTTCCCTTGTCTTTTGAATAATTTCGCACAACTCCTTTTCAAAGACCCATAAAGAAACCGGGAAGCTCTTTTCCGCAAGAAGATGCGCCAGAGTGGTCCCCCAGCTGCCGGCACCGATCACACCAATGCTTTCCTGTGCGTGCCTCACTGACCCGATTCCTCCTCATCCGATTCCGCCACCACAGCCACGTCGACAATCTCTTCCGCGGCGTCCAGATCCATGAGCTTGACGCCTTGCGTGGATCGTCCCATTTCGCGAATGTCTTGCACTTTGAGACGAATGAGTCGCCCTGTATTGGTGATCAGAAGCACTTCATCGTCATGGCGAACCTGGCGAAAAGCCACCACTTCTCCGTTCTTTTCCGTGATGCGCAAGTTCAGAACGCCTTGGCCGCCACGGCCTTGAACCCGGTACTCCGAAGATGCGGTTCTTTTGCCGAATCCCTTCCGAGTCACCACCAACATGGACGAGCCTTCCTCAATGGTGTCCATCCCCACAAGCGTGCTGCCCGCCAGCTCCATGGCCTTGACGCCTCGAGCTTCCCTGCCCATGGGGCGCACGGTCTCTTCGCGGATGCGAATGCACTTGCCCGCTCGCGTCATGAAAAACAAGTCCTTGGAGCCGTCGGTCATACAGGCCGCAATGAGTTCATCGCCTTCATCGATGCCGATGGCCCGAATGCCCGTGCTGCGCGGATTGCCAAAGGCTCTCAGCTCCGTTTTCTTGACCACGCCGTTTTTCGTGGCCATGACCACAAAACCATCTTGGTCGAAATCTTTCACCGGCATCACCGTGGCAACCTTTTCCCCGTCTTGCAAAGGCAGCAGGTTCACGATGGCTTTGCCCATGGAGGCTGGGCCCACTTCGGGAATGGCATAGACCTTGATCCAATAGACGCGGCCCTGGGATGTGAACACCAACAGGTAGTCGTGGGTGGATGCCGTGAAAAGGGCCCGCACAAAGTCTTGTTCTCGAATACTCATGCCGGTTCGTCCCTTGCCGCCCCGCCTTTGACTGCGATAGGTGTCCACGGGTGTCCTTTTCACGTAGCCCGCATGGGAAATGGTCACCACCACCTCTTTGTCGTCGATGAGGTCTTCCAAGGAAACATCGCGGCTCTCGGAAAGGATCACTGTGCGTCGCGCGTCGCCGTAAGTTTCGATGATCTCCTGAAGTTCCTGATGGATCAGTTCATCCACCAAGGCCGGAGACGCCAAAATGGCTCGATAGCGTTCGATGGCTTCTAAAAGCTCTTCGTATTCACTGAGAATCTTTTCCCTTTCCAGAGCCGTGAGCCGCTGCAGCCGCATGTCCAGAATAGCCTGCGCCTGCACCTCGCTCAGCTCCAGAAAATGCATCAACCTTTCCTTGGCCACCGCCGGGTTGGGCGCGGTGCGAATCCATTGAATGACATCATCCAGGTGTTCCAGGGCCTTTTTCAGGCCTTCCAGAATGTGGGCCCTTTTTTCGGCCTGCTGCAATTCGTAGCGCGTGCGCCGCTCCACCACCTGGCGGCGAAAGTCCAAAAAATGCTGTAAAAGGGCTTTGAAGTCCAGGAGTTCCGGCCGGTTATTGACCACCGCCAACAGGGTGACACCAAAAGTCGTTTCCACGGCCGTGAATTTGTAAAGCTGGTTTTCGACCACCTGAGGGTTTTCTCCGGCCTTAAGCGACAGCACGATGCGCATCCCTTCCCGGCTGGATTCGTCACGAATGTCCTGAATCCCTTGAATTCTTTTTTCCTTCACCAATTCGGCGATTCGCTCCAGAAGCCTGGCCTTGTTGACCTGAAAGGGCAGCTCCGTGATGAGGATCTGACGGCGCTTTGCTGTCTCTTCGATTTCCACGCGGCCCCGCACGCGGATGAGCCCTCGACCCGTGGCATAGGCTTCCTGAATCCCATCCGTACCCACAATGAAGCCGCCCGTGGGGAAATCGGGCCCAGGAATGTAACGCATGAGTTCCCTGAGGCTGATTTCCGGATTTCGCAGAAGCCATTGAAGGCCCAGGCATAGTTCTTTGATGTTGTGGGGTGGAATGTTGGTGGCCATGCCCACGGCAATGCCGGAAGCCCCGTTCAACAGCAGGTTGGGCACTCGAGTCGGAAGAACGGAGGGTTCCTTGAGGGAGTTGTCATAGTTGGGCACAAAATCCACGGTTTCTTTTTCAATGTCTTGCAGAAACTCGTGGGCCAGCCGCGCCATGCGGATTTCCGTGTAACGCATGGCCGCCGGGGGGTCGCCGTCAATGGAACCGAAGTTGCCTTGTCCGTCCACCAAGGGATAACGCATGGAAAAGTCCTGAGCCATGCGCACGATGGTGTCATAGACGGCGGCATCGCCGTGAGGGTGATACTTACCGATGACATCCCCCACGATACGGGCGGACTTTTTGTACGCTTTGTTATAATCGTTTTTCAGTTCATACATGGCGTAAAGCACGCGCCGATGCACGGGCTTTAGGCCGTCACGCACATCGGGCAATGCCCGCCCGATAATGACGCTCATGGCGTAGTCGAGGTACGAGAGCTTGATTTCATCCTCAATATTGACAGTGGGTAAACTCATGAAAACCCTCTTTTCCCATCCTTGGCGCCTCGTCTGACCAGGCCCCTACAAGCTTGTCCTGGTCCCACAAGGGTTTGGCCGCATCCTCTCGGCTTGAGGCTGTAGGGGCGCCGCACGGCGCAATAGGGAATCGCGGCTTGCGCCGCTCCTACTGAAGGTGTTCTCGGACAAGCCCGAGGCCTTACCCTGTGGAAGCACCGTGACCCGAAGTGAAATACTTAAAGGCCTGGCTGCAACCTTTCAATGCCATCAGTGATCAAATGTCCAGTTCTCGAAAGTCCAAGGCATTCACCTGGATGAATTCCCGACGCGGCTCCACACGATCCCCCATGAGGGTCGTGAACAGTTCGTCGGCCATGTACTCATCGTCAATGCGCACGCGAAGCAGGGTGCGGGTCTCGGGGTTCATGGTCGTTTCCCAAAGCTGTTCAGGGTTCATTTCCCCCAGACCTTTGTAGCGCTGCACGGTGAGGCCCTTGGTCGCTTCGTTTTTGAGATATTGAAAGAGCGTCTCCGCGTCCTGTACGGCCATTTCGGCACCGGTACTCACCACTCGATAGGGCCGCTGATCCAACACGGCCAGTTCTTTGGAAAGCTCCAAGAGCTTTCGAAACTCCACAGATTTCAAAAACCCGTAACTCAACCGAAACTTTTCCTGACCATTGGTGGGCTGCCAAATCTCCACGTCATAGCCCCGATGTTCCTCTTCCATCTCAATCTGGGAGACGGCGTAGCCGGAGGCCTTCAGGGCTTCCCGCAGCCTCTCCATGCTGGAATGGTCTTCCGGAACAAAATCTTCGCAAGCCAAAACGCGGGCAAGAAATCGCAGCAGCTCGCGGCGAATCCCCTTGCGTGTCAGCCGCTCCACCCAGTCTTCATACTGTGCATAGGTCTTTCGAAGTTTGACGAGCTCATCCGCGCGCAGGGGCTCCTCCCGCTGGCCCAAATACACCTGGTGTTTTTCCGCCGCACGGGCCATCAAGAAGGCTTCCAGTTCCACGTCGTCTTTCAAGTAGAGCTCCTTCTTGCCCACGGCGACGCGGTACAGGGGTGGTTGAGCGATGTAGAGGTGGCCTCGCTCGATGAGGTCCGGCATCATGCGGAAAAAGAAGGTAAGCAACAACGTGCGAATGTGAGCGCCGTCCACATCGGCGTCGGTCATGATGATAATCTTGTGGTAACGCAGCCTTGCCGGATCGAATTCATCCCGGCCGATACCGGTTCCCAGGGCCGAAATCATGGTGCGGATCTCCTGGTTTTCCAGCATCTTGTCAAACCGGGCTTTTTCCACGTTGAGAATCTTGCCGCGCAAGGGAAGCACCGCTTGAAACCGTCGATCGCGGCCCTGCTTTGCCGAGCCTCCGGCGGAATCCCCCTCCACGATGAAAATCTCACTCTTTTCCGGGTCCCTTTCCTGACAGTCGGCCAACTTTCCCGGAAGCGAATGATCGCTAAGAACGCCCTTGCGCCGAGTCAGCTCCTTGGCCCTTCGAGCCGCTTCCCGGGCGCGCATGGCCTCCAGCACCTTGTCCAAAATCGCCCGAATAATCCTGGGGTTTTCCTCAAAGCAGGCACTCAGCTTTTCGTAGGTCAGGGTTTCCACCGTGCCTTTGATATCACTGTTGCCCAGCTTAGTTTTGGTCTGGCCTTCAAACTGCGGGTCTCGAAGCTTGACACTCACCACCGCCGAAAGCCCTTCTCGAACGTCATCGCCCGTTAGGCGCTCCACATCCGCCTTGGGCACCTTATTTTGCACGGCGTACTGCTTGATGCTGCGGGTCAGACCCGCCTTGAATCCCACAAGGTGAGAGCCGCCTTCCCGGGTGTTAATATTGTTGGCAAAGGTGAAGATTTTTTCATTGTAGGTGCGGTTGTACTGCAGAGCAATTTCAATGATCACGTCCTGGCGCTTGCCCTCAATGAAGACCACCTCCGGGTGCAAGGGCTCCTTGTTGCGGTTCAGATACTCCACAAACTGAATGAGACCGCCCTCGTAGTGGAATTTTTTTTCCTTGGACGTGCGCTCATCCATGAGATCGATGCGAAGTCCCTTGTTGAGAAAGGCCAACTCCCGCATTCTTTGGGAAAGAATGTCAAAGCTCAGATCTGTATCGGTGAAAATTTCCGGATCGGGCTTGAAGGTCACCCTCGTGCCCCGACGGCGCGTCTCCCCGATCTGTTCCAAAGGGGTCTTGGTCTGACCTCGTTCATAGCGCTGAAAATAGACACGTCCTCCCCGGCGGATCTCCACTTCCAGGAATTCACTGAGGGCGTTGACCACGGAAACCCCTACCCCATGAAGGCCTCCGGAAACCTTGTAGACCGCATCATCGAATTTGCCTCCCGCATGCAACCGGGTCATGACCACTTCCACCGCAGGCAAGCCTTCCTTTTCGTGAATGTCCACAGGAATGCCCCGCCCGTTGTCTTCCACCGTCACACTGCCATCCAGATGCACCGTCACCTGAATGTGATCGCAATAGCCGGCCAAGGCTTCGTCAATGCTGTTGTCCACCACCTCGTAGACCAACTGATGAAGGCCTTCCGTCGAAACATTACCGATGTACATGGAAGGGCGCTTGCGCACAGGCTCCAACCCTTCCAACACCGTGATGCGGTCTCCCGTGTAGTCTTCGGCCACTGCGCCATCCATCGTGTTCTGAGGCACGTCCACCAGCCACCGATCCGAATTCTGCTCCATAGCGAGCCTCTTCCTCACCGCGTCAAATGTCCTTTGAGCCCAAGCCGCCCTTGTGGCCTTTCGGGCTTAAAGGCAAAAGTTTAAAACATTTTTTTATACTCTTTTTTGGTTCCCGTTGCAATGAAAGGTTGGCTTAAGGAAAAGAAATTCTTGGTGGAATTCTAAATTGTTAGAAAATCTTGACCCCCAGGGTGTTTGTTCCGTAAAAGCTTCAGGATGAGTTATGAATTGGCGACCTCATGGCGCCTTGCGGCGCTTCAACAGCCTCAAGCTGAAAGGACGCGGCAGATCAATGTCGGAGACCCTCTTAGACCATGATGGGCATAATGAGGGCGAAAATTCCTGGATCGTCCCGGTCTCGAAAGATGCCTCCGTGGTATTCGTCCACCCATTCCAAGCGCACCATAGGTCCTGTGAAACTTTGCACCACATCCAAGACGTAACGAATGTTAAAGGCAATGGAGAAGTTTTCTCCGGCGTACTCCACAGGAATCTCTTCATGAGCCGTCCCATATTCTTCGCTCCCGGCATCCAAACCCAGCCGGTCCTGTGAAATTATGAAGCGGACATGATTGGATGAGGCATCACTGACGACGGCCATCCGGCGCAAAGCGGCTTGCAGTTCGGCCCGAGGCACTTCCAGGGACCCCACCACAGCCCTGGGAATGATCACTTCATATTTGGGAAACGTCTCTTCCAGAAGAAGCACCATAAGGTGCGTGTCCGGTGTCCGGATAATGAGGCGGTTTTCATGGAGCGCGCCGAGAGCGGTGTCCGTTTTTTCCAGAAGCCGAATAATTTCCTGAACCCCCTTGCGAGGCACCACCACTCCGTGAACGTCTGCGAAGAAGGCCTTTGAGGGAAAGGGAACCTCGTTCATGGCGAGCCGATGCCCGTCGGAACTGACCACACGCAGGCGGTCCTCCGCCACGGGATGCCAAAACATGCCCGAAACACTGATGGCATCCTCGTCCTCAGGAACCGCATACAAGGTGCTTTCCAAACCTCGACGCAGGCTTTCTACATTCAAGGGGCACGTCTGCTCCGGCGTGATGGTTTCAAAATAGGGAAAGTCCGCCGCAGGGATCGTGGCCAAAGTATAATTTACCGCGCCCGCCGTCACGCTCAAACGTTCATTCTCCAGCAGCTCACAGTGCAGCACATCGTGACGGACTTCTTTGACACTTTCCAGTAACTTTCGTGCAGAAACCGTGGTCTGCCCGGGACATTCCACCTGCGCTGCAATGTTGGTGCGCACGCTCAAACTCAGATCCGTGGCGGAAAGAGAAAACCGGTTGGTGTCCGTAGCTTCCAGCAAAACGTGGGACAACACCTGCATGCTGGCGCGTCTTTGTTCCGCAATACCGACCACCTTCTGCAAGGCTGCCTGCAGTATGTCCCGCTTCACCGTCCACTTCATGGCCATCACTCACAACGGTTATTGGTTTTGTGTTTATTAGGCTTTCTAAAAAACGTCACGACAATAATCAAGCCTTGTGCAATTGTCAAAAAGATCCCTAAGGCCTTGACGCTCTTTAAAAAACTTCTACACAGGTTTTCGAATTTTTGCGGTGCTCTTTGCACGTCCTTCCATGGCCTTTGGCACATCATGCAGAATTTTGAACAGTTTTTCGACCATGCCCGCGCTTTTTTCCACACCCTTTCTTCCGATCCCTGAACCAGTGCCTTCGAAGGCCAAATGACCTGTAGGCCAAGACTTCTCATGACTTTTCCGCTTGACAACCGTTCTCGGGTTCAGTACCGTGCCGTGGAATGTGAAAAATAGTTCTTATGGTGAAGACCATTCCCCCTACTCGTTCTTCTCTTAGCCTGAATTCGAATAGGCCCATTGCCGGAGCCGTGTCAACAGGGATGTTTCCTGTGTGGCCCGTGATGAAAGGGGGGCTCCTGGATGGGCGCGCAAGCCTGCGAGGGCAAGCCCAATATTAAAATTTTAACGCCCAACTGTAGGAGGTAGCTATGCCGTACGATCCGACCAAAATGGCAGATTGGCAGATTTCCGAAGCAGCGGAAAAGAACATGCCCACACCGGACCAATGGCGGGAAAAGCTGGGCTTGCAAAAAGACGAGGTGATTCCCGTTGGGCGGCTGTGCCGGCTTAACTTCATGAAGATCATGGAACGACTCAAAGACAGGCCGGACGGCAAGTACATCGAGGTTACGGCCATCACCCCCACACCCTTGGGGGAAGGCAAGAGCACCACTTCCATAGGTCTCATGGAGGGCCTGGGAAAGCGCGGTAAGAATGTGGGCGGTTGTCTGCGGCAACCCTCCGGCGGTCCCACCATGAACATCAAAGGAACAGCGGCCGGCGGCGGCAATGCGTTGCTCATTCCCATGACGGAATTTTCCATGGGTCTGACGGGCGACATCAACAACATCATGAATGCCCATAATCTGGCCATGGTGGCGTTGACAGCGCGCATGCAGCATGAGCGCAACTACACCGATGAGCAGTTGCAGCGGCTGACCCGCATGCGCCGATTGGACATCGACCCCACGCGCGTGGAAATGGGCTGGGTCATTGACTTTTGTGCCCAGTCGCTGCGCAACATCGTCATTGGTCTGGGCGGCCGCTATGACGGCTACACCATGCAGTCCAAGTTTGGGATTGCCGTGAGTTCGGAAATCATGGCCATTTTGTCCATTGTGAGGGACTTGGCCGACCTGCGCGACAAAATGAGCAAGATCACGGTGGCCTTTGACAAGCGCGGCAATCCGGTGACCACCGGCGATTTGGAAGTGGCCGGGGCCATGACGGCCTTCATGGTGGAATCCATCAACCCGACCCTGTGCAGCACAGCCGAGTACCAGCCGTGTATGGTGCACGCCGGTCCCTTCGCCAACATTGCTGTGGGCCAATCCTCCATCATCGGGGACCGCGTGGGCTTGAAGCTTTTCGACTACCATGTGACGGAAAGCGGGTTCGCTGCGGATATCGGCTTTGAAAAGTTCTGGAACGTCAAGTGTCGTTTCAGCGGGTTGAAGCCGCATGTGTCCGTCTTGACCACGACCGTGCGCGCGTTGAAGATGCATGGGGGCGGCCCGAAGGTCGTGGCAGGGCTTCCGCTGCCCGAAGAGTACACCAAGGAAAACGTGGCCTTGGTGGAAAAGGGCGTTGCCAATATGGTGCACCACATCAACACCATTCGCAAATCGGGCATGAATCCTGTGGTGTGCATCAATGCCTTCCACACCGACACCAAAGACGAGATCGCTGTCGTGCGCAAAGCGGCGGAAGCGGCTGGTGCGCGCTGCGCGCTTTCCGAGCATTGGCTCAAGGGTGGCGAAGGTGCCTTGGAACTGGCCGATGCGGTCATCGAAGCCTGCGAACAACCCAGTGAGTTCAAGTTCCTCTATCCGCTGGAGATGAAGCTGCGTGACCGTGTGGAACTGATCGCCAAGGAGGTGTACGGCGCCGACGGTGTGGCTTGGCAGCCGGAAGCGGAAGCCAAGGCCAAGATGTTGGAAGCTGATCCCAAGTATGCCGACTATGCCACCATGATGGTGAAGACCCACCTGAGCCTCTCCCACGATCCGAGCCTCAAGGGGGTGCCCAAGGGCTGGATCCTGCCGATCCGCGACGTTTTGATCTACTCTGGCGCCAAGTTCCTCTGCCCGTGCGCCGGCACCATCAGCCTTATGCCTGGAACCTCGTCCGATCCGGCTTTCCGCCGTATTGACGTAGACGTCAAGACGGGCAAAGTAATGGGCTTGTTCTAAACCAGGTGAATAGGCGCAGCGGGGGGTTGGAAAGCCCCCCGCTGTCCTTTTTACAGCGTCAAAGGAGAACACCATGTCGGCAAAATTGATTAAAGGGGCGGAAGTCGCCAAACAGATTCGAGAGGAATTGGCCCAGGAGGTTAAACACATCAAGGAAAAATACGGGGTCGAACCCGGCCTTGTGACCATTTTGGTGGGGGAAAACCCGGCATCCCAGAGCTATGTCCGGGCCAAGCAGAAAGCCGCCCATGAACTGGGTTTCTATTCCGTGCAGGATAATCAGCCGGCGGATATTTCCGAAGACAACCTCTTGGCCCTAATCGACAAATACAACAAGGACCCCAAGATTGACGGCATTTTGGTCCAGTTGCCTTTGCCCAAGCACATCAATGAAAACAAGGTGCTCTACGCCATCGATCCGGGCAAGGATGTGGATGCCTTTCATCCCTTTAACGTAGGCAAGCTCATGATCGGCCAGCCGGATTATCTGCCCTGCACACCCGCAGGCATTCAAGAACTCTTGATCCGCTCGGGCACGGAAACCTCTGGGGCTGAAGTGGTGGTGGTGGGCCGCTCCAACATCGTGGGTAAGCCCATTGCGGTCATGCTGATGCAAAAGGGCAAAGGCGCCAACGCCACCGTCACGGTCTGCCATACGCGCACCAAGGATGTGCAATTCCACACAAAGCGAGCCGACATTCTCATTGTGGCCGCCGGTGTCACGGAATACGTCAAAGGCGATTGGATCAAACCCGGTGCTGTGGTCATAGATGTGGGTGTCAACGAAGTGGGACAGACCCCCGACGGCAAGAGAATCCTCAAAGGCGATGTGGCGTTTGATGAAGCCAAAGAGGTCGCCAGCGCCATCACGCCGGTTCCTGGTGGTGTGGGCCCCATGACCATTACCATGCTCATGAAGAATACAGTGAGGGCCTGTAAAGTGCATCACAACATCAAGGACTAGGAGCTCGGAGAAGGCCTTTCGCCCTTTCTCGGGCTACCCATTTCATCGGCTAAAGGGGTCGACCGAATAAAATCGGCGTTCTCGAGCGAGCTCTGGAAGCCTGTTCGAAAACACCTTCGGGAGGAGCAGCGCGAGCTGCGACTCCTTATCGAGCCGTGCGGCGCTCCTACAGAATGAAAGGCACGCCCTCGAAAAGCCATTCTCGGGCAAGCTTCAAGGGCACAATCACCGTAGATCCAAAAGAAAGGGGCGATGCATGGCGCATCGCCCCTTTTTCTTTGGTGGGATCAGCTTGCCCAGGAATGTTGGAAAAAGCCGGCTGCTTAATCCTTCAGCGGGCTAGGACCCAGAGCGCGAACCTTTTCCACCATGTCCTTGGCGGCGTCCACAAATCCTTGGCCTTTGCCCGCCATCATGTGAAACAGCGCCACACGGTCGGCTTCCACCCCGAGCGCCCCCAGCAATTCCTGGACATATTTGACCTTCTTCTGTGCCTTTTTCACACCGTGTTTGTATTGGCAACTGTCGATCTGGCAGCCGGCCACATACACGCCGTCGGCGCCCGCTTCCAAGGCTTTCAACAGGTGCAGACTGTCCAGGCGACCCGTACACGGCAATTGAATCACCTTGACGTTTTCCGGAAGGTTCAACCCCATCTTCTCGGAAACCTGTGCGGCCGACGAGGCGCAATTGGCGCAGCAGTAAGCGATGATTTGCGGTTCAAAGGTGCTCATTGGACCACTCCTTCTCTCGAGTCTCTTTGAGCCGTGCCATAGGCCTCATTGCACGGCGGATCGCAGTAGGCTTTGGGCCATGGCGGCGATGTGGTCATCACTCAGCCGTCGATAGGAAATGGCCTTGCCGGGGCATTCACTCACGCACATGCCGCATCCCTGGCACAATCCCGGGTCGATAAACGCATGGCCTTGCTGGCTGTCGATAAAGGGGATGTGGAACGGGCAGGTGCGCACGCACGTGAGGCATACGGCACACTTGTCGGGGTCCACCTCCGCCACAGCACCGCCCACGAGCATGACATCTTGGCTGAGAAGACGCATGGCACGGCCCGCTACGGCCCACCCTTCAGCCAGGCTCTCTTCCACCGGTTTTGGAGCCAGCGCCAGACCAGCAAAGAAGACGCCCTCGGTTTCGCCATCCACGGGACGCATCTTGGCGGGAGATTCGGCAAAAAAGCCGTCTTCGTCCAACGAGACTTTGTAATAGGCGGCCAAATCCGTCACCTGGGCAGGAAGAATGGCCGTCTGCAAAGAAATGAAGTCCGGCGTCAAGGCAAGAGGACGGCCCAGAATGGGATCCGTGACCACCACCTTTAAACGGCCGTTTTCCACGGAGACTTCGGGCTTGGAATCCAGATCGTATCGAATAAAGACGACGCCTTTTTCTCGAGCTTCCTTATAGATGCGTTCTCTTTCGCCAAAGGTGCGCATCTCTCGGTACAGCACGAACACATCCATGTCCGGGTTCATGGCTTTTAAATCGATGGCGGAACGTACCGCAAACGTGCAGCACAATCGGCTGCAATACGGACGCTGAGGTTCTCGACTGCCCACGCACTGAATGAAGACGCCGCACTGTGCGGAACGAAAGGCGTTGGGATCGTCGATCATTTTCTTGGTGAAATCGCTCCAGCGATAAACCTCCGGATGTTGACCGTAAGCGTATTCCTGAGGCTTCAAGGAATGGGCTCCCGTGGCCAGCACCACGACGCCGTGTTCCACTTCTTTCTTTTGGCCCCCCTGAAGCACCGTACTGATGTAATTGCCTGCAAAGCCTCGAGCCCCCACCACTTCAGCCGAGGTCATGACCGTGATCTTGGGGTTTTGCGTGACCTTGTCGATGGTGCTTTTAAGGAGATCTTGGACCGATTCCCCTTTCCAGGCGGAGCGCACCTTGTGGGCGTGCCCTCCTAGCCGATCTTTCTTTTCCACCAGAGTCACGGGCACGTCCAGTTCGGCGAAAGCCAAGGCCGCTTGCATTCCGGCCAAGCCACCGCCGATGACCAAAGCGGACTTCTTGACGGGAACTTTCGCGTAGGTCAAAGGCTCCAGCATGCGGGCCTTGAGCACGGCCGTGCGGAAAAGATTTTGCAAACGGGGCAATTCCACCGGTGTGGTTCCCAAGGTGCGCAGGTCCACGAATTCGTAAAGGCTGGGATTCAAGCCCGCCTCTTTCATGGCGCTTTCAATGAGTTCCTGGTGCATGATGGGTGTGCAGCTGGCATAGACGAGGCGGTTGACAGCCCCCGTCTTCATGCGCTCGGCAAGTCGACCCAAGGAGCTGCCGTCGTGAAGATCCAGCCGCTCCACAAAGGAGACTCCGGGAAGGCCCTTGATAAAGTCCGCTAAAGGATTCAATAAGGCTTCAAACTCTGGCAGCTTGGACGGACAGAGGCTCAGCACCACACCGACAGCGGGAGTCTCCCCGCTCACATCGCGAAACGACGCACCAGCCCCGTTTCCGGATACGCCTTTGACCATGGCCGCCACTTTACCCACCGAGGCGGCCGCTTCCACGACACTTTGATGGACGTCTCGAGGCCCTGCCGCACCGCCGCAAACGAAAACTCCGGGCACGTTGGTTTCACAAGGCTTGAAGGTCTCCGAAGCCACATAGTGATCCTCTGAAAGGACCACGCCCAACATCTCAGCCAGTTGTTGCAGTTCGGCGGAAGGCCTGAGGCCCACGGAAAGCACGACCAAGTCAAAGGTTTCAGCCTGCTTGGTCCCGTTTTCATCCACATATTCCAGAACCAGATCTTCGGTTCCAGCCGCCTTTTCAATGCTGTGAATACGGCTGCGCACCAGGCGCACACCCTTTTCCTTGGCCTGGTCGAAATACCTTTCGTACCCTTTGCCATGGGTGCGCATGTCCATGTAGAAGATGGTGGTTTCGGCTTCAGGCAGCGCGTCCTTAAGCTGCACGGCTTCCTTCAAGGCATACATGCAGCAAACGGCAGAGCAGTAAGGGGCGTCGCATTTGTTGATCTCACGGGATCCCACACACTGGAGCCATGCCACCTTTTTGGGCGGCTGGCCGTCGGACGGCCGTTTGGGCACGCCCTGAAAGGGGCCCACGGGTTTTTGAAGCCATTCCAACTCAATGCTGGTCACAACGTTTTCAAAAGCTGCGTAGGCGTAAGTGTCGTAGGCCTGTGGAGAAAAAGGTTCCACACCCAAGGCCAAAATGACAGCCTGGGCGTCCACAGAAGTCTCACCCGCCGGCCCCGCGATAACGGCCTGAAAAGCTCCCGCTGAGCCGAAAATTCGAACCACGCTGGATTCGGTCCAGGCGCGAATATTGGGATGCAATTTGCAAAGGGTCGCCCGGTTGGCAGCCTTGCAACAACTGCACAGAGGATAAAGCCGATGGAGCTTGGCGACCGTTCCACCCAGTTCGCTTTCCTTTTCCACCAGGTCCACATGATAGCCTTGGGCCGCCAAATCCAATGCGGCGTTCATCCCAGCGACACCCCCTCCAACGACTAAGACATTGCCTTTGTTCTTCTTTTCCTGTGATTGCGTCATAGGATTCCCTCAACTCTTTGATGGCTCAACGGACAAAAAAGCAGCCCCACTTCGTGGCGGCAAACCCCTGCGAGGCCCATCACCTTGAAACGGCTTTTGAGGAAAAGGCTCTTGTACCGGCCTATGGTTGAAGGTTCGGTGCTCTTTACCGTGGGTGGATAATCCACAAGACACCTTCCCTGTATGTGAAAAAAAAAGCAACGTCAAGGTGCAATTGGATCGTCCACTCTAAGCCCTAGTCCGGTTTTCAGGGACATCACGGCGCTTTTTCGGTCTTTGAGCTCTGCGTGAGATCCAGGCACACGGCGGCGGCCGTCTTGTGCAGGAGTTGAACGTCCGTGAAGTGTTGCAGCTGAATGGCCTTTCCGGGGCATTCGGCAACGCAGGCGCCGCAACCCTGGCATTTGGCCGGGTCAATGTAGGCGGAGCGGCGAACGGATTGGGTAGCGGTCACGACCACGGGAACTTCATAGGGGCAGGTGCGCACACAGGTGAGGCACACGGCGCATTTGGCCGGATCCACCACGGCGACGCGCCCGCCCACAAACAGCTGTTCTCGACTCAGCACGGTGGCGGCTCGAGCCGCCGCCCCCTTAGCCTGAGCGATGGATTCTTCCAGAAACTTGGGGCTGTGCGCCAGGCCGCACAGGTAAAGGCCGGGGCTGGCAAAGTCGAGAGGCCGAAGTTTCACGTGGGCCTCCATGAAAAACCCGTCCGCATCAGTGCTCAGCTTGAACAAGCCGGCCAGCTCTCCATGGGAAGCTCGAGGCACGATAGCGGCGCTGAGGACCACCAGGTCGCATCGCAGGCGGAGTTTTTCTTTCAGGTTTTGATCGAGCACATCAACAAGAACCCTATCTTGCAGAAAACTCACCGTGGGCTTTTCCTCGGGCCGATACCGAAGGAACCGAACACCCACTGCCCGCGCTTGGCGGTAATATAGCTCACGGGTACCAAAGGTGCGAATGTCTCGATAAAGGATGGTAACATGTGCCTTAGGATATTTTTCCTTGATGCGGAGAGCGTTGACCACGGCGGCTGTGCAACAGACGCGGCTGCAGTAGGGCCGTTCCTCGTCTCGAGACCCCACGCACTGAATCATAACCACATGGGCGAGCTTGTCTATGCCGTGGGCGTCCTCCGCAAGCTTCTTTTGCAGCTGCAGTTGGGTGATCACGCGTGGGTCTTCCCCGTAACCATACTCTTTGGGCTGATATTCTTCACCGCCCGTGGCCACCACCAAGGCGCCGTATTCAAGGATTCTTTCGCCATGAGGCGTCTTGGCGCGGCTGAGGAAATGCCCCGTATGGCCTTCAAAAGAAAGGATTTCCGATGCCGTGAGTACCTCAATGTTGGGGTGGTTCAGCACCGTTTCCATGGTCTGGAAAACCACTTTGGTCACATCCAGGCCGCTGGCATGAAAACGCATCCATGCCCGTGCTTGACCGCCAAGCTCTGCCTCCCGTTCCACCAAGTAGGTGAAAAACCCTTGATCCGCCAGATAGCGGGCCGCCGTCATGCCGGCCATGCCGCCCCCAACCACCAGTGCTTTTGGTATCACAGAAACGGGCATCTCATGGAGCGGCTCCAGAAAGAGGGCCTTGGCCACAGCCATGCGCACCAGGTCTTTAGATTTGTTTGTCGCCTCCTCAGGAGTCGTTCCATGCACCCAGGAACATTGGTCTCGAATATTGGCCATCTCAAACAGATATTTGTTGACGCCGGCTTCGCGCAGGCATTCCTGAAAAAGGGGTTCGTGGGTTCTAGGTGAGCAAGACGCCACCACGACACGATTCAGGTTCTTTTCCTGAATGATTTTTTTGATTTTTTCCGTGGAATCTGTGGAACAGGTAAAAAGCAGATTTTCGGCATGGGCCACGTTGGGCAGCGTGGCGGCGTAGTCGGCCACAGCCTTCACGTCCACCACGCCGGCAATGTTGATGCCGCAATGGCACACGAAAACCCCAATGCGGGGAATATCCCCCGGCATGGTACGTTCCCCAACGCTCATGGGCGGTGTCGTGCAGGTGTGCCGGGCTGAAGCGAGCAGGCACTGGGCCGATGCCGCCGCCGCGCTGGCCTGGGCCACAGTTTCCGGAATGTCCTTAGGATCGGTGCTCACACCACAGGAAAACACGCCCGGCTGGGATGTCTGAACAGGATCCATGGGGTCGGCGACGATAAAGCCGAACCGATCCAGCGCCACTCCAAGGGCGTGCGCGGTTTCTTTGGAAGCTTGCGTTGCGCCGAGTCCCACGGACAGCACCACCATGTCAAAGGTTTCTCTTTGCAGCGTATTGTTTTCGTCCACGTAGGATATTTCCAGGCCATGGCCGTCCACGGTCGGGACCACCCGGCTGACCTGGGACCGCACGTAGCGCACCCCGTGCTGGGATTCGGCTCTTTGCCAATACCTTTCAAAACCCTTTCCCATAGCTCTCAGATCGATGTAGAAAATGGTGGTTTCCACATCGGGTTCATGATCTTTGGTGACAATGGCCTGTTTGGTGGCGTACATGCAGCAGACGCTGGAGCAGTAATCCCGCCCGATGGATGCGTCCCGGGATCCCACGCATTGAATCCAGGCGATCCTTTTAGGCACCGCCCCGTCGCTGGGTCGCTGCACATGCCCTTTGGTGGGACCCGAAGCGGCGAGAATCCGTTCGTATTCCAAGCTGGTGATGACATTGGGATAGCGGCCGTAGCCGTATTCGGGTTTTTGCACGGCATCGAAAGGCCTGTAGCCGCAAGCGTAAAGAATAGCGCCCACCTCCACGGTGTCTTCTCGAGGCATCATTTGATGATCGATGGCCTGGGGCAGGCAGGCCTCCACGCACCGGTAACACTCGCTGCACACGCCGCACTGCAAGCACCTTTGCGCCTCAGCGCGAGCCGTTTCCTCATCAAAGCCCAGCTGCACCTCTTGAAACGAGCGAATGCGTTCCGCGGCGTCCAGGCGCGGCATAACGGCCCGGGGCGCTCTAGGAACAGGCTTGTCCGGGCGTGGCGCTGTCCGGCTGGGGACAAACCGCCCTTCCCGCAGATCTACGCCCCGCAGATAGCGATCGATGGAGATGGCCACTTCCTTGCCGGCGGCGATGGCTTGCACCACGCTGGCCGGCCCTGAAGTCACGTCCCCGCCAGCAAAAACGCCCGGTCGATGCGTTTCATAGGTCACCGGATCCACGACGAAAGTGCCCCAGCGACTGACCACAGGGCGGCTTTCCGGGTCCATGGCGTCAAGCACCAAGGGATCGGTCATCAGGCCCACAGCGGCGATGACACTGTCGGTGGGCACGCGGTATTCGGATCCCACCACAGGAATGGGACGGCGGCGTCCGCTTTCGTCGGCTTCTCCCAATTCCATGCGAATGCATTCGACGGCCGTCACGTGCCCTTCGTCGTTGCCGTGAATGGCCACGGGCGCCGCCAAAAAGTGCATCTGAACCCCTTCCTGCAGCGCCTCTTCGAATTCTTCCGGGTTGGCCGGCATTTCCTCTCGACTTCTGCGATAAAAGAGGTGCACCTCGTCGAGCCCCAGGCGCACGCAGGATCGGGCCACGTCCATGGCGATGTTGCCGCCGCCGATCACCGCCACCTTGCGGCCGAGTGGAGGTCTATGACCGCTGTTCAATAGTTTAAGAAAGCTGGTTCCCGTGTAGACTTCTTTCAGGTTTTCGCCGGGAATATTGAGTTTGAGGTCCGTCTGGGTGCCGATGGCCAGGAAAAAGGCTTCGTAGCCTTCTCGGCGAAGGTCTTCCAATTGAAAATCCTTGCCCAAAGCGGTGTTGGTGCGAATTTCCACGCCAAGCCTTTGAATGTAGTCGATTTCGGCCTTGAGCACTTGGCGTGGCAGGCGGTACTCAGGAATGCCGTAGCGCAGCCATCCGCCCGGCTCCGGCATGGCTTCAAAGATGGTCACACTGTAACCTTCCAGAGCCAGATAGTAGGCGGCGGTCAAGCCGGCCGGGCCCGCTCCCACGATGGCCACTCGCCGACCGTTGGCCTCCTTTTTGGCTGGCAGCGGCCCAGGGCCGTTCTGAGCTTCCCAATCGCAGACAAACCTTTTCAAGAAATCAATGGCCACCGGTTCGTCCACCGCGCCTCGGCTGCAGACCTTCTCACAGGGATGGTGGCACACGCGTCCGCACACGGCCGGCAAAGGATTGTCCTTGCGAATGAGGTCCAGGGCTTCCCGGTACCGACCCTGGGCGATCAAAGCAATATAGCCCTGAACACTGATGCCCGCAGGACACGCCGCCTTGCACGGGGCCATGCCTTTTTTGTCAATGGCAAAGGTCGAGGGAATGGCCTGAGGAAAGTGACGGTAGATGGCCTTACGGGTGTCGAGACCCTGGTTGAAATCGGCGGGAATGTCTATAGGGCACACGCGCACACATTCGCCGCATGCCGTGCAGCGGTCTTCCAGCACATAGCGCGGTTCGCGGCGCAGTGTCACCTGAAATCGGCCCGGCTCGCCGGCCAACTGCGTCACCGTCGTGCGCGTCAGAATCTCAATGTTGGGGTGGCTCGCCACCTCGATGAGTTTAGGCGAAATCATGCAAGTGGAACAGTCGTTGGTTGGAAAGGTCTTGTCCAGCTTGGCCATGTTGCCGCCGATGCTGATGTCCCTTTCCACCAGCAGGACGCGAAAGCCGCTGTTGGCCAAATCTAAGCTTGCCTGCATTCCGGCAATGCCGCCCCCTATGACCATAACCGAACCATTCACAGATCCTGGGGATGCCGATTGCGCGCTCATGACGCCTCCCTCTCGTCTTTTCCGATGCCGTTTTTCGGATGGAACCGATGGCTGTGATGGCGTTACCGACCCATGGTGGCCAGCAGGGGCTCGCCATCTACCATATGCCGTTTGATCCAGTCTCGTGCCTTAGTTTCTCCAAGAGCGAAGCCGATAAGGTCGGTGAAGTAAAAGACGGGAATGGATGAGACGAGTCCCTGTTCCCGAACGATGCGGTTTTGGTACAGATCCAGATTGGCATGGCACATCTGGCAAGAGACCACGATGCAGTGGGCCCCCTGGTCCAAGGCTCTTTTCAGAAGCTTGCCCACCAGAGCTGATACCAGGTCCGGACGGGCGACGGCATGACTGGCCCCACAACAGTCGGTTTTGAACGGCCAGTCCAGAACCTCCGCACCCACCGTTTCCATAAGGCGATCCATGGCGGTGGGGTTTTCCCAGGACGGGGCATCGGTGATTTTGGGGGGCCGGTTGACCATGCATCCATAGTAGCACACCGCCCGAAGGCCGTGGAGAGGCCGCACAACGCGTTGTTGGATTACCCGCATTATGGAGGGCTGACTGAAATAATCCACGAGATCCCAGACGCGCACCTGGGGGTCCTCTTCGGCCGAGGGCTCCTGGGTGGCCTTTTTCTTCAGGACCTTTTGCGCTGTTTTCAATCGATTGTAACAAAGGGCGCAGGGCGCCGTCAGGTCTTTCAGGCCCTGCTGACGGGCAAGAAAAAGGTTTCGAGCCGGCAAGGCCACGGAAAGATCATGGTCCAGACTGTGCGCGGCCGTTGCCCCGCAACAGTTCCAGTCTTCCAGTTCCACGAGCTCAATGTTCAGCAACCGGCAGACCCCTTCGATGGACGCTGCATAATCGCGCGCCGTCCCTTCCAACGAACATCCGGGATAATATCCGAGCGCCAACATACCTACTCCTTTGTCAGCCCTGAGGAAGACGTCGACGAGCCCGTTTTTCCATTGGATTCCGTGGGCTTTGTAAAAAGGCCCCGCACCTCGGCAAAGTGGCGAACGCCACGGGGTCTCAAAGGCAGTCGGCCTCGATGCCACAACGCCACTCCGAGGCGAATCTCATCCCAGAGGGTTCCATCGGCGAGCTTGGCTTTCCAGGCGCCGCTGGAAAGCATGTAGCGCTGCATGAGGCCGGTTTCAAACACACGGCCTCGCCGAGCGATATCGTCGAGAAAAGCCTTGTGAAAGGCGTAACTCAGATTGCGCCGCGCATCTACAAAGCCTTTGGCATGGGCTTGTTGTTTAAGGTAATCCATAAGGCCCGCAATGTCGATCTCATTGGGGCATCGCGTGGTGCACGTTTCACAGGACGAACAGACCCATATTGTGGAGCTGGAAAGCACCTTTTCCTCAAGGCCCAAGAGAAGGTAGCGCACAATCTGGTCAGGGTAATGGTCCATGGCAAAGGTTAAAGGACAGCCATTGGTGCATTTGCGGCACTGGTAGCACAGCTCTGGCTGAATGCCGCTCAGGGCCAAGACCCGTTCTGTGGCATCGTAATTCGGTTCCAAGACAACCCCATCCATAAGCTCTTCCATAGCCACCTCCAGGCAAAAAAAAAGAGAACGAGACAACAGTCCCGCTCTCTATGAAGGAAAAGGGCGCCGTCTTCCACAGCGCCTTGGCGCGACAAGGCACCCCTTTTAGGGCGCAAGAAACTCTGCCACCAGCTGATCCCACTTGAGGTGTGACACATTTCCATAGATGTCCTCAATGACTTCGCCACCGGTTGCTGCCAGGGGGACTTCGCTCTCTGGAGCCACCAAGGCCTCCAACCGGTGCACCTCAGCGCCAAGCCAGGTTCGAGCGGCCTGGTCGGTGTACAGTTCCGCCAGATCCTTTTTGAGATGGCGTGGCTCCACCACCACGAGCCATCCGTTCCCGTAGGGATCTTCCTTGATAATCTGAGGGTTCTCCACGGCTTTGTGGTTCAAGGCCACGACCACGCCGTTCACAGGGGCCACGAGCGGGGCGATTTTCTCTTCGCGTCGAAAGGTCCATGCCGGAGCGCTCCTTTCCAGGTGAACACCCAACTTGGGTAGCCGAACGTGAGTGACATATCCTAACAAGCGCATGGTGAAATCATCAACCCCAAAACGCACCAATCCGCCATGGTCCACGCGGGCCCAGGTGTGCCGTGGATGGTAATAGTAGCCGTCCGCCAGCAAGAATCCCGAAACGTTATGCAACTCAGCCGTTCCAAGGACCTCACTCATCGAACGGTGCTCCAGCTCCTGATCAAATTCGCAGGAGGCGCAATCATAAGCGTTGCCGCAGTGGCGCACGGGCACGCGCCCCGTGATCATGTGGCGGCATTCCTTTTGGTTGTAGGTTTTTTCTTGATACACAGACCGCCATGCTTGAAAATGGGCGTCACCGGTTTCCAGCCTTTGGGACATGGCCTTGTCAAAGGCGCAGGTGAGGCAATCGTAGGCATTGTCGCATAACTTGAAGTTGATGACACCGGCCTTCATCCACACACAGGGATGGTTTCCCTCAAGACCGAAAACGCGAACCCTAGCCTTTTTGCTGTGAATGGATTGCACCTTCATGATGATAACCTCCTTGTTGAGGGTCTTCGCTTACCCAGATAAGGAGCACAGAGCATGCCAAAGACGCCTTGCCCCATGGGCTCAAGACCCTGCGGGCTCTTAGGTCTCGGCGCATTTGCGGTTATGGTGAAAGTATCAACACCCTGTGGTTTTGTTCGACACAAGGCTGGGGCTGCTCCATGGCCTTGGCGACGATGAGTTGTGAGCGGGGCAGAGGAGGGACCAGGATGACTGGCCGTGGCAAGGATCGGCCGATGCGCATTGCCGTCATCGGCGGTGGCCGCCGGTGTAAGGCGCTTCTAGAAATGATGGACGAGCGGCGCTTTCCGGGTCTCAGAGCGCAGATTGTTGCCGTGGCCGATCCCGATCAGGACGCGGTGGGGGTGCAGCGGGCCAGGGCCATGGGCATCATGGTCACGGCGGATTACAAGGATTTTTACAAGATTCCCGACCTGGATCTGGTCATTCAGCTGACGGGCAAGGAAGAGGTGCTGGAGGATTTCGTCAAGCACAGCCCGGCCAAGGTGCGCGTGTTGGAGTCGGCCATTTCAAGGCTTTTTGGAGACATCATTCGGTGTCAGGAAGAATGCCTTTTGCGCGAACGCCAGCTGGAATTGGTGGAAGGCATTGTGGAAAGCATGTTTTCCAGTATTCGAGACCGAGTGGTGATCCTGCAACCGGACCGAAAGATCGTCGATGCCAATGAAGCCTTTCTCGAATGGGTGGGTCTCAGCAAGGAAGAGATTCTCGGCAAGTTTTGCCACCAGATCTCCCATCGATCCTTGCAACCCTGCCCCCATCCCTCCCCTCACTGCCCTCTGGAAGAATGCCTGCAGACGGGCAGTGCCGGCCATGCCATTCATGAGCATTACAATCGAAACGATGAGGTGCGCTACTGCGAGATTACCACCATGCCGCTCAAGAGCCGGAGCGGGGCTGTGGAACTGGTCTTGGAGGTGCAAAGGGACATCACGGACGAGCTGGAACAGAAGCTGGAACAAAAAACGCAAGCCCTCAAAAGGGACTTGGCCCGGCTCATTCACGAAGACAAGATGATCGCCCTTGGAAAAATGGTGGCCAGCGCCGTGCACGAAATCAACAATCCTCTGTCGGGAATCCATGCCCTGGCGAAGCTCATGCGGCGCCAGTTGGACGAGGGCCTATCGCCGGGCGATCTGGAACAGTTTAAGTACTATCTGCAACTCATCGACACGGAATCGGAACGGTGCAGCACCATTGTTTCCAATTTGCTCTCCTTTTCCAGGCAACACAAACTGGAACGACGCCTTTTTGATGTGAACCAAGTGATTGAAAACGTGGTCTTGCTGAGCCGTCATCGCATGGAGTTGCAGCACGTGACGCTGATATTGGAACTGGAGCATGCGTTGCCGGAAATCGAAGGCGATGCGGGCCAAATTCAACAGTGTTTCATCAACCTCATTTTCAATGCCCTGGAAGCCATGCCCGAGGGAGGGCGGTTGACGGTGCGCACGGCCTTGAATGCCAAGCACCGGGAGGTGCGCGTGGAAGTGGAAGATACGGGTGTGGGGATACCCAAGGAACTATTGTCCCAGATTTTTGAACCCTTCTTCAGCACAAAGAGCCAGGACAAGGGCGTAGGGCTGGGGCTTTCGGTGGTGTACGGTATCGTGAAGGAGCATCGCGGCACCATTTACGTCAAAAGTGACGTGGGAAAAGGTTCATGTTTCATTCTTCGATTTCCCATTCCATCGAAAACCTCGTGTGAAGGACGGGAACCGTAATGACGGGGCGCTTCAAGATCCTCGTGGTGGACGACGAGCTTATCGTGCGGGAATCCTTGGTGGGCTGGCTCAAAAAGGGGGGCTACATGGTGGGGGCTGTCTCGGGGGGCCGAGAAGCCCTGGAGAGCCTGGAACGAGCCGGCTATGATTTGGTGTTTCTCGACATCAAAATGCCGGACATGAACGGCATCGATGTGCTCAAGGAAATCAAGCAACGATATCCCGGTACCATGGTGGTCATGATCACCGCCTACGGCTCTGTGGAAAGCGCCGTGGAAGCCATGAAGCTAGGCGCCAACGATTACTTGATGAAGCCTTTTGAGCCGGACCAATTGAGCCTTTTGGTGGAAAAACTGCTGCAGCACAAAAAACTCATCGACGAAAACATTCTCCTTCGAGAACAGATCGCCACGGCGGCAGTGGAACGCTACCAGGACATGATCGGCGTGTCCCCGGCCATGCAGGCCCTTTTTGAGATGGTGGAGCGAGTGGCCGCCGTGGATTCTCCAGTCCTGATCAAGGGAGAGACGGGCACAGGCAAGGAACTGGTGGCCAAGGCCATTCATGCGCGAAGCCCTCGCCGCTATGGTCCGTTTATTGCCATCAACTGCGGCGCCTTTACGGAAAGCCTTTTGGAAAGTGAACTCTTTGGCCATGAAGTGGGCTCCTTTACGGGGGCTGTCAAGGCCAAGAAGGGGCGATTGGAACTGGTGCGCGGAGGCACCCTTTTTCTCGACGAAGTGGGCGAGATTCCCATGAAGATGCAGGTGGACCTGTTGCGCGTTCTGGAAGAGCACAAGATGCATCGGGTGGGAGGGACCCGCGACATTACCGTGGATTTTCGACTCATTTCCGCCACGCATCGCGACCTGAGCAAAGCCATGGAAGAAGGCTATTTTCGCCGAGATTTCTACTTCAGACTCAATGTGGTGGAACTGGAAGTGCCGCCGCTGCGAGCCCGTCGGGAAGATATTCCGCTGCTGGCTGACTTTTTCCTGCGTCGGTTTCGAAAGGAGACCAACAAGCCGGTGGAAGGCTTGGACAAAAAAGCCGTGGAGCTCCTGTGCGCGTACGACTGGCCGGGCAATGTGCGGGAACTGGAAAACGCTGTAGAGAGGGCCGTGGTGCTGGCTCAGGGGAGAATCTTGACCGAGGACGATTTCGCCTTCTTGCGGAAAACCTATGGAGCGGTGGAACCCCAGTCCCTGGAAGACATGGAAAGGCTGCATATTCAGCGTATTCTCAAACAGTGCCGCGGAAACATCAGCCAGACGGCACGCGTGCTGAAGATCAACCGCACAACGCTGCATCATAAGATCAAAAAATACGGATTGCAGGGGAGCTCGTGAGGGCCGCCGAAGACGCTGAGGGCTTGGCCGAAGGACGGCTGCACGCCGCCATCGCCGTGGTGCCTATGGGTGATGTGGGGGAAGCGGCCGTGCGCATTGTGGCCGCCAATATACAGGCGGTGTTGGGCCTGCCGACGGACAGATTGCCGCGGATTGCTGTTCCTGAAGCATGCTACGTTCCGGAAAGGCGCCAATACGACGCGGCGGGACTTATCGGCCATCTTCAGGCCTGGAGTGCGGGGCTACCGTACTTAAAAGTTCTGGCCCTGCTCGCCGCAGACATGGGTGTTCCCATTTTGCGCTTCGTTTTCGGAGAAGCGCAACTGGGGGGGCGCTGCGCCGTGGTTTCGGCCTTTCGACTGCGCCGCAACCCGGACGGCACGGACGTGGGATTGGAACACTCTTACGAAAGATTGGCTAAAGTGGCCCTGCACGAAACGGGACACACTTTTTCGCTTTTTCATTGCGACGATCCGGGATGTCTGATGCATTTTGCCCCCAGCGTGGAGCACCTGGACCGCATCCGCCTCTTTTTCTGTTCCCGATGTGATTTTTTGTGGAAAGAAACCCGTAAGAGCCTGGCCATGGAGCGTGCCTTGGGAAAACGCTCCACGAGCCGTCAGGCGCCTTGACAAGAAAAACCCATTGGATATAGATTGGTCTGTGAAAATTGTCCCATTATCCGCACCGCGCACGCCATGGGCACCGGCCGGAAGATGCACAGAGCCCGTGGCCACATCCCGCAGGAGTGATCGATGAGCGATTTTGAACCCAGAATCGTGGCCTTTTGTTGTATGTATTGAGCCTACACGGCCGCGGACCTGGCAGGTTCCATGAGGCTCACCTATCCACCTAATGTGCGCATTGTCAATGTGCCTTGCACGGGTCGAGTGGACATGATGCACTTGTTGAAGGCCATAGAGACGGGAGCGGACGGGGTGTATGTGGCTGGCTGCATGGAGGGGGAATGCCATTTTCGCAATGGCAACATCAAGGCTAAGCGGCGGGTCATGGCTGTCAAGAAGATTTTGCAGGACGTGGGGCTGGAGCCGGAGCGTGTGGAAATGTTCCATGTGTCGGCATCCGACGGCCCTCGATTTGCGGCCATCGCGCGGGAAATGACGGAGCGGATTCGAGCCCTCGGTCCCAGCCCTTTGCGGGGATAGAGGAATGTGTTTCGTGGATGGAGGCCGGTTGATCGGCTGAAGTTTCGAGACGGCGGTGAGCCAACGCGCAGTGGGAGTGCGGACGTATTTGGCCCGCATCACGGGTGACGGACCAGTCTGCGGGTGTGCGCACCCGAGGACGCGCTAAGGGAGGGAAGGATTTATGGTTGTTGCCGAAAGGAAACCCATCGAGGAAATCCTTGCGATGGTGGCCGACTTTAAGAAGGTGTTGTTGGTCGGCTGCAAGGGGTGCGTGACGGTCTGTTGTGCCGGCGGCACCAAGGAAGTGGGCATTTTGGGTTCCGCGCTCCGCATCGCCAGGAAAAAGCAGGGCAACCCGTTGGAGGTCGTGGAGCACACGCTGGAACGCCAGTGCGATCCCGAATATGTGGATCAATTGGCTCCCATGCTCAAGGACAACGGCTTTGATGCGGTCTTGTCCATGGCCTGCAGTGTCGGCCCCCAGTTCATCGCCAAGAGGTACACTATACCCGTGTACCCCATGCTGAACACGACATTCATCGGCGGTGCCTTGGAACACGGCGTGTGGGCCGAATTCTGCCAGTCCTGCGGCAATTGTATCATTCACAACTTCGGTGGCTTATGCCCCATCGCGCGCTGTTCCAAAAGCCTCATGAATGGGCCGTGCGGCGGGTCCGCCAACAAGAAGTGTGAGGTCAGCCCGGAAATCGACTGCATCTGGCATCTCATTTATGACCGTATGGTGGAACTGGGGCAATTGGAAAAGTTGCGCCCCGTGTTTCCCATCAAGGATTGGTCCACGAGCCGCGATGGTGGTCCTCGAAAGATCGTCAGGGAGGATTTGAAGCTATGAAAGCCGGAAGCAACCTGGAGAAAGTTTTTACTCAAGGGCATTTCGCCGTCACTGGTGAGTTGGGTCCTCCCCGCGGCGCCTCCGTGGAAGTCATCCAAAAGAAGGCGGGATACTTGCGCGGTGTGGTGGATTCCATCAACGTGACGGATAACCAAACCTCGGTGGTGCGCATGTCCAGCGTGGCCGTGTGCAAGCTCCTGTTGGACATGGGCTTGGAGCCCAACCTTCAGATGGTGTGTCGGGACCGCAACCGCATAGCCATGCAGAGCGATCTCCTCGGTGCTTATGCTCTTGGCATTCGCAACGTGCTGTGTCTTTCCGGAGACCACAACCGCTTTGGAGACCACCCGCAGGCCAAGAACGTCTATGACGTGGATTCCATGCAGCTACTCAGTATCGTGAAAAAGCTCCGCGACGAAGGCAAGATGTTGAGCGGGCAGGAACTGGAAGGGGTGCCAAAGTTCTTCATCGGAGCGGCCGCCAATCCCTTTGGAGATCCCTTTGAATTCCGCGTGACACGACTGGCCAAGAAGATTGATGCGGGGGCGGACTTCATTCAGACCCAGTGCATCTACAACATGGAAAAATTCAAAAAATACATGCACATTGCCCATGAAGAGGGGTTGACCGAAAAGTGTTACATCATGGCGGGCATCACACCCCTGAAATCCGTGGGCATGGCCCGATACATGGCCAATTTTGTGCCGGGTTTGGACGTGCCGGACTATTACATCAATCGCCTCAAAGGCGTGGACAAGAAGAAACAAGCCGACGAGGGGATCAAGATCGCCGTGGAGCAGATTCAAGAGGTTCGGGAAATACCCGGCGTCAAGGGTGTGCACCTGATGGCCATTGAATGGGAGCACAAGGTGCCGGAGATTTTGGAAGCGGCAGGATTGCTGCCGCGGCCCTCCGTGAACTGATCCCGACCGAAAGGGCGACATACCGAGAGGTGGAACGAAAGTTCCGCCTCTTTTTTTATTGTTGCGGCGGCCCCACGACATGGAAGGGGTAGGCCTGTGGAGGGTTCCTCGGGAGGTGTGGTTGACAGGAAGGCCTGGTGGCGCATAAGATGACGCGCCTTTGGCACAGAGGGCGAAGCGGCGCGCATAAGGAGGATTTCTCCATGGGTTTGACGGTGGCTTTTGGAGGCAAGGGCGGCACGGGCAAAACGACCCTTGCTGGCCTTTTGATTCGCTACCTGATTGAAAAGGGCATGAGGCCCGTTTTGGCGGTGGATGCCGATTCCAACGCGAATCTCAATGAGGTTCTGGGTGTTCCCTTGGAGGAAACCCTTTCCCAGGCTCGAGAGATGATGAAAAAAGACGTGCCCACGGGGATGACCAAGGACATCTTCATGGAATTGAAGATGGAACAGGCCCTGGTGGAAGGGGACGGTTTCGATCTGATCGCCATGGGCCAGCCCGAAGGGCCGGGGTGTTATTGTGCGGCCAACAATCTGTTGGCGAGCCTTTTGGACCGATTGATGAAAAATTATGAATATTTGGTCATTGACAACGAAGCCGGCATGGAACACTTCAGCCGCCTGACGCAAAAGGATGTGGATGTGCTCGTGCTGGTTTCCGACCCCAGCCGTCGAGGTTTGATGGCTGCCTGCCGCATTTCGGAACTGGTGGATTCTTTGCCCATGCGGGTGGGCAAGAAGATCTTGGTGGTGAATCAGGTCCAGGGGCCTTTGTCCTATCCTGAAGAGGTGGTCAAGGTGTTTTCCAACGGCCATATCTACACCATGCCTGCGGATCCCCTTTTGGCGCAGTTCGACATGGAGGGCAAACCCACGAGTCAGCTGCCCAGGGATGCCCAAGTGGTGCAGGCGGCCTGGACCCTCTTTGACACAATGCTGCAAGACATCAAGAAGGCATGAGAGAAACAGGGCCGGCCTGCGGGCCGGCCGCAGACGAGGTCGAATCGCTGTTGCGTGAAGGAAAGGCGCTCACAAGGAGGGGAAGCCATGGTGGCCGTTGGACAGGCTTTGCTCAGCGTCACGGACAAAACGGGGCTGGTGTCTTTCGCGCAAGGCTTGGTGCGGCACGGGGTTCGGCTGCTGTCCACGGGCGGCACGGCCAGAGTGCTCAAAGAAGCCGGAATCCCTCTTCGAGAAGTCTCGGATTACACAGGGTTTCCAGAGATGCTGGACGGTCGGGTGAAGACGTTGCAGCCCAAGATTCATGGGGGCATCTTGGCTGTGAGGGATCGGCCCGAGCACATGGCGACGTTGGCGGCGCACGGCATCGAACCCATCGACATGGTGGTGGTAAATCTGTACGCCTTTGAGAAGACCGTCGCGGATCCTCGGTGTCGCTTTGAAGAGGCCATTGAAAACATTGACATCGGAGGTCCTGCGCTCATTCGCGCCGCCGCAAAGAACCATGCCCATGTGGTGGTGGTCACGGATCCTGAGGACTACGCGGCGGTGCTTCAAGAGATGGATGCCCAGGGGGGAAAGGTTTCGGCGCCGACGCGGCTGCGTTTGGCCGCCAAGGCTTTTTGCCTAACCCATCGATACGACGGAGCCATCTGCCGTTATCTGGAAGCCCGGTAGGGGGATCGCAGCAGCACAACCATGGGGTGACAAAGCGGGGATTTCCCCGCTTTCGTGTTCTTGGTGCCTTGGCCTGTGAGGAAGCATTCATGAAGATTCTTGTCGTGGGTAGCGGCGGTAGGGATCATGCCATTGCATGGAAATTTGCGCAAAGTGATCGTGTGAAGAAGGTTTATGTGGCCCATGGCAACGCGGGCATTTCGCAAATCGCCCAGTGTGTCCCTGCACAAACGCCGGAAGAAATCGTGGACTTTGCCGAAAGGGAAAGGATCGATCTAACCTTTGTGGGACCGGAAAAACCTCTTTCGGCAGGCATTGTGGATCTCTTTGAACGGCGCGGTCTGGCCATCATTGGGCCCGATCGCCAAGCCAGTCGGCTGGAATCGAGCAAATGCGACACCAAGGTGATGCTGCAGGCTCTGGGGATTCCGGTGCCGGAATTTGCCGTTTTTTCGGACCCCGAGGCCGCCCGAGCCTATGTGCGCTCGGTGGGATACCCCGTGGTGGTCAAGGCCGACGGGTTGGCGGCGGGCAAGGGGTCTTTGGTGTGCGACACTGTGGCCGAAGCGGAAGCCGCTGTTCACGAGATTATGGAAGAGAGAATTTTCGGTGACGCCGGATCCCGTGTGGACGTTGAAAAACGCCTTTACGGCCGCGAACTGTCCTTTTTTTGTTTTTCCGACGGTTACACCCTTGTGCCCATGGTGGCCGCCCAGGACTACAAGCGCGCCGGCGACAACGATGAAGGCAAAAACACCGGTGGCATGGGATCCTATTCTCCTCATCCCTGGCTGGATGAAGCCCTGGTGGAAACCATCATGAACCGGGTGGCCAGGCCTTTGATTCACGGCATTCGTGAAAAGCACGGCATTTTGTACCGCGGTGTCCTCTACCTCGGCTTGATGCTCGTGCAGGAACCCTCAGGCATCACGCCCTACGTGCTGGAGATCAACATTCGCTTGGGGGACCCGGAGGCTCAGGTCATTCTGCCTCGATTGAAAACCGATCTGGTGGACATCTGCGAAGCCATACTGGCCGGTCGCCTTCTGGACGTGCCCTTGGAATGGGATTCTCGGTACCGCTTGTGTTTAATCGCCGTTAGTGGTCGGACCAAGGGGAAAAAAGGCTGGTACAAAGGCTATCCGGATCGCTACAAGATCGGCGTGGCCATTCGAGGCCTGGAGAGCGTCGATCCCCAGTGTTTGGTGTTCCATTCAGGCACGGGCTGGGGTGATGACGGATCACTGGTGACCACGGGAGGACGAGTGTTTGGGATTGTGAGTTCGGGCGAGACCTTGGCTGAAGCCCGAGGCGTGGCCTATCGAGAGATGGAAAAAGTCTCCTTTGAGGGCATGTATTACCGCAAAGATATCGGCAAGGATTGAGAAAGCTCGCCCATCGAGTGGAAAAAAGGCGGCCGGGTGCATCGAGCCTTTGCCGGCTACGCTGCGTCTCCATCATGCATGGGGACAAGACGACCCCAAGGCGTGCTTTACGAACGGAAAAAAAGGATCAGATGACCTGGGATTGTGGATACGATGACGCTCAAAAAACCTTTGGTCGGCGTTTTAATGGGAAGCGACTCCGATCTTCCGGTCATGGAAGGGGCTTTTGAGGTGCTTCGACAATTTGGGGTTCCTTTTGAAGCGGCCGTGCTTTCGGCGCATCGAACACCGGAACGGGTGGTGCACTATGCCGACACGGCGGCGGACAGGGGCCTCAAAGTGATCATCGCCGCTGCGGGCTGGGCGGCTCATCTGGCCGGCGTGGTGGCCTCCAAGACCATTCTTCCCGTGATCGGAGTCCCTGTGGATTCCTCGCCTCTGCACGGCATGGACGCTCTGTTGTCCACGGTCCAGATGCCACCGGGCGTTCCTGTGGCCACCATGGCCATCGGTAAAGGGGGCGCGCGCAATGCCGCTCTGTTGGCCACGCAGATTTTGGCCCTTTTCCATGACGAGCTAGCGGAAGCTTTGAAGCGGCACAGGGCGGACATGGCCGCAGATGTTTTGGCGAAGAACGTCAAGATTGACGCGTCCGTGAGGGTTGAGGGACTGTGATGGCCTCCTTTCGGCGATGGAGAGCTCCCTTTCACCGAATGCCGAAGGATTTGGAGCAGGTGCTGGGCCGAGGCGGCGTGGTGATTTATCCCACGGAAACCGTCTACGGCGTGGGTGGGGACCCTCGAAATGCCGCCGTGATCGAGAGAATTGTCACCCTCAAGGGTCGCCCTGGGCACAAACCCTTTCCCCTTATCGCGGCGGATCTGGACTCGGTGCGGCACTGGGTGCGGTGGCGCTCCGATCCTCTGGACCGCCTTGCCAAACGCTTTTGGCCCGGCCCTTTGACTTTGGTGCTGCAAGCCGCCTCCAACGTTCCGAAAAGCCTGCAGTCAGCGGAAGGAACGGTGGCCGTTCGAGTGAGTGCGCATCCTGTGGCAACCCTGATGGCTAAAGCCTGCGGCGGCGCCCTGGTGGCCACCAGTGCGAATCTTTCCGGACAACCTCCTGTTTCCAACCCCGCGGCACTGTCCCGCGCCTTGCTGGATGCGGTGGATGGGCTGGTGGATGGCGGCCCCCTGCCGCCCTCCCTTCCTTCCACATTGGTGGCCGTGATATTTGAGAAGGAAGGCTTTTCCTGGAAAGTGTTGCGCAAAGGGGCGGTTTTGGAGGAAGATCTCAGAGCGTTTTTTCATGAGGAAACCGTGGCCGCGTCAACGGAGGACCTTTGATTTATTGGTTGATTCCAGTTTTGGGGCTCGGTGCGGGGCTTTGCGTGTCGGGCTGGTGGTGTTCTCGACAGTGGCGAAAAACCTTGCAAGGACCCAGGCGGGTGGTGCTCACAGGCGGAGGCACGGGAGGGCACGTGAACCCGGCCTTGGCCATTGCGGAAGCCATCAAGAAGCGGGAACCGGAAACGCGGTTTCTTTATGTGGGGGTGGCTGGCAAGGCGGAAGCCGTCATTGTAAAAAAGGCGGGTTTACCCTTGCGGTTCGTGTCTTCTCGGGGACTTCCGGGATTTCGACCGTCCCTGGATCTGGTGCGCTTTGGTGTCGCCGTCACGTGGGGCCTGCTGCAATCTATGGGGATTTTGGTGCGGTTTCGGCCCCATTGGATCATCGCCACGGGAGGCTACGTGAGTGCTCCCATTGTCATGGCCGGCTTTGTGCTCAGAGCCCTTGGCATCGGCCCGGTGAAAATCTTTCTTCATGAACAAAACAGCGTTCCCGGCCAGATGAATCTCCTTTTGGGGCGCTACGCCCACCGGGTGCTGCTCACCTTTCCCCAAACCCTCAGCTACTTTCGCAAGAACGGTTCCGTTGTGGGTTATCCCGTGCGCCACTCCATTCTGGATATCCCCAGGGAGGAAGCTCGCCAAAGGCTGCCTTTCCCCCTTCCCGAAGGACGGCGCGTGGTCTTTATCTTCGGCGGCTCCCAAGGGGCTCGAACGATTAACCGGGCTGTGGTGGAGGCCCTGTCCGTGCTGGCAGCGCATCGCGACAAGCTTTTTGTCATTCACGGCATGGGGTTGGCCGTCTCGCAAGACTATCATGCCGTCCATGACACCGAAGCCTTGCTCAAAGCCCGTTACGGCGAAGAAACCGTGGCCTCCTTCAGCGACTTCTACTACCGCCAAGACTATTTTCATCAGATCGCGGAAATCTACGCGGTCAGCGACCTGGTCGTGTGCCGCAGCGGCGCCGGCACTCTCAACGAACTGGCCCGACTGGGGAAGCCGTCTTTGCTTATTCCTAAAGCCAACCTGCCCGGCGACCACCAGGTCATGAACGCGAGGGCCATGAAACGGGCGGGAGCGGCCGAGGTGCTTTTTGAAGACACAGTGATTGAGAAGGGAGAACTTCGAGATCATTTGGACGGGGAGGTTTTGGCGGCCAAAATTTTGGAACTCCTGGCCGAAGAAGCCAGACTCCAGGAAATGTCCGAACGATGCCGCCAGCTTTTCAGAAAACAAGCGGCGGCCAGAATTTTGAGCGAGTTGTACGGCGATCGCTCTTTTGACAATGGTTGGCATTATCCGACCCTGCAATCCTTTTCCCCGCTCCTTACCAATCAGCGGCTGCTGCACCGCCTGCAAAAGGCCTACAATGCGGACCCATTGCGTTACGATCCCGAACAGATTCAAGGCATTTCAGAAGATTTGCCCTATTACCGATACAGAGCCGCGGCCCTTTTGGTGCATCCCTCATGGACCATGCGAAACCTGGGCGTCAAACTCATTGGCCTGACACGATACCAGGAAAAGACGGCCACACTCTTGCACATGCTTCTGGATCGCACGCCCGCTTCACGGCTCGAGCGCTGGTTTGGCGGAGACTTTCGGCAGGTGGGCTTCATTCGTCGCAACGTCATTTCTGCTCTAATGGTCATGAACCGCATGGACCCTTTGGTGGAAGAAGCGCTCATGGCCGCCATGGACGACCCATATTACGAGGTGAGGGCGCAGGCATGCCGCGCTGTTTCGCACTTCGGCCGTTATCTGGCGGGCAAGGAACCGTGGCTAAAGGTCCTTTTGAAAAAACTTGAGGACCGGTGTTTCGAGGTCAAAGTGGAGGCGGCACGGGCCCTTGGGGAAGTGGGGACCGACGGCCGAGCCCTGGAAGCCCTCCTCAATCTCGGCGAAGCCTTTCACTGGCAGGTGCGCAATGCGGCGCTCGTGGGTGTGCGCCGACTCTTGGAGAGGCAGGTGATTTGGCCGTGCGAAGAACTCTCGCACAAACTGCCCCGGTTTATTCTGACCGCTCCCGACTTTCGTCCCCACTTCGTCATTCGAGAAAACTACAATGCGGTGACGCGCCTGTGTCAACGTGCCGAATCGGGGGAGTTTTAACGCCGTGCCGGCGGAACCGGACGTTGCGGTGGGGAGAAAGATATGATTTACGAGCTGGCGAATTTGATCCTGGACGCATGGCCGGCCTTTTCGTTTCTCAGGCTGATCAATTACCTGACCTTTCGAGCCATCATGGCGGCGCTGAGCGCTGCGGCTTTTGTGTTTATTTTCAGCAGACCCTTTATCTTGTACATGCACCGAAGGGGTTTTCAGGATCAGAGTCGAGAGACGGGTCTTTCCACCCATGACAAGAGCGGCACCCCCACCATGGGCGGGGTTTTGATTGTCAGCGCTGTGATGTTTTCCATGGGGCTATGGGGCAATTGGCACAATCCCTTTTTGCAATGGCCCGTGCTCGCCATGCTCTGGCATGCTCTTATGGGTTTTGCGGATGATTACCGCAAGGTTGCTCGAAAGAGCGGCAACAAGGGGCTGTCGGAGAGAACAAAACTGGCCCTGCAAAGCCTCTTCAGTGCCGGTTTTGCCTGGGTCATGGTGGGCCCCCTTTCTCCACTGGGTCCCGATATGGCCGTGCGCCTCTATGTGCCGTTTGTCAAGGTTCCCCTCTTCACCCTCCATCCCCTTCTCTATGCCCTTTTCATCTTCCTTTTCGTCATCTTTGTTTCCAATGCCGTCAACATCACCGATGGACTGGATGGGTTGGCCATCACACCGTCTTTGTTCGTCATGAGCGTGCTGGGGGTGTTTGCCTACGTGCAGGGCAACACCATCTATTCGGCCTACCTGTTCTACCCTTATCTCAAAGGGGCGGGGGAATTGACCGTTTTTGGAGCGGCTGTTGTGGGGGCCGGATTGGGGTTTCTCTGGTACAACGCCTACCCGGCGCAGATTTTCATGGGGGATACAGGGTCCTTGGCCATCGGTGGCACCGTCGCAGTCATTTCCGTTCTTCTGAAACAGGAATTTCTCTTTCCCATCCTTGGAGGACTTTTTGTGGCCGAAGCCTTGAGCAGCCAGATTCAGGATAAAATCGGCGTTCGTTGGTTGGGACGGCGCCTTTTTTACCGGGCTCCTCTGCACCATGACTTGCAGCATCGAGGCATCGCGGAAACCAAGGTGGTCATCCGCCTGTGGATCATCTCCGGTCTGCTGGCGCTCGTAGCCCTGGCGACCCTCAAGATTCGATAAAGGAACCTGCCGCCGTTTATTGGAAATCAACCGGGAATGTTCTTGTCCGGAACCCTTCGGCCGACGCAGTCATAATGAAATCCCAGGGCCTTCATCTGCTGCGGTTCATACACATTGCGCAGATCCACGAAAACGGGTTCAGCCAAAAGGGCTTTGAGGCGCGAAAGATCCAAGGCTCGGTATTCGTTCCATTCGGTAACCAGCACCACACAGTGCGCGCCCTGGCACGCTTCATAGGGGGACGAGCAGTACTGGACTTCCGGAAGCAGCTTGGCGGCTTCTTTCATGGCCTGGGGATCGTGAGCGCGCACAACGGCCCCGTGTTCCATGAGGGCCGGAATGATGGTCAAGGCGGGGGCCTCTCGCATGTCATCGGTTTCAGGCTTAAAAGCTAGGCCAAGCACCGCGATGATCTTTCCCGCTTCCGTGCCGCCGAGGGCGGCGCGAATTTTTCGAATCATGCGAGCTTTTTGGGCGGCGTTGACTTCCACAACCGCTTCTACGATTCTGCAGGCGACCCCGTGTTCCTGAGCGATTCTCAACAAGGCCAGGGTGTCTTTGGGAAAGCAGGATCCCCCGTAGCCCGGACCCGGATGCAGGAACTTTCGCCCAATGCGCCCATCCAACCCCATGCCTTTGGCGACGGCGTGCACGTCGGCCCCCACTTCTTCACAGAGGTTCGCCATTTCGTTGATGAAGCTGATCTTGGTGGCCAGAAAGGCATTGGAGGCGTACTTGATCAGTTCCGCCGTTTCAATGGTGGTGATCACAAAGGGGGTTTCAATGAGGTACAGAGGCCGATAGATGGCTCGAAGCCGCTCTTCCGCTTGAGGGCTTTCCACACCGAGAACAACCCGATCAGGGCGCATAAAATCGGCAATAGCCGCACCTTCCCGCAAGAACTCGGGGTTGCTGGCCACGTCGAAACGGGCTTGAGGATTTTCCTGGGCAATGATGCGTGCCACTTGCCTGGCTGTGCCCACCGGCACGGTGCTCTTATTGACCACTACAGTGTAGTCCCTCAGGCGCGGCGCAATGGCGCGAGCCGCCTCAAACACGTAGGTGAGGTCCGCATAGCCGTCGCCGCGGCGTGAAGCCGGCGTGCCCACGGCGATAAAAACCACGTCGGCCTCCGCGATGAAAGGGTCGAACTCGGAAGAAAACGATAACCTACCAGCGGCGCAGTTCTTTTCCACCATGGGCTGAAGCCCGGGTTCGTAAATGGGAACGTGGCCTTCCCGCAGCCGCCGAATCTTTTGAGTATCGATATCGATGCAGGCGACCTGGTGGCCGAATTCCGCAAAACAGGTCCCGCTGACCAAGCCCACGTAGCCTGTGCCGATCACCGCTATTTTCATTGTCTCCCCGTCTTTGAATGCTGTAAGCTTAATATTGCTAAAAAAACAATCCTTAGCGCACGCCACTTTAGCACAGCCGTTCAAGAAGTGAAGAGCGAAGCCATGCTCCGGTCATCCTTGGGGACAAAAATCTTTGCAGCCATTGTGAGCGTCAGCGTTGTTACGCTGGCCATCACGGGCGGCTTTCTTTTCTGGCACGGAACCGCCCTGCTTCGGCTCAAGAGCACCGAAGAGCTCTTCACGGCATCCAATGCCATCGCCCACTACGTGGAGCACAGCCTGGAGGAGGCGCTGCGTTGGCTGGACGCTTGCCAGATTCCCATGGCGCAACAGATCGACAGTACCCACGGGGACTCATGGCAGGAAAATGAGGCCTCGATCAAGCACACCTTTTCGGAATATTCCCGCCATCTTTTCCAAAGCTTTTCATGGATTGTGGCGTTGGCTTTTCGAGATACCTTCGGAAAAATTCTTTTGAGTCACGGTAAAGAAAGCCTGCTCATCCCATCCCTCGGCACCTGTGATCCCCTTGCGCTGCTTCCGAAAGCGTGTTTAGTTCGAGGTCCTGAATCCACGAACACGCAAAAAGTTTATATGGAGTTGGGGCTGAGCCGAACCTCTGCGGGTCAACCCTGGCCCTGCTCATGGACCTTTGTGGTGGACCTGTCCGCATTGGTCGCCTCGGCTCCCGTGCCCGCGAGACTCTTGAACGAGATCATGGTGGTTCTGGGTCGACCTGGTCGGGCCGAGGCCGCCGTCCTCAAAGGGGTTCCCTGGGCGGAGTTGCATCTTCAGGACCAACTTACCTCGAAACTGGGTCAGATATTTCTCGGCGCTCGAGGCGTGGAGCCGGGCCCCATAGAAGTGGAAAGCCAGAGGGTCCTGGTGGCTTCCAGTCCCTTGCCGAATTTGCGCTGGCCCCTGGCTGTGATCGTGCCGGTGAAAAGGGCCTGCATGTCGCCCTCGGCCCTTGTTAAGACCCTTGCCTGGGTCTGCATCTTGAGTGTGGTCCTGTCCTTGGTGGCCGCCCGGTTTGCCGCGTCGCGCCTGGTCCGCCCTCTTCGACGCCTTCAGGAAGCATTTCGACAATTCAGCCAAGGGCAATGGAATGTACAAGTGCCGGTGACCTCAAACGACGAAGTCGCCGAATTGACCGATGGCTTCAACAAGGGTGTGGTGTTTCTCACGACCCAGCACCGAAAACTCAAACGATTTCAAACGCTGGTACAGCAGGCTCAAGACGCCGTCGTGCTGTGCTCCCCCAAAGGCAACTTGGTCTATGTCAATCCGTCGGCCTACAGCTTCTTCGGCTTTCATCGCCGGGAGGATGCGCTGCTTAAGCGGCTTCACGATCGGGTGTGTGCGGCGGATCGAGAACGCTTTGACCACGCTGTCTGGCCGCGCATGCTTGAAGGGCCATGGGAAGGGGAAATCCGTTTCTGCCGCCGGGATGGCAAGATTCAAGTCGGGTGGCTTCGTGCCGGCACCGTCCCCGATGAAACGGGGGACACCCCCTTCGTTTACGCCATCATTCGCGATATGACCGATCGCAAGGCGGCGGAAGAGGCGTTGCAGAATGCGGAGGAATACTATCGCACGCTGTTTCGCACGAGCCCGGACGCCATTGTGGTGACCGATCCTTCGGAAGTCATTGTGGACATTAACGAACCGGGCTTTTCCACTGTTTTCGGTTATGAACGCCTCGAAATTCTCGGCCGCCCCATCGCCGATCTTCTGGCGGAAGGACCTCAAGGCAGCTCGGTGTCCGCTCTCTCGGCGATCCAAGGATCCGAACGCATCACCGTCAAATGGCGCCGCAAGGACGGCTCCGTTTTTCTGGGCGAAGCCACGCAGGGCGTCCTCAAGGACGCCAAGGACCTATGGCGCGGCTCTGTTCGCGTCATTCGCGACGTAAGCGAACGCGAAGCTTTCTTGGAAAGATTGGAAAAAACCTATCACGAACTCAAGAGCTTGGATGAGCTCAAGGACAAATTCCTGGCCGGGGTCAGTCACGACCTGCGCACGCCGCTCATTCCCGTGAGGGCCTTTTTGGAAAAACTGCTTCAGGGCAAATGGGGGCCTCTGACGGCAAGGCAGGAGGAATTTCTTCGCTATTGCCTGATCGGCGTGAGCCGAGAAATGATCCTTGTGGAAGAGCTGCTGGATTATACGCGCCTGAAATCGGGAAACCTGACCCTACGCAGGGAAAACGTGGACCTTCAGGACGTGCTTCGCGCCAGCCTCTTTCTTCTCAGAATCCTGGCCGAAACCAACCGACTCACCGTTGCCGTGGACCTGCCTTTGGATCCTGTGCCCATTGTCGGCGACTATAACAAGCTGCTTCGCATCTTTCACAACCTCTTTTCCAATGCTGTCAAATACAACCGACCCGGAGGCCACGTGACGGTTCGAGGGGCATGGGAAAGCCCTCGACGATTTCGCGTGGCCGTGGAAGATTCCGGCATCGGTATTCCGCAGGAAGACTTGCGGCGCATTTTTGACGATTTCTACCGTGTAGGGATGAGCGGAACTGTGGTGCGAGGATCCGGCATCGGGCTGGCGGTCGTGAGGGAACTGGTGCACCTGCACGGCGCCGAGCTGGATGTGCAAAGTACTTTAGGTGTGGGAAGCGTCTTTGCCATCACTTTTCCCGTCATGGGCGATGCCCGGAACGAGGAAACGTCGTCCATAGGGTAAGGCTTGGGATGAGGAAGGGACAGCAAGACTTGCCCGCCTTTGGGCGCCAAAAGAGCGTGGGGGTCGTGGTCGACCAAGGCTTACGGGGCCCATGTCGGGCTTCAGAAAGGAAGGGAACGGCAGGTGGAGGTTTTCACGTTTTCCAAAAAAGGAGACGGTGGTGAAACGAGCTTGTTGACCGGGGAAAGGGTTTCCAAAGCCAGTTTGAGGCCGGAGACCTACGGCACCCTGGATGAGGCCAGTTCCGTTCTGGGACTGGCCAAGGCGTTCTGCAGCAACGACACGGTGCGCCGAATGGTGCACTCCATACAGGAAGATCTTCTCCTTCTGGGAGCCCAACTGGCCTGCAACGCCCAAAAACGCTTTCAATGGAAGGTGGAAGGCCATCACGTGCAACGCCTGGAACAATGGATCGAAGAGCTTCAACGGGAAGTGCCGCTGCCTCGCCATTTCGTGCTTCCCGGAACCAACCCCGTCAGCGCCTCGCTGGATGTGGCGCGGACCGTGGTGCGACGTGCCGAACGCCGCGCTGCGGGCTTGAAAGAAGGCGGGATGCTGGAGGACCCGTGGGTTCTGGCCTACCTCAACCGCCTGGCCGATCTCTTGTTTACCCTGGCCCGGTACGCGGAAAAATACCCTTAAGCGCATCTCCAAGAAGGCCGATGCCGGTCGAATGTGGCCTTGAAAAGAGCTGACCGTGGCCCGCGTTTCGGTGAGGAACGGTTTCCGCTGGGGCTCGATGACCCGATAAAGCCGGCATGGCGCCCTGGGGGCTCCTGTGGAAAAGACGCCTGACGTTCATGGCCCTCAAGACCGCCACGACGCGCCCCTTGCGGCCGTCCGTCCCAGCAGCCCGATAGCGAAGGGAAGCGCTTTGCGGTGATGTCCCAAAGAGCTTGTCGTGCCCGTGGGGGACGAGGCGGGGAGGTTTTTTGTGAGACATTAGGGTTGTGGCCCATGGAAAAAAGAAGAAAAAAAGAAAAAAATGAAAAGAGGCAGAAAGATCGTTGGGTCATCCCGTGACATTCCGCCAAAACAGCTCCACTTTCATTGAGTCTTTTCATTTTCAGACTTGCCATGGGGCCCAAAGACCTTTAGAAAGTGTTAGCACTCAATGAGATTGAGTGCTAACACCATACCACGAGCTACAAGGAGTGAGAGGCCATGAAGTTACGTCCACTGCATGACCGAGTGATTGTCAAACGGTTGGAAGAGGAAGAGCGGACCCAGGGCGGCATCATCATTCCCGACACCGCCAAGGAAAAGCCGCAACAGGGAAAGGTTTTGGCGGTGGGCAAAGGCAAGCTCTTGGACAAGGGCGATGTGGTCCCCTTGATGGTCAAGGAGGGGGACCGGGTGCTCTTTTCCAAGTATGCCGGCACGGAAGTCAAGGTGGAGGGCGAAGAGCTTCTCATTATGCGTGAAGACGACATTCTGGCCGTTCTCGACTGATCGTATAGGTGAGGAGGAAGCGTCATGGCAGCCAAGGAAATCAAATATTACAGTGAAGCCCGTTCCAAGATTCTAAAGGGTGTGGACATCTTGGCCGATGCGGTCAAGGTGACTTTGGGGCCCAAGGGTCGCAATGTGGTCATTGAAAAAACCTTCGGTTCCCCCACGGTGACCAAAGACGGCGTGACGGTGGCCAAGGAAATCGAGCTGGAGGACAAGTTCCTCAACATGGGCGCTCAGATGGTCAAGGAAGTGGCCAGCAAGACCAGCGATGTGGCCGGAGACGGCACCACCACGGCCACCATTTTGGCTCAGGCCATTGCCCATGAGGGCTTCAAGCTGGTGGCGGCGGGCCACAATCCCATGGCTTTAAAGCGGGGCATTGAAAAGGCGGTGGCCAAAACCGTGGAAGCCCTCAAGGCCATGAGCAAGCCCACCAAGGATCAAAAAGAGATCGCCCAGGTGGGGACCATTTCCGCCAACAATGACGCCACCATTGGAGACATCATTGCCGAGGCCATGAACAAGGTGGGCAAGGAAGGTGTCATCACGGTGGAAGAGGCCAAGGGGATGGAGACCACCCTGGATGTGGTCGAAGGCATGCAGTTTGACCGGGGCTACATTTCCCCTTACTTCGTCACTGACCCGGAAAAGATGGAGGTAGTCCTGGAAGATGCCTACATCCTGTGCCATGAAAAAAAGATCAGCGGCATGAAGGACCTGTTGCCGCTTCTGGAGCAGATCGCCAAGATGGGCAAACCGTTGCTCATCATTGCCGAGGATGTGGAAGGGGAAGCCCTGGCCACGCTGGTGGTCAACAAGTTGCGGGGCACCTTGAAGGTCTGTGCCGTGAAGGCCCCGGGCTTCGGTGACCGTCGCAAGGCCATGTTGCAGGATATTGCCATCTTGACCGGTGGTCAGGTGGTGTCGGAAGACCTGGGTGTCAAGCTGGAAAATGTGAGCTTGAAGGATCTGGGGTCCGCTAAGCGCGTGGTGGTGGACAAGGACAACACCACCATTGTGGATGGGGCCGGATCCAAAGAAGCCATTGAAGGGCGGGTCAAGCAGATTCGCGTGCAGATTGAAGAAACCACCAGCGATTATGATCGAGAGAAACTCCAGGAACGGTTGGCGAAGCTGGTGGGCGGTGTGGCCGTGATTCGCGTGGGAGCGGCCACGGAAACGGAAATGAAGGAAAAGAAGGCACGCGTGGAAGACGCTTTGAATGCCACCCGGGCCGCTGTGGAAGAGGGGATCGTGCCCGGTGGCGGCGTAGCCCTGTTGCGCTGCCAAAAGGCTTTGGACGACCTGAAACTGGAAGGTGAGGAAAAGTTCGGCCTGGACATTGTGCGTAAGGCGTTGGAGGCGCCGTTGCGTCAAATTGCCGACAATGCGGGTCATGAAGGGTCCGTGGTGGTGGAAAAGGTGCGCCAAGGCGATGGCTCCTTTGGGTTCAACGCCGACAAGGAAGTCTATGAGGACTTGATTGCCGCCGGCGTCATCGATCCCACCAAAGTGGTGCGCTTTGCCGTGCAAAACGCCGCCAGTGTGGCGTCCCTGTTGCTAACCACCGAAGCGATGATTGCCGAAAAACCCAAGGAAAAGAAAGAAAGCCCGACCCCGCCCATGGAGGATATGTATTAATCCTAGGGCATGTGATGGCCGCAGCAAGAACCCGGACCCCGTCCGGGTTCTTTTTTGTTGCACCTTCGGCCCCGTTTTTGCTAAGCACGAACGGTTTCACAAAAACGCCGTGCGTCCATAGGGAAAAGGAGAAGCCATTATGGCTCGCGTCACAGTGGAAGACTGCCTCAGGCAGGTGGAAAATCGGTTCGCCCTGGTCCATTTGGCGGTCCGTCGGGTTCTTCAGTTACGAAAAGGCGCCACACCGCTCATCGATGCGCCCAAAAACAAGGAAGTGGTGGTGGCCTTGCGGGAGATTGCGGCGGGTAAGGTGACCCCGGAAAACCTCTTGGAATTGGAGGCTCGAGAGGACCACAACGGCGACTGGTCTCGGCGTCGCCGCATCGGGTCCAGTTCTGAAGAGATTCAGGAAGTGTTGGAGGAATCGGCCCAAAGCGGCACATTGGAAGAGTCCATGGAAGAGGCGGTGGTGGAGCAACAGGGGCAAAAGGACGAAGTGCTGGATTGAGGGGCCGTTGTTGAGGCCTGCCGCGTGAGGGAAGCATGGGAAACCGGACCGGCATGTCGTGTCTGGAAAAGCGCCAATGGCTCAATCGTCCGGCCGTGGCCGTGGACGAGCTCACCGCCCGGGGCCGTGCTCTGGAAGAAGCGGGCTTGATTCATGATGCCGTGGACTTTTACGAAAAGGCAAAGGCTCACGGCGAACTGGAGCGGTTGGTGTCCCTGGCCGTGGAGGAAGGCGACGCCTTTCTTTTTGTTCGGCTGCACCGGCTCCTTCAAAAGGAGCCTTCCGCAGAACAGTGGAAAAATTTGGCCCAACGAGCCGAGGCTCTCGGCAAGACCCTTTACGCGCAGCGGGCGCTGCAGCACCTTTCTTGACAAGCCGCCTTAGCATGCTTATGAGACCTTCGGCTTTTCCGTCCTGAAAAAAGGAATCCTTGAAGAGCATCTCAAGCACAGGTGATAAGCGCTATGGCATCAACCCGGGACTACTACGAAATCCTTGGTGTTTCTCGCAATGCCAGCGAGGAAGAAATCAAGAGGGCCTATCGCAAGCTGGCCCTTCAGTACCATCCCGATCGAAATCCGGGGGATAAGGTAGCCGAGGAGCGTTTTAAGGAGGCGGCGGAGGCCTACGAGGTGCTTCGGGATCCTCAAAAGCGCCAGCTCTATGATCAGTTTGGCCACGAAGGGCTTCGAGGGTCCGGCTTTCAAGGTTTTCAAGGGTTTGAAGATATTTTTAGTTCCTTTGGGGATATTTTTCAGGAATTTTTTTCCTTCAACTTTGGAACGTCCCACAGGCCGAGAACCAGTGCACGTCCGGGAAACGATCTGCTGTACGAGCTGGAAATTTCCTTTGAAGAAGCCATCTTCGGCACCGAAAAGGACTTGGATATCGACACGTACCGGTCGTGCGAACGCTGTGGAGGCAGTGGGTCGGAACCGGGGTCTTCGGAGAGCACCTGCCCTTTGTGCCGAGGTCGTGGGCAAGTGGTGCAGAGCCAGGGCTTTTTCCGCATCGCCACCACCTGCACGCGGTGCCATGGCGCTGGTCGCGTCATCACGACCCCGTGCCGGGATTGCGGGGGACAGGGCCGGCAGCGGCGTGTCAAGAAAGTCCATGTGAAGGTGCCACCGGGGGTGGATTCCGGAACACGGCTCCGCTTGCACGGGGAAGGTGAGAGCGGGTACCGCGGGGGTATGGCGGGGGATTTGTACGTGAAGCTGAAGGTGCGGCCTCACGAGATCTTTGAACGGGACGGCAACGACCTCTATGCCAAAATCTCCGTTTCTTTCGCTCAAGCCATCCTGGGTGACGAGGTCCTTTTGAACACTTTGGACGGTGAAAAGATCATTAAGATTGCCCCGGGCACGCAGCCCGGCACGGTGCTCAAGTTTCATGGAGAAGGGGTCCCCTCGCTGCGCGGTTACGGGCGAGGCGACCTCTTTGTGCAAGTCGATGTGACCATCCCTTCCAAAATTACGCCCCGCCAAAAAGAGCTTCTAGAGGAGTTTCTGGCTATTGAGGAGGAAAAATCGGAAAAAAAGGGGCGCAAGTGGCCTTGGAGCAAACGGCATCAGGACAAGAAACGGGTCGTGGGGGAGGCTGCCCGCTGAAGGTGTGGCAGGACGGATCCGCGACGCAGGAAAACGGATGAGCCGAGAGAACACGCCTTCCAAAGCTGAGCCCGTTTTGGCACGGCGCCTTCTTTCGATGGGCCGTTGACGGGGTTTTCGCGACACGCTCCATGGGCAAGGAGAATCGATGGTGAAGGTTGACCGCTACGCCGGCCAGTACCAAGATTTTCATGCCACCGCACTGTATTGTCCGCGCTGTCGGCAGGCTATGCCGGTTCGCTGCCGGCTTTTGCTGGTTTTGCCGGACGGTGAACTTCACGAGTATCTGTGTGCCGTGTGTGGCACATCTGTCGGCACCAAAACAGTCAGACAAGAGCGCGAAGCCCGCATTCTCATCCCGTAGGGCATGGGAAAAAGCGTGGCCAGTGGGGCGTGCGCCTGAGGTTGAACAGAGGTGAGCAGGGATGATCGAAGCACAGGGTCTGACCAAGTGGTATGGAACGGTTCCAGCCATTCAGGATGTGAGCTTTGAGATTGCCAAGGGAGAAGTGGTGGGGTTCCTTGGACCAAATGGGGCCGGAAAATCCACCACCATTCGTATTCTCACCTGTTTTATGCCGCCGACGGCCGGATTCGCCAAGGTGGATGGTTTGGATTGCCTGGAAAATTCTTTGGAAGTGCGCCGCCGCATCGGCTATCTTCCAGAAAATGTTCCTTTATACAATGAGATGACCGTGCGGCGCTTTTTGTCCTTTGTGGCGCAGGTCAAGGATGTTCCCTGGAAAGAAATAGGCAGGGAAGTGGATCGCGTCATCGAGGTCTGCGGCCTGGGCGGGGTTCGCCACCGCATTATTGGAAACCTTTCCAAAGGCTATCGCCAAAGGGTGGGCTTGGCGCAGGCTCTGGTGGGCAATCCGCCGGTGCTCATCTTGGATGAACCCACCATCGGGCTGGATCCCACACAGATTGTGGAAATTCGCAAGCTCATCGGGGAGTTGCGGCAAGACCACACGGTGCTGCTGAGCAGTCACATTTTGCCCGAAGTGGCGCAAATCTGCCAAAGGGTGCTCATTATCAACAAGGGTCGCATCGTGGCCACGGATGCGCCGCACACCTTGACAGCCCAGCTGCAACAGTCGGCGAAGATTCATGTGAGCGTTTCCGGAGATGGGTCGGGGTTGGCCGAGTCTCTGCGGCACCTGGACGGGGTTTTGAACGTGCTTGTGGAAAGCGGCGAGCCTTGTCGGCTCATCGTGGAAACGGATCGCCACGCCGACCTCAGGCCTGCCCTGGCCCGCGCGGTGGTCCAGCACGGAGCGGACCTTTTGGAGTTGAAGACCTTGGATTTGAGCTTGGAAGACATCTTCATGCATTTGGTGACGGAAGAGCCGAACCACCGGGAGGGGATGAAGTCATGAGAGGTTTTTGGGCGGTGTATCGCAAGGAGCTGTATGCGCTTTTTGCCTCCCCGATCTTTTACGTGGTGGCTTTGATCTTTGTGGTGTTGCACGGCTACTTTTTTTATACAGCCTTGGCCTATTACAGCATGGTGAGCTTTCAAGCCTCGCAAAATCCCTTTATGGCCCAGCAGGTCAATCTGATGGACATGGTGGTGCGCCCAGTGCTCATGGACGTCGCCGTGGTGCTTCTGCTCACGGCCCCTCTGCTCACCATGAGAACCTACGCCGAGGAGCGGCGTTCGGGTATGATGGAACTGCTCTTTACCCTGCCCGTAACCGACAAGGCCGTGCTTGCGGCCAAGTTTGCCGGGGTGCTGACCACTTTGACGCTTCTTTTGGCCGGAACCCTGCCCTCCATGGCCATTCTCGAAGCTTTCGCCGATCCCAACTGGAAGGCCATGCTCTGTGCCTACGCCGGTCTGTTTCTCATGGGTGCGTCTTTCTTGTCATTGGGCATGTTTTCCTCGGCTTTGACCCGAAACCAGATCGTGGCTGCGGTTCTGTCCTTTGGCGCCCTTTTGCTCTTTTGGGTGATCGGGTGGTTGAGTTCCATTATGGGGCCGACGTCCGTGCGCCTGGCCGAATATTTTTCCATCATTCGTCACTTTGACAATTTTTCCAAGGGCGTCCTCGATTCTAGAGACGTGATCTATTACCTGATCTTCATGGGCTTTTTTCTCTTCGTGACCGTGCGCCAGATCGAATCCTATCGATGGCGCGGCTGACCTTGAAAAGATCCAATGGAGGCCTTGGACGATGGCAAAGACCCTGAAATCGCGACGGCTGCATTACGGATCCAGCGCGGTTTTTTCCACTGTGGTTTTTCTGGCCATTCTGGTGCTGGTGGCCCTTATCGCCGAACGACACCCTCTGCGAGCGGATTTGACGGAAAGCGGGCAGTTCAGTTTGTCGGAACAGAGCCGAAAGGTGGTGGCGTCCATTGAAGAGCCCATTACCATCAAGGCGTTTTTTGCCGCAGGTGCCCCGGAAGCCTCACGTGCCAAGGACCTTTTGGAGACGTACCGTTACCACAACAAGAACCTTCGTTACGAATTCATTGACCCGGACAGGGAACCGCAGCTGGCGCGCCAATATGAAATCCGTGACTATGGTGTCTTGGTGATCGAAGGCTTGGGCCGCAAGGAGACCGTGCCGCGTGCCGACGAAGAGGCTTTGACCAACGCCCTTTTCAAGCTCAGCCGCAAAGATGACAAGACCGTGTATTTCCTTACGGGTCATGGGGAGCGTTCTTTTGAGGACATGAGCAAAGGGGGGTATTCATCGGCCAGATCGGCCTTGGTCAAGGAAAACAATCAGGTCAAGTCTCTCAATTTGATGCAGCAGACCGAGGTGCCGCAGGATGCGGCGGTGCTGATTGTGGCTGGTCCTCAAAAACCCTTGTTCGCCGAAGAAGTGGCGTCGCTGGAAAGGTATCTGCTGCGCGGCGGCAAGGTGGTGTTTTTCCTTGATCCCGAAAAGGACGGCGGGGTTCGCTCCTTGCTGGAAAAATACGGCATTGCGCTTGGCGACGACATGATCATCGACAAGTTGAGCCGTGTTTTTGGAGGCAGCTACCTCATGCCCGTGGTGACCCAATACGGGTCCCACAAGATCACCCAAGGGTTCAATGTGGCCACCTTTTACTCAGAAGCGCGTTCCGTAACCCCATCCGATGCGCCCCCCGACGGCGTGACCCTGGTGCCCCTGGCCTCCACATCGGAAAATGCCTGGGCGGAAACGGATCTGGATCGGCTCTATCGCGGCGAGGCGAGTTTTGAAGAAGGCAAGGACAAAGCCGGCCCTATATCAGTCGGCGTTCTGGCGGCCGTGAACACCGAAAAGTTTTCTTTCACGAAGCCTCCGGCCTCAGAGGCGTCGCCGGGGGCTCAAGAGTCCAATTCGGAAGCGCACGATACGGAAAAGGCCGACACCAGCAAGCCGACGATGGGCTACCTTGTGGTTTTCGGTGATTCGGATTTCGCGGACAACACCCATTTCGGTGTTTCCGGCAACAGTGATCTTTTCCTCAATATGGTTCATTTTCTGGCTGAAGAAGAAAGCCTCATCAGCATTGAACCCAGAAAGCAAAAAGCTCAGACCTTGATGCTCACGGCAACCCAAGCCCGCGTGGCTTTCTGGACGTCCATGGTCGGTGTTCCCTTGATCGTTGTGCTTGCTGGATTCGGAGTTTACCGTATTCGGAGGTCGCAGCGATGAAGTGGCGTCACGCGTTGGTTTACCTCGTCGTTTTGGGGCTTCTTGGAGCCTATTACTATTACTTTGAAGTCGTGGCGAAACGGCAGAAAGACGAAGCGGAACGGGCCCAGAAGCGCGTCTTCCCGGTGAGCGCGGAGGCGGTGGAGGAGGTATTCCTGGAGGAGGAGGGCAAACCGACGGTGCATCTCGTCAAAAAAGAAGGGGCATGGGTTTTGGACCAGCCTGTGGCGGCACAGGCCGATCAAGGGGCCGTGAACACCTTGGTCTATTCCCTGGTGGAGCTGGAAAAGAGCCGTGATGTGGACTCGACCGCCAAGGAGACTTTCCTCTATGGCCTGGAAAAGCCCAGCCGCGTGGTGCGCTTTCGCACGCAAAACTCATGGCACCGACTGCGCGTGGGATCCAAGAATCCCACAGGGGAAAGCCACTACGCGGCCAAGGAAGATGAAGGCGCCGTGTTTCTCGTGCCTTCCGGTCAGGTGCAGGCTTTGAGCAAAGCCCCTGAGGATCTTCGGCGTCGGGATCTTGTGATCTTTGAGAACGAGAGCATTCAAAACCTTATGGTGTCGTGGGCCGACGGGCGGCAAGTGGAGCTGGTGCGCCAGGAGCGGAACAAGGACGCGTGGCGCTGCACCCAAGAACCCGAAAAGCGCATAAAAAACATTAAGGTGGACCATGTTTTGAACCAGATGCGCTGGTTGCGTGCGCAAAGTTTTTTAGAAAGTGCCGGGGACGTTTCGGCGTTTTGGGAAGGAGGAATTCCGGAAACCCAAGTGATGGTGCGGGCCTTCGATGGTTCCGAGATTTCGGTGCGCTTCGGTCGTAAGAATGGCGAGCCCGAAAAGTACGTGGCGTGGAGCTCCCAGCTGCAGACGCCGGTAACGGTGGACGCGGCGATCCTGAAAGAGCTGCCGAAGTCCGTGCGCGACGTAGAAGATCGATCTGTGGCGACGTTCAATTCCAAGGACATCAGCCGCGTGGAATACGCCATGGGCGCGGAAAAGGGCGAGTTGATCCTTCAGGACGACGGTTCGTGGGTGCAGGTGAAAGCCGACGGGACTCGCCGCGTGTTCAAGGAGTCCTGGCGCATTCGACCCCTGTTTTGGGAATGGGAGGATCTGGAATACGAAGCAGTGGGTGCCGAAGACGACTGCGGGCAGAAGGCGCAGTGGCATCGCATGAGCTTGCACCCCAAGGATGGAGACACTCTGGTTTTCTCATGGCCCAGCACAATGGAAGGGAAAACAGCCGACAACTTCCCTCTATGCACGGGTTCCGGTCAAGCCTACCTCGTGAAAGCGGAAAAACTGCAGGAAATTGAAAACAAATTCAAGGAAGTCTTAAAAGGTCCGTGATCCAGGCTTGCTAGCAAAGATGCCCTGTGAGCTCCTCGGGTCGGTGCTTTTGCGACCGCTTCTTTGGCATGCCGGCAAAGCGCTACTCCCGCCCTCCCCTGTAGCTGGTCTTTCCCAGCGGCAGAGGACGGCATCCGGGGGGCAGCTCCCCCGTCTCCACCACCACGTCGATGGGAATGCCGCCACGGGCGTACCACAGTCCCACCACCCGCAAATACTTGGGGTCCATGGCTTGTTGCAGCCGTTTGAGAATACTGACCGTGCAAGCTTCGTGAAACGTTCCGCAGTTGCGAAAACTTCCAAGAAAAAGCTTATACGACTTGCTTTCCACGAGCCGTGCCCTGGGCACATAATCAACGATAATGACCGCAAAGTCCGGTTGTCCCGTGATAGGGCACAGGGTCGTAAATTCGGGAGCTGTGAGCCGCACCACATAGTCCACATCGGGATGAGGGTTGGCAAAAGTTTCTAAAACGGCTTCATCCGGATGCGGGGGAAGGGGCGAGGGGCGTCCCAAAAGGCTCAAGTGTTCCAAATCTTCGTGCGGCATGTGCGTTCTTCCCCGTTCTTGCGTGTCAAGGCGGATGAGGGTCAAGGGGTCCGAGAACACCTTCCGTCGGAGCGTTAGCCGTGATCTTTGTCGCGCCTTGCGGCGCTGGACGCGGGCCAACCTTTGTCGGGCCACGCTCCTTAGTCGTTGTTCGCAGGCAGCCCCGTGAGGCATTGCCCGCCTCATCGCATCAAGTGTTTGATTTGATTGTGGTGCTTTCGAAATACCTCTTCGGCCAGTTTTCCCAAAACCTTCTGAACCGACGCCGGTGCGGGAAGATCCAAGGGAGGCGGCAGCCGAAATCGTTCGAATTTCTGAGGACGTATGTAGAGTTTCTTTTCAACGGACATGATTTCTTCCGCCGTGAAGTTGCTCCCGAGAAAATGTTTGTGTTCCAGGCCGCACACATCGAGACTTTTCAGAAAGTTCAGAATGGTCAGAAGGTCGAAGTTGGATTGAAAAGCTTGAATGTTGATGTTCAGCGCGCGAACTTCCAATTCCAAGTCCTCGAAGGTATTCTTGTACTTGGTCATCCAGGTGAGCAATCGGTTGTAGGATTCAAGGTAAAGTTTTCGGAATTTGCCTTTGTGCGTCAGGGCCGTGACCTTGATTAAGCGCACGCCTCGGCTAAAGGGCTTCTCCAGACATTCGTGCCAGAAGGAGTCGCGGGGAATTTCCAAAACAGCGGTCAGGCGCTCCAGCATTTCCGGAGCCATGGTCAAGTAGCCGAGGCGAGTGAAGCGCTTGCCAACTTCGTGGGCCAAGGCGCGCACGGCTTCCGCTTGAGCCTCTACCTCCTCGGTTTCCAGCTCGATCAAGCGTCTTTGCGTCAAGTAGTTTTGGCGAACTTCCTCTTTGACCTGTCGCGTGAGACACGTGATGAGATCGTCTTCCACAAAGCCACCTCCTCGTGGGAACGCACCAGCGGCGCCCTCGAATTCCCGACCTGTCCAGAGCCGAAAGAGTTCGAGGGTTCGCCTGGAGGCTTTTGGGGCTTACAGGGAGCGCTGGGCTGCCATTTGGTCCTGCGGTTGGGTCACGAGAAAAGTGCGAGGATTAAGCGCCAAAGCCGCGTGCGCCGGATGGTACGCGTCCCCGTGTTTTAAGACCACCATGGAAATAGTGTGCGCTTCGGGTTCCAAAAGAACAATGGCGTGAAAAAGGTCATCTACTTGATGGCATGGGTATGGCACGCCCTTAACGTTGGTGATGTCGATATGGCGATGAATGCGGCATGAAAACCAGACCGCAGCGCCGTGTCGTTGCACCGTCTGCTGAATGGCTTCCAGTTGTTTGCGCGAAACCCTCTCAAAGTCCAAACCGTCCAAGACGATCAGGGTCGGGTCGAATCGTACCTGCTCTCGCAAGTTCTGCAGACACTCTTCGAATTTGCCCGGACTGAACGTGTGGTGCAGGTAGGACATGATGAATCGCGAGGACGCCATGTTTTCCTTGAGGCTTTTGAGAATCGTTTCGTCCTTCACCGCGTCCTTGAAGTTCCGGTACAGTTCCTCGTACCAAATCTTGATCTTGTCGGGCAGTTCGTCGATGCAGACGTGAAGGACTTTTTCATTGCGGGCGAGCCCTTCCAGGGCGATGAGGGTGAGACAGGCCGTTTTGCCGACGCCGGCACGGGCCAGAAGGACTCCCATTTCCCCGGAACCCAAGGGCTTTCCCAGGCAGGAGTCAATAATACTTGTTGGAATGGGCGATGAGCCGTCAAAAGCTGTCATGAAAAACTCTCCTTTGAAATGGTCTGAGGAGACGGTTTGGTGTCCATGCAAGCCGGTTGCAACACCAGTATACAATACCTCATCACCCCGCCCAAGGGGTAGTCGAGAAAGCCGGCTAGTTCTTGGAACCTGATTCCTCTCTTCGTGCCCGTATGATGTCCTCGGCGATCCCCTTGGGCACAGGACTGTAGCGCGCAAATTCCATGGTGAATTCCGCCTTGCCCTGGGTGGCGGACCGCAGGACGGTGGAATAGCCGAACATTTCCGAAAGGGGCACCTCGGCTTCGATGCTGGAAAAGGTTCCGTCTTCCGCCGTGCTGATAATGATGCCTCGACGTTGGTTTAACGTGCCCAGCACGGCGCCCTGAAATTCCGAGGGCGTTTCCACCACCACGCGCATCAGGGGTTCCATAAGTTGCGGCTTGGCTTTTTCAAAGGCCTGTCGAAAAGCGCCGATGGCGGCTTGTTGAAAGGCCAAATCGGAGGAATCCACGGGATGGGTGTTGCCGTCATGAATGGTGACCCGCACCCCTGTAATGGGGAAGCCGCCAAGAGAGCCCTTCTTGAGGCAGGCGCGAAATCCCTTGTCGCACGATGGAATGAATTCCTGAGGAATGACCCCGCCGGTGATGCGGTTGACGAATTCGTAGTCCCCTTCTTCCATGGGCTCGATGAACCCTGCCACTCGGCCGTATTGACCCGCCCCGCCGGTTTGCTTCTTGTGTGTGTAATCGAAATCGGCCCTTTGGGTGATGGTTTCTCGATAAGCCACCTTGGGCTGGCCGGTGAAGACGTCCACCCCATACTCTCTTCTCATGCGCTCCACATAAACGTCCAGGTGCAGCTCGCCCATGCCGCAGATGAGCGTTTCTCCGGTCTCTTCGTCCAGGAACGAGCGAAAGGTGGGGTCTTCCTTAGTGAAACGCGCCAGAGCCTTGCTCAGGTTCATTTCCGCCTTTTTGTCCTTCGGCTTGATGGCCAAGGAAATCACGGGATCCGGCACGTAAATGGAGGTCATGGTCAAGCGTCGAGTGCCGTCGGTAAATGTGTCCCCCGAAGCGCAATCGATGCCGAAAAGGACCACGATGTCCCCGGCGGCGGCGGATTCGATGTCTTCCATTTCATCGGCATGCATGCGGCCGAGCCGCCCGACTTTAGAAACTTTGCCGGTGCGCGAGTTGACAATGGTGGATCCCTTCTCGATGGATCCCTGATAAATACGCACATAGGTCAATTGCCCATACCGGGTGACTTCAAGCTTAAAGGCCAACATGACCAACGGGAGATCGGGGCTGGACTTCAAGGGGACTTCCTCATTGTCCCGATCTGCGTCAAGGGCCGTGTTGACCACATCGGCCGGGCTGGGCAAATAGCGCAGCACTGCGTCTAAAAGGGGTTGCACGCCCTTGTTTTTGTAGGCGGAACCCATAAGCACGGGAGTGACTCGAAGGTTCAACGTCGCCTGCCGAACGGCTTGGTCAATGATCTCTTCGGTGACCTTTTCTTCCAAAATGGCCTCGGTGAGTTCATCGGAAAAAAGCGAGAGCGTATCCAGCATTTCCTCGCGCTTTTCCTGGGCCAGAGCCCGAAGCTCTTGCGGAATGTCGTGCTCCTGAACATCTTCGCCATTGGGGCCTTCAAAGGTCAGCGCCTTCATGCGAATGAGGTCCACAACACCTCGATGGTCGGCTTCCAGGCCCAAAGGGATTTGCAAAAGCACAGGCACATGGCCCAACTTTTCCCGAAGCTGGTCGGCCACTTTCAACGGATTGGCTCCGGAGCGGTCGCACTTGTTGATAAAGGCGATCCTCGGCACATTGTATCTTTTCATTTGTCGGTCCACGGTGACCGATTGACTCTGCACACCCCCGACGCCGCACAGCACCAAAACGGCACCATCCAATACCCTCAAGGCCCGTTCCACCTCAATGGTGAAATCCACATGGCCGGGCGTATCGATGATGTTGATGGCATGGTCTTTCCACTGACAGTGGGTGGCGGCGGACTGAATGGTGATGCCGCGCTCCTTTTCCAATTCCATGGAATCCATGGTGGCCCCCACGCCGTCTTTACCCTTGACTTCGTGGATCGCATGGATTTTGCGCGTGTAAAAAAGGATGCGCTCCGTCAAGGTGGTTTTCCCTGAATCGATGTGAGCGCTGATGCCGATGTTTCTAAGCGTCGTCAAATTTCTCATCTTACGTTTCTCCAAACAAGCTGCCGAAAGGTTTCCTGCCCCAGACAAAATAAAACGGGCACTTAAAGCTTAGTGCCCGTCGGGGAAAGCAGTGCTTATCAGAAATTTATCGGAAAAGGAAGAAAAAAGTCCCGCCTTAGGACTGTGCAGGAATTTTGATGCGCAGTCCCGGTTTGATCTTTTGGGTGTTGTTCATCTTGTTGGCCGAAAGGATTTTCTGAACCTCCACATTGTATTTCCGCCCGATGGCCGACAAGGTTTCACCCGGAGCCACTGTATGGATTGTCGGCTGAGTGCTTTTGGATTCCTGTGCTTTGGGCGAAGATTTCTTCACGGTGTTGTTCTGAGGTGCCAGCGTCGAAGCCGTCTTGTCGCGGCGTGCGCTGGAGCTCTGCTGTGAAGAGGCGGCTTGCGACTTTTTTGAGGATGCCTCTGGGGAGTTCTGGCCGGGGGGCGACACGATCAGAGTGGATCCGGGGCAAAGCATGCTCTTGGCAGGTAAATTGTTCCATGCCATGAGATTGCTCAGTGGCACTTTGTATTTTCTGGCGACAGATGAGAGGGTGTCACCCTTTTGCACCACATGGTTCCGAGCATTTGTCTGATCTCGCTTGTCGAGCCATGAAGCGCGGCCGGGCATCGAGGCATTGGTCCGTGCTGAAAGTTCCTTGGCGTGGTCCGCGGTCAAAGCATTCCGAGACGGGCCTTCCACAATGAGTGTGGATCCCACACGAAGCGGTTTCTTTTCGTTGATATGATTCATTTGAGCCAGCTGCGTAGTGGTGAGTCCATAGGTGCGGGCCACGGAGTAGATGGTATCGCCACGGCGTACGGTGTGCATTTTCGTCACAACTTTTCGAGGTTCCGAATGGACCCACGAGCTCACATCTACAGGAGGAAGGGAAGCCGCCACCGAGGCGACTTGCGCAGGTTCCAGAGGAATAAGGTTTCGTAGTCTAAGGCTTTCAGCCAGATGGACGGGTTCCAGTTCAAAGGCTCGCCGATAATAGACGACCGATGTTCCCGGGGGCAAGGGCGCATGCGGACTGAGATGGTTCCAGCGCACAAGGTCGTCCACGCGGACACCAAAGCTTTGGGCCAGAGCTGCAAGATCGGTTTGGCGTTTATCCACATAGTAGATAACCTTTTTGGGAAGAAACCCTGCCTGCGCCAATTCAATAAGGGCTCTTTTATCGGTGTCGTAAGGGTCGATTCGGGCCGCCAGCGTGGACCAGGGGGCGTCGAAACGCACGTGAATATGATCGTCGTGGAGTGGCTCGTGGCGGATAGCTGCCTCGGCTGCCTTTTCTCCCACCGCCTTTTCTCCCACGTCGTTGAAAAGCCGGTTTAACAGCGCCTCGTCAAACCCTCGAGACAGGGCAAATTCAAAAAGCATCTTTTGGATTTTCCGGTCCACGAAAAGGTATTGAACCCGCCCCGTGCGGATCAGGGCTTCAATGAGCGTCCAGGTCTTGGGCACGTCCAAATTGCGCGCATTCATGGGTGTGAAGCAGTCCAGAGGCTGATTACCAATGGCGTACATGCCCAGGTCGACGTCACGGCCGTTTTGATGGGACTTGTGCCCCTTGAGGGGGCCGCCGAAGGGCCCGGAAATATCCCCGATAAATAGGTCCACCGTATTGGGATATTTTTCCCGCACCGCCTCAATGGCTTCCAAAACACTGCCGATCAGTTCTGGTGTGGCATAAGCCAGGTTAGGATTCCGGACCGTATAGCCCCCCATGTGCGTGGGAAAGGGAATGCCGTTGACCAAGCGTCCATTATAAGGCTCTCCAATGGAAAGGGTCAGGGCGTGTGCTAAAGAAGGCCATGTCAGGCAGGTGCACAACGTGGCTACAGTACCTAAAAGGTTCATCATTCGCTGCCGGCGCGCCCGAAGACGGTGTTGGCCGGTGCATCTTCCGTCGCTGCCGTAAAAGTAGCTCGACCGTTCCAGGATGTCCCTCCTTTGCTCAAGGTTTACCATCTACGAGTCGATTCGTCTCTTATCGTATGGCGAGCCCATGCCCGCCACGGTGAAACCTCGATAGGCGCACCTCTCTCTGGAACATCCTGCGGCGCGCCGAGCATGTGAAACTATTCCTAATTAAAGAAGTGAGAAAGATCTGTCAAACAAAAAATGCAAGTCCGCTCTATGACATGGAAAAAGTAAGCCGGATCTAACTTTTGAGGCCCCTTTGGAGTTGCAGAATATCTGTGGCGGATTCCGCGTGGCGTGCTGATTCAGCAGGGGCTTTTGGAGTGATCCCGAGCATTCAGGCTTTCGTAGAGGGCGATTTGTTCGGCAAAGCTTAAACGCCTGCCCCGGCACGCGGTGCGGCGGCAGGCCTGGCATCGAGCCTCTGAGCATTGCTGGCAAAAGTGGCAGTCAGGACACGGATTTTTCTTGGGAGTTTTCCGAGGCCGCGCTGGAGCATACACGCGGGCCATACCGCAACGTTCAATGAAAAACGTGGTCTCGCCGCTGTCTTTGTGGGCCATGGCAGCCTCCCCTCTTGTGGTTGCAGCTTTTACAAAGCTAAATTTAGAAACATGGCACATTGAAGCAACGGGGCCGAAAAAGGGCGACGCCCCGGCGTCCGAGGAGCGCGTTCGAGAATGGCTTTGGGGGGCCGTTTTTGTTTTCGTTTGTAGGAGCGCCGCAAGGCGCGAGAAGGCCTCGCGGCTCGCGCCGCTCCTACGGAAGGTGTTTCCAAACAGACGCCTAAAGGTGGTGCAGCGGCCTCAATGAAAGAGAGGCTTTGAAGGCGTGTTGCATACGTTGGAACATGAGTATTTTATGGGACTGAGTCTTTGTGAGGCGGATCGGGCCTTGGCGTGTGACGAGGTACCCGTGGGGGCGGTTTTGGTGGGCCTGGATGGCGTGGTCTGGGCTCGAGGCCACAACCTGACAGTGACGCAACGGGATGCCACCGCCCATGCGGAAATGGTAGCGCTTCGGCGCGCCTCGGCGCTCTTGCGCAATGGCCGACTTTCCGGCACGGTACTCTATGTGACCTTGGAGCCCTGTCCCATGTGCTTGGGCGCTTTGATTCAAGCCAGAGTCGACGGCGTTGTTTTCGGAGCTTTGGATCCCAAGGCGGGGGCGGCCGGTAGTGTTGTGGACTTGACAAGGCCCCGGCGTTTCCATCATAGTGTCGAGGTTCTGGGCGGGGTTCGAAGCGAGGAATGCGCGCAACGGCTCGCCCGGTTTTTTCAACAACGGCGAAAGCCCAGGTGCCGAAAGAGCGGAGAGGTACCGAAGTGGCCGTAACGGGGTCGACTCGAAATCGACTTGTCCTGTGAAGAGCAGGGCACGTGGGTTCGAATCCCACCCTCTCCGCCAGTTGAGCCCTATCGTCTCTGGCCGCGTTCATAAGCCATGAAGCTGTAGGCGTGGTGCTCGCCGAGCAAAGGGGCGAAAAGGTGCCAAGTGCCCGGCCGCTCGAAGGGATGTGAGCAAGCCTCAGGCGCTGGAACAGCTCGACCGGCGCATCGCGGCTGCCACAGGCTGGGCGGAGGCGCCGAAAAGCTTCGCCCCAAATAAGGTTTCCATGTTCTTTGCCCTCGGTGTGATGGAGTGCGCTGCGGAGAGATGCCCGAGCTGGCCGAAGGGGCACGACTGGAAATCGTGTGTTCCGTCAAAAGCGGAACCGAGGGTTCGAATCCCTCTCTCTCCGCCACTTTTATGTGTCACGAACCCATGTCCTCGACACCCCCATGTCCTATCTGGTCCTGGCCCGCAAATGGCGACCTCAAACCTTTGAGGAAGTGGTCGGGCAGCCTCATGTGACCCGAACCCTTAAAAATGCGGTGCAATCCGGCCGCATCGCTCATGCCTACCTCTTTACGGGTGCGCGCGGTGTGGGCAAGACTTCCGTAGCCCGTATTCTGGCCAAGGCCCTAAATTGCGAAACGGGCGTGACCCCTGTGCCCTGTAATCGATGTTCCAATTGCGTGGAAATCGGACAAGGCCGGGCCGTGGACGTGCTGGAAATCGATGGGGCCAGCAACCGAGGCATCGACAGTATTCGCGAATTGCGCGAAACCGTTCGATATCGGCCGGCCAAGAGCGCCTACAAGGTGTACATCATCGACGAAGTCCACATGCTCACCACGGAGGCCTTCAACGCCCTTTTGAAAACCCTGGAGGAACCTCCGGCCCACGTGGTGTTCATCTTTGCCACCACCGAGCCGCACAAGATTCCCGCGACCATTCTGAGCCGTTGTCAGCGCTATGACTTTCGAAGAATTCCCATGGAAGAGATCCACGGGCAGCTTCAGCGTATCGCCCAACAGGAAGGGCTGAGCTTATCGGCATCGGTTCTGGACGCCGTGGCTCGCGAGGCCGACGGGAGCATGCGCGATGCCCAGAGCCTCATGGAGCAACTTTTGGCCTTGCGGGGCGACGACCAGGAAGACCGCGAACTTCTGGATCTTTTGGGAATCGTAGACCGAGAAAGTGTACTGGAAGCGGCCGAGGCCGTGGTGCGCCGGGATCCCGCGGCCTGTCTGGACGTGGTGGAACGCATCGATCGACGGGGCATGGACAGCCGTCGCTTTTGTCAAAGACTTTGCGAACTTTTTCGGGATCTTATGGTCATCGCGTTTCGCTCGCCTTCTGGGAAAACGCCGGCCCATGACCTGGGCGAAGAAAAGGAACGATTGCAGCGCTTGGTGGATCAGACCACGGTTGAGGATCTGTTCCAGTATTTTCAAATCCTTGTGTCGGGTGAGGAAGACATTCGACGATCTTCGCTGCCTCGAGTGACGTTGGAAATGCTGCTGCTTCGCTTGGCCTGCCTGCCTCGAGCCGAATCCCTCGAAAGGATTCTGGAACGATTGGAAAATTGCGGTGAAGGGCCATGGACGGAAAGGCGGGAACGGGACTGGACACCCCTGGCTTTGGCAGAGCCTTTGCGAACGGAGCCGGCGCAGGGTTCGCCGGCGGCGGCCGCCGAGGAGGCTTTTTCTTTGAAAGGCCGTTTCGGAGATGCTTTCGAGGGGGAAGGCGTACCTGAGGAGCCCCCGGACGTGCCCGGCACGGGCGTGGAGACCGGGCAGGGTCCGGCGCCGGAAGAGGCAGTGCAGTACTGGGAAAATTTCTGCCGCTGGCTCTCGGAACGGGATCCCGTGGTCGCCGCCAAGCTGGCTCAGAGCACGGCGTCGGTGGCGGCGCCCAACGAGGTGAAGGTGGAACTTTTGGAAATCTATGAAGAAAGTGTGAAGAACGGAGCCATGGAACAGGGGCTTTTGGACCATCTGACACAATACTTTCACGGCAGGCGGCCCGACTGGCGGATTCGCTTTTCCGTCAGAAAGATCGAATCCCGGCCGGCGCGGCGGACTCGAAAAGACCCCGACCGTTCCACGAGTGCCGTTCTGCGCCACCCGTCGGTCCAGATGGCCTTGGAAATTCTCGGAGGAGAACTTGTGGAAATACGGCCGGTTCGGCCGGAAAAACCCGCACGGCGCCGCACGGGGCCGGCTGACGATGCCACATGAGGAGGCGACACAGAGCATGAAAGGATTCAACCCACTGCAGCAGCTCAAGAATTTTCAGAAACGCTTGGCCGAAGTCCAAGAGGAATTGTCCCATCGCACGGTGGAGGCGTCTTCGGGCGGTGGTATGGTGACGGCGGTGGCCAACGGGCGTCAGGAAATCCTCAAGATCATCATCGATCCTCAGGTGGTGGACCCGGCCGATGTGGAGATGCTGCAGGACCTGGTCACGGCGGCGGTGAATGAAGCCTTGAAGAGGTCGCAGCAGATGATGGCCGAAGAGATCGGCAAACTGGCCGGGGGCGTCCATCTTCCGCCGGGAATGAATATTCCCGGCCTGTTTTGAGGGGGTGCGCGGCGAAAAAGGTGGCAAGGCTATGGTGACCAAAGCCCATCCGCCCGTGTTGCGGGAACTCGTGCAGAGGCTGACTAAATTACCGGGCATCGGGGAAAAGAGTGCCACGAGGATGGCGATGTTTCTTTTGAAGGCTTCGGACGACTATGTGCACGGGTTGGCGGAAAATCTTGAACGTTTGAAGAGGGAGATTCGCACCTGTCCGGTGTGTTTTCATTTTACGGACGGATCCCTGTGCGGTATCTGTGCCGATCCGTCCCGCCGGACCGGAGAACTGTGCGTGGTGGAAACCAGCGCCGACCTTTTGGCCATCGAAGAATCGGGCGCCTTTCGAGGACGTTACCATGTGCTGCAGGGCGCCTTGGCCCCTCTGGATGGGGTTGGTCCCGACGATCTGCGCATTCCCGAATTGCTCAAACGGCTGGAACAGGAAGAGGTGGGTGAAGTCATTCTGGCGACCAATCCCACCGGCGAAGGGGAAGCCACGGCCCATTATCTTGCCAAGCTTCTGGAAAAACGCCCCGTTCGCGTTTCCCGCATTGCTTCCGGCATTCCCATGGGCGGCGATGTGAAGTACGCCGACAAAGTGACCTTGGAAAGAGCTCTGCAAGGGCGCCGACACGTGCAATGAGGCGCAAAATGGCTTGACCCTTGGGGAAGCAAATCGATATAAAAGCCAGAGTGATCGTGGGGTCTCATTGGGGCCGGAAGAGACGACATGAAGGGCACCGCCCCGCTCGACCCCGCCGCGCAAGCGGTCCTGCCCTGAACCAGCGAACAATGATGGAGTCGGTCTATGGTGGAGATTCGGTTTCACGGTCGAGGCGGACAGGGAGGGGTGACCTCGGCGGAGCTGACGGCCCTGGCTGCCATCGAGCAGGGCAAATTCGCCCAGGCTTTTCCCAGTTTCGGTCCGGAACGGCGGGGTGCTCCCGTCACGGCTTTTGTGCGCGTGAGTGATCGGCAGATTCGAACGCGGGAAAAGGTCTACAGCCCCAATATTGTGGTGGTGTTGGACCCGACCCTTTTGCAGATAGTCAATGTGGAAGCGGGGGTTCCGGAAGACGGTATCGTCGTGGTCAATACGCGGCTGGGCCCCGGCGACTTGCGAAAGACCCTGGGATTGACGCGGCGCCTGGCCGTGGTGGATGCCGCTGCGATTGCCCTGGAAACCCTTCGAGTGCCCATCACGAACACGACCATGCTGGGTGCGCTCATCAAGGCCACAGGCGTCATCAGCATCGACGCCCTGCGCGTCCCCGTAGAGAAGCGTTTCGGCCCCATTGCGGAAAGGAACCTCAAGGCGTGCCAACGAGCTTACGAAGAAACGGTAGTGGAGGAATAAACGGTGGCCAAGGAAACGGGAATTGTACGGTGGAAGGACCTGGCCCTCGGGTGCACCTTGACGGAACCGGGGACGGCGGCGCAGCTGCGAACGGGCGACTGGCGCTCCATGCGCCCCGTGACCAACTATGAGCTCTGCATCAAGTGTGGCCAGTGCTACATCTTTTGCCCGGACATGGTCTATTCGCGGACGGCCGAGGGATACTACAAGGCTAATTATTACTATTGCAAAGGCTGCGGCATTTGCGCTCGAGAATGTCCTAAGGACGCCATCCAAATGGTACAGGAGGAGAAGTGAGATGGGCAAGAGAGTGGGAATGGAAGTCTCCATCGCCGCAGCCGAAGTGGTGGGGCTGTGCGATGTGGACGTGATCGCGGCGTACCCCATCACGCCGCAGACGCACATTGTGGAGCATTTGTCGGAACTGGTGGCGGACGGACATTTGGATGCGGAATTCGTGCCGGTAGAATCGGAACACAGCGCCATGAGCGCGTGCGTGGGGGCGGCCGCGGCCGGCGCGCGCACCTTCACGTCCACAAGTTCCCAAGGCTACGCCCTCATGGCGGAAATCTGCTACATCGCCTCCAGCCTTCGGCTCCCCATCGTCATGGCGGTGGCCAACCGTGCGCTGAGCGCGCCCATCAACATTTGGAACGATCATGCCGACATGATGATGGCCAGGGACACGGGTTGGATTCAAACGGTGGCCGAAAACGGACAGGAAGTGGTGGATCTTTTGCTGCACGCCTATCGTGTGGCCGAAGACCCTCGCGTGCTGTTGCCCGTGATGGTGAATTTGGACGGCTTTACCCTGAGCCACATGATCGAGCCCATTTGGATGCCGGACAAAGATGAAGTGAACCGGTATCTGCCGCCTTATAAGCCGAAGCTTCGCCTGGATCCTCGTCAGCCCATGACCTTTGGTCCCGTGGGCATGCCGGAAGTGTACACCGAAGCCAAAAAGGCACAGGACGAGGCCATGAACGGGGCCTTGCCCGTCATTGTAGAAGCCTGGCAGGAATTTGAAAAGCAGTTCGGCCGTGCCTATCGTCCCGTGGAAACCTACAAGACAGATGGCGCGCAAATTCTTCTTTTGACCATGGGCAGCATTTCCGAAACGGCCATGACGGCTGTGGACAAGATGCGGGCCGAAGGCAAGGAAGTGGGTCTGGTGCGTCTGCGGTTGTGGCGGCCTTTTCCGGCCAAAGAACTGGTGGACGTCATGAAAACGGCCAAGGCTGTGGCGGTGGTGGACCGGGCCATGCCTTTGAGCACGCGAAGCGGTCCTCTGTGCCTGGAAGTCAAGGCCGCCCTGTACGACCACGGGGTTTCGCCCTACGTCCAGAACTTCATTGCCGGTTTAGGCGGCCGGGATGTGACGGTGGAAGATTTTGAGATGATGGCGGCCAAGACGAGCGACGGACTCGCCAAGGGCCTTCCCATGACCTATGAAATCGTGAATGCGAGGGAATAAATGGGCATCGCAGCGGAAGCACTCAAGGATTTCAAGGGCTTTAACCTCAAGAAGCTTCCCGAGGTGGAACCGCTTTCTCCCGGTCATCGCGCATGCCAAGGGTGCGGAGAGATACTGGCTTTGCGCCAGGTGCTCAAGGCCCTGGGGGAAAACATCATTGTGGCCAGTGCCACCGGTTGCATGGAAATTGTCACCTCCCCGTTTCCTCAGACGGCGTGGCGGGTGCCCTGGATTCATGTGGCCTTTGAAAACGCCGCGGCGGTCATCAGCGGCGTGGAATCGGCTTACAAGGCCCTCAATCGCAAGGGAAAGATTCAGCAGCCCGATGTCGTGTTTCTCGCCTACGGCGGTGACGGCGGCACGGCGGACATCGGTTTGCAGGCGCTGAGCGGCGCCCTGGAACGGGGGCACAATTTCGTCTACGTGTGTTTGGACAACGAAGCCTACATGAACACCGGCATTCAGCGTTCCTCCTCGACCCCATACGGCGCCATGACCACCACGTCGCCTCCAGGCAAAAAGAGCATCGGGCAGCGTACCTGGAAGAAGAATGTGGCCTACATTGCGGCGGCCCACGGCATTCCCTATGTGGCCACCGCATCGCCCGCCTTCGCCCTGGACCTGATGAACAAGGTCAAAAAGGCGGCCATGATTCCTGGACCCGCTTATCTTCACATCCACTCGCCCTGCCCGACGGGATGGCGCCACGAAACGGATATGGCCATTGAAGTGGCCCGGTTGGCGGTGCAGACCAAGGTCTTTCCGCTCTATGAAGTGATCGACGGAAAGTGGATTTTATCCCGCAAGGTGGCCAAACCCAAGCCGGTGAGCGAATATTTCAAGGTGCAGCGCCGGTTTCGACACCTGACGGAAAAGGACATTGAAGAGATTCAGCGGCGCGTGGACGAAGAATATGAGGAATTGCTCCGTCGGTGCGCCATGAGCGGCGAGCCGGAAAAGAAAGAAAGCGAAGAATCGGCGGGCGAGTGAAAATCTTGTGATGTGCCGACCGACAGGGACTTTCGCCCCTTAGGCGCACACGGCGCGCCCCGGACCATTCATCCGCGCTGCGGCGGCTCACGGAGCCAGGAAAAGCCCGGGCAGCCTTATGCCCAAAAGAATCCTGCACCCTCGCGGTAGGCACCCATGAGAATGGGGAGATGCCGATCCGGTGAAAAAAGGCGCGTTCGTCCATTTCCGGTCTAGTCCAGCGGCAGCGGCGCAAGCCGCGACGGCATATCGCGCCTTGCGGCGCTCCTACAGCCTCAAGCCGAAAGGACGCGGCCACGCCGAAGTCGAAAAGCTCCGTTGAAGCTTGTCTGAAAATGCCTTTTCGCTCAGGGCTGATTTGGCCATTTCAGCGAATGACGAGGCCCATTCGGGCTGAAATGTGCACTCTCCAATGGGCCGCCTTTAGGCTTTGGCAAAGCAGCTTGGTTTGAAAGGGGGCATGGCGCCCCGGCGGCGCTTTCAAAAAGGACGCTTCAAGGGGATAGACGGTTTCCCGCTTGACAAAGGTTTTCAGCTTTGCTACTGAAACGCGGCGCTTCGCGGAAACCTATCCCAGGGAAGCCCGTGTGTTCCCCGGTAGCTCAATCGGCAGAGCGGGTGGCTGTTAACCACTAGGTTGGCGGTTCGAGTCCGTCCCGGGGAGCCAAAAAATCCATCCGCTGATTTCAGCGGTTCTTGTTTAACGCAAGACCCCGTAGGGTGATCCCCTCGGGGTCTCGTTGTCTCTGGCGTGTTCACGCCGGCTTATCTGTCTGCCACGCTGGGTACGTGACAGGCAGGCGCCCGCACATTCACCCTGATTCCCTGCCTGCCGAAGCCTCGGCGCAGGCCGGTCCATTTCGAAGCCAGGGGGCTGGGTGCAACCCTGGGGGTTATAGGCGCTCACCGAAAATGTCCCTTCCGAATTCTCCCGTTCGCCGTTTTTCGAGTCTCCTTGTTTAACAGCCCGGTTGCATCAGGACACCCGCATCGACATTTCGAATTCCCCTCCAGTAGGTATCTGCCGAAAGCCGGACCGGTGGGTCCGGCGCAAGCGGATGACCAGACAGCGGAAACAGCCGTGAGATCGGAGACCGTTGCGGGTGCCGGCGACATCGCCTTCAG
>NZ_JBRAHS010000016.1:0-42880 GCF_052743555.1 Desulfosoma sp.
TCAGTGATGGCCGCCTATTATTACCTGCGCGTTGTGGTGACCATCTACAGGCCTGGGGAAGAGTCGGCCGTAGTCTTTTCGGGTCCCATGGCGGCGGCGCTGTCCGTCGGGGAAAAGGGCGCTCTTCTGGGGGCAGGGGCTCTCACGACCCTGGTGGGCGTCTGGCCCCATGCCTTTTGGAATCTGGCACGCCAAGCCGTGCATGTGCTCTTCTGAAGGTTTCGATCCATACTGGGATTGAAAGGAAAAACCATGGAAAAGAAAACCTCTCCTCAGGTGCAACGGGCGCTCACCCTCGTGCTGCAGGGGCTTTTGGAAAGCCTTACGGAGCCGCAGGTGGCCGATCTAGTGGTGGATCGCCTGGCTCGAAAGGTCCAACAAGACGGGTGTTGCCCGCTCAATCTCAAAGACGTCTCGGACCTGGAAGCCTGCCCTTTTACGGCTTTATCGCTGGAATGCTTTCATCGCCAAGCCTTTGTGGCCGAAGACATCGATGAAGAGAGCGTGGGCATGTTGCGGCTTTTCAAAAATCCTTACCTTCAAGGGTTTATGAACATCAGCCGAACCGTGACCTCCACTCTGGAATACCGCAAGGTGCTTCAAGTAATTGTAGAGGAAGTGACAAAGATCTTTCAGGCTAAGGGATGCACGCTGCTGCTGGATAGGGAAAAATCGCGCCTGGACCAGGTGGCGGCCTATGGCCTGAGTGAAAAGTACCTTGAAAAGGGGCCGGTGGACGCAGCCCGAAGCATCGCCGAAACCACGTCGGGCACACCGGTACAGATCTACGATGTACAAAACGATCCGCGCGTTCAATACCCTGCGGAAGCGGCCATGGAGGGCATTGGATCGATTCTGGCGATTCCCATCGTCATTCGGGATCGCGTCATCGGCAGTATGCGCATTTTTACGGAAAACAAGCGCCGTTTTCACAAATACGAAGTGGAATACGCCATGGCTGTGGCTGAACAATGCGGCATCGCCATCGAAAATGCGCTCATGTACAGTAAGGGCCGAGAAAAATACCGATCGCTGCTCTCCGAAGTCCACAACTGGATCGAATACTGCGCTTACCGGCCGGAATAGGGTGGATCGGGCCGCTCACTGCACGCGAAAAACGTGTTCTGCCCATTCGACGGCTTGAAGGTATCGGGCCGTCAGGGCGGACGCTTCGATGTGCAGGTTGGAACCGATGTGGGAAAGAGTGTCCCACTTGGCCCGTTCGTAGCCGAGAACGATTTCGTAAAGGACACGGTGCCGGTTCATGGTACCCAGCAGGGCGGCTTTGATCGACTCATCCAGCGGCACTTCTTCAAGGGCTTCGTCGATGGGACGGCCCAGCAGGGTGTCCATCACGGAAAAGATGCCCATGAGAAACAGCTGCTCTTTCTGGGAGCCCATGTTCACAAGATCCGCCAGCAATTCCAGAAACCGGGCTCGAATCAGAGACAACTTCATGAGCTCGTTGGGTTGTTTGGCCGTCAGGCGCGAAAAGACGCTTAAAGTGGCCCACTTTCGGATCTCCCGTTCCCCAAGCAGCGCCAGGGCGTGTCGAATGGACGTGACCCTGTGGCGCAGTCCAAAGAATGCTGAATTGATGTAGCGAAGCAGCTTGTAAATGAGGGCGGGATCCCGTTTGATCACATTATGGAGCGATTCCACGTCCAGGTCGGGCCGGTTGAGATTGGCAATCAGTTGGAGTGCGTGGAACTTGAAGACCGGCACATCCTTGCGTTCAATGATGACGGGTCGGCTGAAAAAATACCCTTGAAAAAGGGTATAGCCGGCTTGAAGCCCTTTCTGAAACTCTTCGCGCGTCTCGGTCTTTTCGGCCAGAAGATGGGGGATGCGAGAGCCCAGGTCTCGAGCGATGCGCTCCTGCACATCGACGGAAGTGCCTCGAAAATCGACCTTAACGATATCCACGAGGTTCAGCAGTGTGCGGTGGGAGTCTTCCAAAAGGATCACGTCGTCCAGGGCCAGCAGGTAGCCGCGTTCTTTCAGGCGGCGGCAGGCCTCATGAACGGCCGGAATGGGTTGCACGTTCTCAAGGATTTCAATGACGGCCCATTCCTTGGGCAGTAGATAGGGGGCGTCCTGCAGCAAAAGGTTTTGCGTGAAGTTGACAAAAGCCTTCCGGCCTCCGGCAAAGAGTTCCGTGCCCATGGTAAAGAAAAGGTTTTGAATGACACTGACAGAGGCCTGGTCGCCGTCTTGAAAAACAGCTTCTTGGTCCTGGCAAGCAGCCCGATAAAGAATCTCATACCCATAGACCTGAAGCCTTCGATCGAAAATGGGCTGCCGGGCGATGAAACTTTCCACAGGGCAAGCCAGGTGTAAGTAGGCATTCGGATTTTTCAGGCCAGGAACATTCGGTGGTTCCGGGGCTGAGGGTTTTGTTATGGTGTCACTCATGAGCGTTTATGCACCGTTTTTATTGTGGGAAAGAGAGATGCTTCGAAAGGACATTATCCCGGCCGTGGGGGCATGGCACCCGACACCACAGGGAGTGCCAAGGACGGTGGCCCTGCGCGTTTTGGTGCCATGAAACCATGTGGGTGGCCCTGTCTGTCCTGACCGCTTTGGCGGCCGCTTCCGTCGACGCCTGGACGAAGAAGTTTTTCGGCCATCGCGATGCCGTCACCATGGCTTTTTATCCTCTGTGTTTCAGTCTGCCGCTTTTCCTGGCGAGCTTGCCCTTTGTGCCGGTTCCGACCTTGGATATCACGTTCTGGTGGTGTTTCGGCCTCTCCGTTCCCATCAATTGTCTCAGCTTCGTGCTCTACATGGAGTCGATCCGCCTTTCGCCCCTCTCGTTGACACTGCCCCTTCTGACCCTGACTCCCGTGTTCATGCTGGCCACCGGGTACGCCGTTTTGCAGGAGGCGGCCTCGTGGATCGCCGTGCTGGGCATCGTTATCATCGTCTGTGGCGGCTACTTACTGAACGCCCCTTCCGCACAAGCCGGATTGCTGGAGCCCCTGCGATCCATCGCCAAAGAAAAGGGATCGCTCACCATGATCACGGTGGCCTTGATTTACAGCTTTTCCGCCGTGCTCGGCAAAAAAGCCATCCTTCACTCCTCTCCCATGTTTTTCGGCGTTTTTTTCTTTGTCCTTCAAAACTTTTTGTTGGTGACCTGGGCGATCCTGACCGGCCGCGCCCAGCCACGTCATTTTTTCACGGTGTCCAACGCCTCCAAAGGTTTGCTTGTGGGAGCCCTTTACTATCTGCACGTGGTGCTCCACGTCTGGGCCATTTCCATGACCCAGGCCGCGTATATGATTTCTCTCAAGAGGTTGAGCGCCGTTTTTGGAGTGCTCTACGGCGCGTGGCTGTTTCGGGAAGAACACGTCAGTTGGCGCCTTGCGGGGTCGGTCATTATGGTTGCCGGGGCGGCCCTGGTGGCCGTAGGTGGGTAGACTGCAGGGCTTTGGGCGCGATAGCATAGTTACACAACGACCTCTTTAAAATGGTGTCCCGGCAATACACACTCCGTGGCGCAATGCAGCGGCCCTTGAGCACTGGGATGGAGGGATCGTTATGAAGGCACAGCAGATGAGCTGTTTTTTGAGCGTCGTGGTCTTGACGATTGTGAGCGCGTTCCTCTCGGCGCCCGCTGCCGGCGCCGAAAACAATGCTTACCGAGCGGGGTATGTTAGAGGCTTTCGAGATGCGCCGATCTGGAAGGCCAAAGACCCATCCATCACGGCGGGCCGCTATGCCGAAACCACTCGCGATGCCTTGGCTGCTCAAGGACCGGTGCCCAGAAACTTCTGGCGCGGCCTGCGCGACGGCTATCGCGATGCCGTGCGGGCGTACACGCCCAAATTCACCGAAGAGGACGTGAATCGGGAAAATCTCCCTTCCCATCTGCGTCCTTGAGGAAAAAAAGTGCTCACTTTTGCTTAAGTTTTCATCCCATCTTTCCGAGGAAAAGATAGACAAGGGGAAGTTTATGTTTTTGGGGCGTTTCAGAGGAGGGATGGTGATGAAAGGGTTTGGTCGAAAGAAAGGGAAATTTTCCACAAGGCTCACCGTGTTCGGCGTTGGCGGTGTCTTGGCCTTTACCGCCGTGTTGGTCTGGATTTCCGTTTCTTTGGAATCACGTCTTATGGAAGAGAAGAAAACCGCGACGAAGCACGTGGTGGAGGTGGCTTATTCGGTCTTGGATAAATACGCCAAGATGGCGCAGCAGGGCATCCTGACCGAGGACACCGCTAAAGCGCAGGCTTTGGATCAGATCCGGACGTTGAGGTATCGAGAAAACGACTATTTTTGGATCAACGATGCCAAGCCGGTCATGGTTATGCATCCCATCAAACCGGAACTGGACGGCAAGGACCTCAGCGATTTTAAGGATCCCAATGGGAAGCATCTTTTCGTGGAATTTGTCAGAGTGTGCCGTGAAAAGGGAGCCGGCTTCGTGGACTATCTATGGCCCAAGCCGGGAATGGAAAAGCCCGTGCCCAAAGTGTCCTACGTGAAGCTCTTTCAGCCATGGGGCTGGATTATCGGCAGCGGCATTTACGTGGATGATGTGCGGGCCCAGGCCAATCAGATTCGCCTCCATTTTGGAGGGATTGCCGGGGTCTTGTTGGTGCTGGGGCTTTTGGCCACCTGGTGGATTGTGCGATCGGTGGCCCGGCCCGTGTATGGGGTGGTGTGCGGCCTGCATGAAGGTGCCGAACAGGTGGCGGCCGCCTCCGATCAAGTGGCCCAGGCGGGTCAATCCCTTGCCGATGGCGCCTCCCAGCAGGCGGCTTCCATTGAAGAAACCTCCTCCGCGCTGGAAGAACTGGCTTCCATGACTCGACAAAACGCGGATAATGCCGGCCAGGCCCACAGCATTGTTAAAGAGTCGGCTCACGATATCGAAGAGGCTACCGAGGCGATGAGCGATCTCACGAAGGCCATTCACGCGATTTCCGCGGCCAGTGAACAAACGCAAAAGATCATCAAGACCATTGATGAAATCGCTTTTCAGACCAACCTGTTGGCCCTCAATGCGGCCGTGGAGGCGGCTCGAGCCGGCGAGGCCGGAGCGGGCTTTGCGGTGGTGGCCGATGAGGTGCGCAATCTGGCCATGAGGGCTGCCGAAGCGGCGCGCAGCACGGCAGAAATTATTGAAGATACGGTGAAAAAGGTTCGCGAATGTTCCACCATGGTCGCGCGGGCCAACGGCGTCTTTACCAGGGTGGAAGGGGGAAGCCGGCGCATTGGGGATCTGGTGGCGGAAATTGCGGCGGCAAGCCAGGAGCAGGCTGAAGGCATCGAACAGATCAACAAGGCCGTGGCCCAATTGGATCAAGTGGTCCAGCAAAATGCCGCCCATGCCGAGGAAACAGCCTCCGCTTCCAATGAACTGCAGCATCAGGCGGAACGCATGAAACAGTTCGTGGCGGAACTGCAAAGTATCGTGGGCATTTCCGTCATGGAAGGCGAAGCCGTGCGCACGGGGCTCCGCCAAAGGCGTTCGCAAAGGGGAAACGGCAAAGCCGCCGAAGACGTGTTCCACGGCATGAAAGAGGCTGTGGCCGCAGGGCGTCCCGTAGTGAAAGCACGGCATGGCCAAGGGTCGGCGTCGCTGAGCGATTTGTGACGTCACTGCAGGCCGTCGCGAAGGGTGAGGTCCATTGTCTTTTCGTAAAGGCGTTCGGAAGCGGTTGTGATATAAAGACCTGACGGATGCTCGGCCTTGAGAGTGTCCGCCGGGTCTTTGTGTTTTTGTCATCTTCACTGGACGAAGCCTTTCCGGGAGGCTGGCCATGACGCGTGCGGCGGAGAGGGGTTCCTCTGCGGACGCGGTGGAATGCCTGAGCCACGGGCTCTTGTTTGATAACCTCTCCCAAAAGCAACTGGCACAACTTGGGGCCATTTGCAGTGAGCGTTTCTATCGCAAAGGGAAAGCTATTTTTGCCGAAGGTGAGAAAGCCGAAGGGTTTTTTGTGGTCTGCAGCGGCCGCGTCAAAGTTTACAAGGTTTCTTTTGACGGCCGGGAACAGATCCTCCATATCTTTGATGCCGGAAACATTCTTGGGGAAGTGCCAGTGTTTGCGGGCAGCGCCTACCCCGCTCATGCCGAAGCCCTGACGGACGTGAAGGCTTTGTTTATTCCCAGGAATGCCTTCATAGGCCTCCTTCAAGAAGACAGCGGCCTGGCACTGGCCATGCTGGCGGTGCTTTCCCGAAAGCTTCGGCACTTCGCGGCCCTCGTGGAAAGCCTTTCCCTCAAGGAGGTTCCGGGACGGCTCGCCTCATACCTGCTCTACTTGAGGGAACGCAACCCTGCCGCCGATACCGTGGATCTGGATCTGTCCAAGACCCAATTGGCGGCCGTGCTGGGCACCATTCCGGAAACCCTGTCTCGGATTTTTTCCAAAATGGTAGCCGCCGGACTCATCGAAATGCAGGGCCGCTCCATTCACATCAAGGATCGGGAAGGCCTCGTGGCCTTGTCTCAAGGGGAGAAGCCCGGCTGAAAAGCCGGCGTGCGAGCCCCGTCTGAGGATTTCCCAGGCAGTAAGCCACAAGGCCGACCACGATGAAAGTCAATCCTACCCAGCCCCAGGGTGTGGGCCAGGCGCCGTGCAAAAGGAGGATTTCGCCCAAAAGGGAAAAGACGACTTCTCCCGACTGCGTGGCATCCACGGCAGCGATCGCCAGGGGCGCATGGGAGGCGTTGCGGGCCTTGTAGAAAAGGGAAGTGGCCACGACACCCGAAGACAGGGCCACAATACCCGTCTGCAACCATTGGGATGTGTCGGGAGGATCTGGGCGTACCATGGCCCACAAGACGATCCAAAAGGGGACGGAGCCCAAGGTCATCAAAAGGACGCATGTGGGGGCATCGCGAAGGTGCGCATGGGGCACGAAAGGGATTTTTTCAAAGCCGCCGTGACGAGCCGCGTTGAGCATTTGATTTCCGGTGGGATAGGCAAAAGCCGCTAGCACCACACACAGGGCTCCCAGAAAGGCTTCCCGAACCGGTGTCGCCTCATTCACCTGTTGCACGTGCACGAGTACAATTCCTAGAAAGATCACCCCTGTGTACAGGACACCGACATAGGGCACGGGGCGCTTGAACGCCCAGAGGACGAGCGGCGTGGCCAGAATGGTGATCTGCCATGTGGCCGCAACGATCCATCCGGGTGCGTGATCGGCCGCAAAGCACAGAGCGCCGTAAAAGACGCCGAAGCCGATGGTTCCTGCCGTGATCCAAAAGAGTGCATGAGTGCGAAAGATGCCGAGCACCTCGGTAAAGTATTTCCATCCATGACGAGTGATGAGCCATAGGGCAAGTATCCAGAGCATATGGAAATACCGAAGGGCTGCCGACCACATCCAATGGCCCCCGGATAGACTCATGGCCCGATTTAGAATAAAGGTGGCGCTAAAGAAAGCCGATGCGGCCAGCCCCCACAGCACGAGTCGAATCATGACTGCACAACTCCTTGATTTATCTTAGCGCCAGATGCATCAGGAGAGTGCCACTCCTGAATCTGTCGTCGAAAGGTTGGCTTGGTTCGGTGAATCGAAGAGTATTTGGCATGAAAGGATGTCTGTGGTAAAGGAAAATGGCGAGCGTGTCAGGCGAAGCTCCCTTCTCCACTCTCTCGGTTTTCCCCCTTCTCTGCGACTTTCTCGCCGGCCTGCGACAGTTTCCCGGTTGCAAGGGGTCGTGATGGTCATCAGGACAAGAATCCGAGCGGAACAAAGGAGGATGGCATGGACAGGAGATCGTTCGTCAAGAAGGTAGGATTGGGATCGGCAGCGGCGGTGGCGGCGGCGACCATCAATGCCCCGTACGTATGGCCCAAAGGGCAGACCTATCAATGGCGCATGGTGACTACGTGGCCGCCGCAGATGCCCGTGTTGCAGACCGGCGCGGAACGTTTTGCCAAGCGCGTGGAAGAGGCCAGTGAAGGGCGCCTGAAGATTCAGGTCTATGCGGGTGGCGAACTGGTTCCTCCCTTGGGCGTCTTTGATGCCGTTTCCCAAGGCACGGTGGAATGCGGCAGCAGCGCATCCTATTACTGGGCTGGCAAGAGTCCCGCCGCGCAATGGTTTTCCGCCGTTCCCTTTGGATTTAACCCGCAAGGGATCAACGCCTGGTTTTATTCCGGGGGAGGCCTTCAGCTCTGGGAGGAAGTCTATGCCCCCTTTAACGTCGTGCCCAGGCCTCAGGGTAACACGGGCGTGCAAATGGGTGGTTGGTTCAACAGGAAGATCGAAACCATCGGTGATTTTAAGGGCTTGAAGATGCGCATTCCGGGCCTGGGCGGGAAAGTGGTGGCCAAGGCCGGCGGTACCGTGGTGCTGTTGGCTGGCGGGGAAATTTACACGTCGCTGGAGCGTGGCGTGATCGACGCCACGGAATGGGTCGGCCCGCTCCACGACCTGCGCATGGGCTTTTATCAAGCGGCTAAATATTACTATTACCCAGGCTGGCATGAACCGGGAACCACGCTGGAAGTGATCTTCAATAAGAAGGCCTACGAGTCTCTGCCCAAGGATCTGCAGGCCCTTCTGGATGCCGTGGCCATGGAAACCAATCTTTGGAGCTTGTGCGAGTTTGAAGCGCAAAATGGAGCGGCCTTGGAAACGTTGGTCAAGGAGCACAAGGTGCAACTGGTGCGTTTCCCGGATCAGGTGCTGGATGAATTGCGCAAGCTGGCTGATGAAACCATCGAAGAAGAAGCCAACAAGGACCCTATGGCCCGCAAGGTTCATGAAGCCTTTAAGGCCTTCAAGGCCAAACTCGGCCCCTGGGGCACCGTCTCTGAAAAGGCCTATTATGATCTGATCGCCACCAAGATCGGCGCATAAAGAGCGAACCAGCCGTGCCGATTCGCTCTAGAATGTAGCGATAAGTCGGCACACGCTGGCGCTGTGGTTGTGGTGAGCGCGGGCAGGAAGATCCTGCACGCGCTTTTTTGTCAGTGCAGCAGCACGCGAGGAAGCCATGTGGCCAGGGGCGGATAAAGCGCCACTGTGAGCAGCCCCATAAGTTGCAAAAGGACGAAGGCGATGATGCCTCGATAAATGTGTCCGGTGGTGATTTCAGGAGGGGCCACACCTTTGAGGTAAAACAGGGAAAATCCAAAGGGTGGCGTCATGAAGGATGTCTGAAGGTTGACGGCGAAGAGAATGGAAAACCATAAAGGGTCAAATCCCAGTTCTTTCATGATGGGAGCGAGCACGGGAATGTGAATGAACGTGATCTCGATGAAGTCCAAAAAAAACCCGATGATAAAGACGATGCTCATACAAATGAAGAGCACGCCCCACTTGCCGTAGGGAATATGGGTGAGGATGTTGCGGACCCAGTGATCTCCGCCTAATCCTCGAAAAACGAGCCCGAAAGCCCCAGCACCCACCAAAATGATGAACACCATGCAGGTAAGACGCGTGGTGGTTTGCATGACTTGGACCAGAATGTCCAAGGAAAGTTTGCGGTTTGCGGCAGCCAGCACCATGGCCCCTGAGGCACCCACGGCGGCGGCTTCCGTGGGCGATGCAATGCCCGCAAAGACGGACCCAAGAACGCTCACCATAAGGACCAGAGGCGGTACCAGGGCTCTGGCCAGGCGTCGAAAAAGCCCGGCTGTGAGAATCTCCCGCCACTCCTCCACGGGAATGAGGGGGGCCAAAGTGGGTTTGATTCGAGCCACAATGAGGATATAAAGGATGTAGAATACCACCAACACGAGACCTGGAACCACAGCGGCGATAAAAAGATCACCGACGGACACACCGATGATATCTCCGAGAAGGACCAACACGATGCTTGGAGGAATGATCTGTCCCAGGGTCCCCGATGCGGAAATGGTGCCTGTGGCCAGTTCCGGCTGATAGCCGCGCCGCAGCATGGTGGGAAGACTCAACAGCCCCATGGTCACCACGGTGGCTCCCACAATACCCGTCGATGCGCCGAGAAGCGCTCCCACCACCACTACGGAGACGGCCAGACCCCCTCGAATCCTTCCAAAAAGCAGAGCCATGGTTTCCAGAAGCTCTTCGGCAATTCCGGAACGTTCCAGCATCACGCCCATGAAAACAAAGAGGGGTACGGCAAGGAGCGTAAAGTTGGTGATGACACCCCAGATGCGCAGCGGAAGCAGATTAAAAAAATTCCAACCGAACCCGTACAGACCGAAAAACAAAGCCGTTCCCAATAGGGTAAAAGCGACGGGGAATCCGAACATGAGCAGAATGGTCAGAGCGAGGAACATCAGTCCCGGAAGAGATTCCATCAGTGCCCTCCTTTCGAAGTTTTCGAGGAGGTTGTTGGCGAGCCTAAAAGTACCATGAGGTTGCGCAAGGCCATGGGAATGCCTTGAATGGCCACCAAAGTAAATCCCAGGGGAATCATGGCCTTGATGACATAGCGGGCCGGAAGTCCACCGGGATCGGGGGAACCCTCGCCGATGGTCCAGGAATTGGCCACGAAGTTCATGGAGGTGGCAATGATGAGGTAGCAGCCTGGAAAAAGGAAGAGCAGACAACCCAGGAAATCGATCCAAGCTTTGGTCTTTGGGGAAAACCGTTGGTAGAAGACATCCACGCGCACATGGGCATCGTAGAGCAGGGTGTAGCCGGCCCCCACAAGAAAAAGGACGCCGAACAAGTGCCACTCCAGTTCCTGCACAAAGACGTAGGTGGTCTTGAAAAGGTAGCGCATGATGACGTCCATGGTCACGACGACCACCATGAGCAACGTCACCCAGGAGATGCCGCGCCCGACGATTCGATTGAGGACATCGAGGCGGTCGCACAGTTTTTGAAGCTTTTCCATAGAATTTCCTCCGTCCTTCATGTCATGCCGATCTCACCAAGCCAGAGCACAGGATGGAAACACACAGCTGCGATGGCCTCGAGGATCGGCCCCCGCCACACACAGCCCATCGCCTTCCCGGGACACCGCGCACAGGAAGCTCAAGCTCCAGGGCGGCTCCACCACTACATCATGGCCAAGGGAGGTCAGGGCATGTCGGGTTGCTTCGGGTAGGCGCCGTTCCACCCGCACCCGTGCCGGGTAGGCGTCATGCGGATGAAAGGTGCCAGGGAAATGGTCCGAACACACCTTTGGAGCTTCGATGGCTTGGGCCATGTCCATGCCGAAGACCACGCGGTTCAGAAAAAACTGCAGGGTCCATTGATCCTGCTGATCCCCGCCCATGGTGCCGAAGGCCATCCAGGGCCGGCCGTCCCGAAAGGCAAGGGACGGGGTCAGAGTGGTTCTCGGGCGCTTGCCCGGCTGCAGGACGTTGGGATGAGCGGGATCTAGGTAAAAGGTTTGGAGGCGCGTGCCCAGAGGAAACCCCACAAAGGGCATGACTTCATTGCCAGAGATCCATCCGCCGCTGGGTGTCAAAGCGGCCATGTTGCCCAAGGCATCGGCCACGGCCACATGCACCGTGCCGTAGCCCCAGCTGTCCCATCGAAAGACGGCTTCGGAGGCGAGAAGGGCTTTGTTTTGTCGAGGATCCCCAGGCCGATGAGCCCGGCTGGCTCGATGAAGGTCCACAAGGGGGCGTCGCAGGGCGGCGTAGGATGGGCTGAGCAATGCATTCATAGGGACATCCACAAAACACGGATCGGCGTAGTATTGCTCGCGGTCCGCAAAAGCCAACTTGGCCGTTTCCAGCCAGAGGTGCAGATAGGTGGGATCATCCCATGCCATGGATTCCAGATCGAAGCCTTCCAGCAAGCGAAGCATTTGGAGAAACACGGGGCCCTGAGACCACGGGCCGCATTTGAAGACGCGAGTGTTTCGAAAAGCTACGCTGACGGGTTGTTCAAACCGTGTTTGGTACGTCTCCAGATCGGTTCGCGCCAAAAAACCCTCGCGTTCGCGAACGAACCGGTCGATCTCATAGGCAACGTCTCCTTTATAAAAAGCGTCTCGCGCCGCACGCAGCCCTTGCGCTCGATGCTCACCGCAGCGCCGGGCGGTTTCCATGAGATAATCCAGTAAGCGCCCATAAGCGGCATTCACCAGACGCGATCCCGGAACCGGTTCATGGCCGTTGCCGTCCAGGTACAGGGCCGCTGACGCAGGCCATTGTTTTTGAAAAAGTTCGGCATTTTCTGCAATGCCGAATTTGGGCATGTGCACAAGACCCTCATGGACGGGAAAGCCGTCCTGAGCCAAGGCCCTGGCTGGAGCCAAGACGTCTTGCAGAGGCAGAGTGCCTAGGCGTTCCAGCATGTCCAAAAGCGCAGCGACGGCAGCCGGGACCCCCGCTGCCGGCATGCCCTGCGAAGGAATCAAGGTGAGGCCTCGAGCACGATAGGCCTCTAGGGAAGCTGCCGCCGGGGCTTGCGTGTTGCCGTTCACCACTGTGACTGACCGGTCTCGAGCGACGTAAAGGATCATGGGGCATTCGCCGCCCAGGGTGAACATGTGCGGATTGACCAACGCTTCCACAAAAACGGCGGCCGCGGCGGCATCAAAGGCGTTGCCGCCGGCTTTGAGCACGTCCATGGCCGCTTGCGCCGACAGATAATGTTCCGAGGCGACCCCTCCGTGAAAACCCATAGCCGGACGAAAATCACAATCCACACCATCGTTCCTCTCGAAACACCGCATGAACAGACTCCTTGTCAGGGCAAGCGCCACAAAGTTGGGGGGCGCGCCCCGAAAAAACTGCTCCCCATCTGGTGGGGAAGATGGGATCATCAACGTCGGGGGGGGCTGTGCGGGGTGAGCCGAAACGGAACTGGATGCAGAGTGGTTGTCACGAGAGCGGTGTCGAGGTCACTGGTCAGGGCTATCCGGCTCATCCCTTGGCGATGTGCGACTCTCACGTCGCGGGCCTTTATGCAACACTCCGCCTGCATACTCAAACAAAGCACAAAATTCAAGTCTGGACTGTTGATGATGCTTCGACTTATAGATGGTCGATTCGAAGGCGAGGAGACCGGAGCGCAGTGAATGGCCGTTGGGAAAAAAGGGGGCGAAACAGGTGAGTCCCAGTGATCGACGAAAAGCGTTATCGGCCTTGCTGCACCGTCACGGCTTTATGATAGGTCTCATTGGGGTTACGGCCTTGACTGTGGTGGATGACGCCGAGATAAGTGTTCGGTGGGGGCTTTGGCTGAAGGCTCATCACGGTCCGGATGCTATCATCGCCGCCATATTTTTCGTTTCAGGCTTGACCTTGAAAAAGGAAACGCTGTGGCAGGGCCTTATGGACCTGAAGGCCATCGGCGGCGCCCTGTTCCTCATTTTTATCCTTGCGCCTCTGTGGGCTCTGGCTCTGGCGCAATGGCCCATGGGCCCGGGCCTTGTCGCGGGACTTTTTCTGGTGGCCAGCATGCCCACCACCTTGAGCAGCGGCGTGGTTATGACGGGCTCTGCCGGCGGCAACACAGCCACGGCGCTCCTCATCACCATTGTTTCCAATGTGGCGTCGGTTGTGGTCACGCCCCTTCTCCTTGAGTTTCTCTTGGGCCAAACCATGGAATCCACCACCGTGGTTCTCGATACACGCGCACTCATGGTCACCCTGACCTTTTTGGTGCTGACGCCTCTGGCCCTGGGCATGAGCCTCAGGCGCCCTTTCCTGTCCCTCATGGAGGGGACGCGATGTCCGCACCCAGGAACCCTTAATACCTTTTTCGTCATTATGATCGTCTGGCTGGGAGTCTGTGGGTCTCGGCACACGATCCTGCGAGGATTGAACCTTATGCCTCTTGTACTGGCCTTGGCCGTCGTCTTGCACGGGGGTCTGCTCGCCGGCGGGTTTCTCATGGCACGCTCCCTCGGACTTTCGGTGGGCCGGCGCGAAGCCGTGATCTTCATGGGAGGCCAAAAGACCCTGCCCCTTTCCGTGCTCATTCAAACGGCGATATTTCCCCAATACGGAGAAGCCTTGGTCTTTTGTGTGGGGCATCATTTGGTGCATCTCATCATGGATGGCGGTGTTCTGAGCCTTCTGAAAACTGCACAATCCCCGTCGGCTCATGGCATGCCACAAAGCGCGCAATGGGCGGTCCACGAAGCGTGTGATCCTATGGTCAAAGCGCAAAGAGATGGGAAAGGTTTGCCGTGACGATTTTTTTGGACAAAGAGGGCATGAGTCTGGAGCAGGTGATGGCCGTGGCGCGCCGTCGGGTGTCGGTGGAATTCAGTGAAGCGGCACGGCATCGCCTTCTCAAAGCCAGGGCTCTGGTGGATTCCTGGGTTGCCGAGGGCCGTGTGATTTACGGCGTGACCACGGGTTTTGGGGCTTTGAGTGATGTAGTGATTCCCGCAGCGGATGTGCGCGCGTTGCAGCGAAACATACTCATGAGCCATGCGGCGGGCGTGGGGCCGGAACTGGCTCCCGAAGAAGTGCGGGCTCTGATGGTGTTACGCCTGAAAGATCTTGCGCGCGGCCATTCCGGAATCCGATGGGAAACGGCCGTTCGGCTTCGGGACTTTTTGAATGTCGATCTTCTCCCCGTCATTCCAGCGAAGGGTTCCGTTGGGGCGAGCGGAGATCTGGCTCCCATGGCCCACATGGCGCTGCCGCTCATTGGAATGGGGGAAGTCCTGTATGGAGGTGAAAGGATATCGGGAGCCGAGGCGCTGCGGCGGTTGGGCTTGAAACCGCTGGAACTGGAGGCCGGTGAGGGACTGGCTCTGGTCAACGGCACCCAACTCATGACCGCCTTGGGAGCTTTGGCGGTTCATGATGCGGAAAACCTTTCCAAGACGGCTGACATTGCTGCGTCCATAAGCCTGGAGGTGCTCATGGGCAGCCGCATGGAATTCGACCCACGCATCCATCGCGTGCGGCCTCACCCCGGCCAGGCCAAGGCGGCTCACAATATGCGCCGCATCACGCACGGCAGTGACATCATCTCGTCCCACAAGGACTGCTCTCGAGTCCAAGACGCCTACACCCTGCGGTGTTCTCCCCAGGTGCACGGGGCATCCCAGGATGCCATCGCCTACTGCCGCCGGGTCATTGAACGAGAAATCAATGCGGCGACGAACAATCCATTGATTTTTCGCCGACAGCGAAGAGTTTCTTCTTGGGGGCAATTTTCACGGCCAACCGGTGGCCTTAGCCATGGATTTTCTGGCCATTGCTTTGGCGGAATTGGCGGACATCTCGGAACGGCGCATCGAACGCTTGGTCAATCCGCAGCTGAGCGGCCTGCCCGCTTTTTTGGTCTCTCAAGGAGGCCTCCATTCGGGGTTGATGATCGCCCAGTACACGGCGGCGGCGCTGGTTTCGGAAAACAAGACTCTGGCCCATCCGGCCTCCGTGGATTCCATTCCCACGTCCGCCAACAAGGAAGACCATGTGAGCATGGGAACGTTTGCGGCACGGAAATGTCGCGATGTGGTGCGCAATGTGGAAACGGTGTTGGCCATAGAGCTTTTATGCGGCGCCCAAGCTTTGGATCTTTTCACCAACATGCGACCCGGCGTGGGGACTCTTGCGGCCTACAGAAGAATCCGTTCCGAGATTCCGCACCTGGAAAGGGATCGCGTTCTGGCTCCGGACATCGCGGCGATGGTGCAACTTCTTCGCAGTCAAGAACTAGTGCGGGCCGTGGAAGCCGAGGTCGGCAAGCTCCATCCCTGAGCCTCAAAACCTCAGCGCCCCTCCCATGATGGCTCCCGTGCCGGGTGCCGCCCAAAGCGCCGTTTTGTCGAAGGCACATTCGAGAGTGTTGTGTGCAAGGGATCTCCATATGTTACGAAAAAATACGCGTTATATTACACATTCATCAATAACTGGTTCCTTGTGGGAGCGAAGCGAACTGGGGTTGGGATGCCCGAAAGGCGTGCTGGCCGTCCACCTCAAACACAGCTTATAGTGCACCCATAAAGAGCCGGCATTCGGTGCAGGCACCTTGGTCCATGCAAAGGTGCAAGGCACACCGTGACCGCGGACAAAGGAAAAACATCTTCCATTTTGCGGCCACCCTCTTCCTGCGGTGTTGAAAGTTTAAGCCTTTCATGAGGTATCGGACTGATTCCTGAGAAAGCCTTATCAGGCGCATTTTCTCTAAGATGTCCGCGCTGTGGTGCTTGATCGTGGACGCTATCGAAGAAGGCCCAATGGAGAAGCGACGCACGCCGTGCTGAAGATCGCCGGCAGGCCATGGAGCGTGCGGTTACTCCAAGAGCATCGGGCCGGGCGCCGCTCCCCCCAGCGCCCACCGGAAAGATGGCCCATAAGCCGCTCAGGCTTTGAGAATCTCCCGCAGAGCGGCCTCGATTTCCGGGTAACGAAAGACGTATCCGTGGCGCAGCAACACGGCGGGGAAAACCCTTTGGCCTTCGAGAAGCACTGAGCCGAATTCTCCGAGCGCCAATTTGAGAACAAAGGCGGGCGTACGAAGAAAGCTCGGCCGACGGAGTAGCTTTCCCAACACCTGGGCCAGCGTTTCGTTGCGCACGGGATGTGGTGCGCAGAAATTCACAGGTCCCTCGATGGCCGGTTTTTCCATGACAAACAGCATGGCGCCGATGAGGTCTTCCATGTGAATCCAGGAAAACCATTGGCGCCCATTTCCCAAAGGACCTCCCACGAACCGCTTGAATGCTGGAATCATCTGGCCTAAAGCTCCACCCGTTTTGCCCAGCACTATGCCGAACCGAGGGCACACGACGCGCGCCCCTTTGGCGCGGGCTTTCATGGCGGCACTTTCCCAGTCCACGCACACGGAAGCCAGAAAATCGGATCCGTGGGGTTCCTCTTCCGTCAGACTGGCATCGCCCCGTGAGCCATAATACCCCACGGCGGACGTGCTCAAGAGCGTCATAGAAGACCCCTCGGGAATGGCGTGAACAAGGTTCTGGGTGGTCAGAATGCGGGATTGATAAATGATTTCCTTGGTTTTGGCCGTCCAACGTCGAAAGATGGATGCCCCGGCGAGATTGATCAGCACGTCCTGATCCGCGACGGCTTCCTGCCACGAACCTGGTTGAGTGGTATCCGCCACGATGTAGTGCACTTGGGAAGGCGTAGCAGTCGGTCGAGCCCGCTGGGCCACGCCCGTAACCTGGTGACCGCGCTCAACGAGTCGAACACACAGTTGCGTGCCCACAAAGCCCGAAGCTCCTGTAATCAGAACCTTCATGGCCTGCTCCTCACTTTGTCGGTTGAACAATGGCGGCTCGATAACCTCAAAGCGCACGATAACCTAAAAAATCTTTGTTTTCCAATATGAGCGCAAGAAAAAGTGCATTAAAAAAACCCGCCCTCATTGAGGCGGGTTTTTTTACGCGGCGCTTTTGGAATTATTGAAAGTATGCACACTTCTCGCAGGTAAAGCCGCTCCACATCCCCTTGGCGGCCTTATCCAAACAGTCGTCGTAGTGCAGACAGTCAAAATTGCGCAGTCCTTTGCCTTCTTTGCACTTGACGGGATTGGGAATGGGCTGTGACGTCGAAACAGCGCATCTTTGGGAAGACTGTCGCGTCATGGGAACCTCCTGTGACAGATCCAGAAAATGTCCAAGACCATAGCCATGCGATGAAAGTCCAGCAGCGGTCGTTTACCTGTCGGCGGAACGCTTGCACAACATGCCGAGCAGTAGAAACCCTGCAGCGGCGATGGCCCAGCACGCCACGTCCATAAAAATCCTCCATGGTTACAGTAAAAACCGAGCCCCCTCAAAGGGTGGGGCTAGATAACTCAGGTCTAAGGAGACGTCAAGAACTTTTTGAAATTCTCGAAGGAGCCACAGAAGGTGGTGTTTCATGCCGTGCGATCCCATCCCCGTTTCCATCGGTCTAGGCCACGACGAATGCACATGCTCTTTTATACAATCACCGCTGGATTCGTCAAAGAAAAAATGGAGCCACGACGACTTGGCCTCTATGTCTTTCTGAGCCTTGACGCAGCACGGAAAATGGTTCATGAATCAAAAGGTTTGGCACCGGGGTCTTACCAGCCGTGAAAAGAAGGTTGGCCGCGACGGCCACCCACGCGAGGCGTCTGAATGGAACGGGAAAGGAAGGGCCAAGGGTGGAGACCCTGTCAACAGGCTGAGAGGGGAAAGGGATGATCGTGGGTGTGAGCGGCGAGGGGTTCCTCAGGACCTTTAAGGTCAAAGGTCGAGCGCCGACCAAAGGGGGCAAAAACGGCATGCCGTCTTGGAAAAGACGAGAAAAAACCATGCGATGGAGCCTTTGGTGGGGGCTCTGCCTCTTGTGCCTGGGAAGCTTTTCAGCGTTTTGTGCGGCCGCCGGTACGGCTTCGGATGAGGTTTTGTCCCTGCAGGCGGCCGTGGAAGAGGCTTTGGCCAACCATCACCTGATTCGAGAGGCCGAAGAGCTGGAAAAGGCGGCCATGAATGAACAAGAGAGCGCCCAAGCCGCTTTGAAACCTTCGCTTTCCGCCCACTACCAGTATTTTCGGCTTGAAGACCATCCATACGCCATACTTCGCACAAACCTTGGGGTGCAGGAAGTGAACATGGGCCATCGCGGCACCTACACGTGGGATGTGACCTTGACCCAGCCCCTCTTTACCGGCTTTGCGCTTTCCACCAAGAAAAAGATCGCCGCCCTGGACGTGGCGGTATCCCAAGTGCGAAAGGAAGCGGCAATTCTGGACGTTATCAAGCATGTCAAAACGGCGTATTACCGCGTGCTTTTGGCGCAGCGTCGCCTGGACGTGGCCCGCGAAGCGGTGGATCAACTGGCGGCGCACCTCCAGGATGCGCAACGCTTCTACGATCAGGGCCTCATTCCCTACAACGATGTGTTGAAATCGCAAGTGGCTCTGGCGCAAGCGCAGCAAGTTCATGTGCGCCGGCAAAAAGATATGGAATTGGCTTCGGCGGATTTGAACCGCCTTTTGGGTCGGGATTTTGCCCACCCCGTGCGCCTCCATGAGGCCGGGGCCTTTCCTCTCTCTCAGGCGCTGTCTTTGGACGAACTGACCGCGGAGGCTTCACGCGCTCGACCGGAACTGGCGATCCTAAGGCTGGAGGTCGGCAAGGCGAAAGAAGCAGTGCGGCTGGCGGCCAGCGAGTTCTATCCCAAGGTGTTTGCCGTCGGCATGTACGAGCGCACGGGCAAGGATCCTTTGGGGGAAGAGAACGATTATCGAAACCCGGAGACGGCTGCCGTGGGCGTGCGCATGGACTGGTCCATCTTTGAATGGGGGCGCAGCCAGTCCCAGGTGCGCCGTCAGCGCCATAGCCTCAGGGCTCTTGAGGAAAGGTTGGCGGACATTGAACGCAGTGTGTTTTTGGAAGTCAGAGCGGCGTTGGCGGATGTGCAGGTGGCGGAGGAAAATATTCACACGGCAAAAAAAGCCCTGGAACAGGCCAAAGAAAACCTCAGAATCACCCGCCTGCAATATCAGCAGCAAGTGACCACCGTCACTGAGGTCCTGGATGCGCGGACTTACCTGACGCAAGCGGAAGCCAACTTCTATGCCGCCCACTACGGCCGCCATATCGCTCAGGCGGAATTGGATCGGGCCGTGGGCCGCCGAGAATGTATCGAAGGAGTATCGCATGGACAATAAATCCGCGCAACACCCCAAGCAACGAATCTCTATGGTTGTGGCGCTTGGGGTCGCGGCGGCTTTGCTGTTGCTGAGCGCCTTCAATGTGGTGCGGTTGCGGTCGCGCCCTTCGGAAACTCGGGATCTCGACGTCGCGGTGCCCGTGGCGGTACGATCCGCGCACCTGGCTTCAGTGGAAGAATCCCTTAAAACCACTGGGGATCTCGTTCCCATGCGGGATGTGTACCTGTATCCTGCCGTGCCGGGAAAGAGAATCCAACAGGTGTTTTTTGAGCGGGGGCAGTGGGTTTCACAAGACGCTCTGGTGGTGCGGTTGGACGATGCGGAAGTGGCGGCGCGTCTTCGCCAGGCCCGGGCGAGCCTTCAAGCGGCACGGGTCCAAATGGCTTTGCTGGAAAAAGATCAAAGGCGCATGGAAAACCTGTATCGAGAAAAAGCCGTCGCCAAGCAGCGGTTGGATCACACTCGAGCGGAATATCAAGCAGCGCAGGCGCGGGTGGAGGAAGCGCAAGCGGCCTTGAAGACTCTCGAGGAAATTCATGCCGATTTCTTTCTCCGTTCCCCCATTGCCGGCATGGTGGCGGAACGTTATCTGGACCCGGGAAACCTTACGGACACGAGAAAACCTATCGTGCGCATTACCGATGAAACGGTCCTAAAGGTCGTCTTTCATGTGCCGGAAAAGGATTTTGGACTCATGCGCCCGGGCATGAAAGGTTTTTGTCGGCTGGATGCTTTTCCCGGCCGAACCTTTGAAGGAACGGTTACGGTGCTCTCTCCCGTCCTGGATCCTCAAACCCGCACAGCTTTGGCCGAACTCCACTTGCCCAACCCCGACATGGCCCTGCGCTCCGGTATGTTCGCCCACGTGACCATTCCCCTCAAAAGGCGTGAAACCTTGGTCGTGGACCGAGACGCCGTGGTGCGTCTGCCTGGAACGGGGCAGCCTTACGTGTTTGTGGTCGAAGGGGGAAAAGCGCACCTGCGCAATGTGCGCCTTGGGATTGAACAGGAAACCCTTGTGGAAATTGTGGAAGGGCTTCGCTTGAATGACCAGGTGATCGTGCGCGGCCAGAACCGGGTTGTGGAGGGATCGTCGGTGGAGATGACCGATTTCAAGGCATCGTGAGCGCAGGTTCGCAGACAGTTCTGAAATTCAAACTGGATGTGAAGAGAAAGCCCCATGCGAGTTCCCGAATTCGCCGTGCGCCAGCCAGTAGCGACCTTGATGATTCTCTCTGCGGGCCTCTTGCTGGGAATCATGTCCCTTATTCGCCTCAGCATCGACATGTTTCCGGATATCAGCCCTCCCGTGGTATCCATTCTGACCACGTGGCCGGGAGCCAGTGCCTCGGACGTGGAGACCGAGGTGACCAAAGTCATCGAGGACCAAGTGAACGCCGTCAGCAACCTGGACACGCTCACCTCCAAGTCCTTGGATAACCTTTCCGTGGTGGTGTGCCGCTTCACCTGGGGGACCGATCTTTCAGTGGCCACCAACGATATTCGAGACTGGTTGGAACGGGCCAAGAGAGACCTTCCTTCCGATGTGGAAGCCCCCATGCTCTACAAATTCAGCAGCGCCACGGCGCCCATCTTCTTTATGACCGTCACGGGGGAAAGCAGTTGGCCTCGATTGTATCATCTGGTGGATAAGCGCATTTCCGATGAACTCAAAAGGGTTCCCGGCGTCGGAGCCATTCAGCTCTACGGCGGTTTGCGGCGCCGCATCAATGTCTATTTTGATCTAGAAAAGCTGGAAGGGTATAGGCTATCTCTGGAACAGGTCAATCGGTTGCTGGCGGCGGAGAACGTCAATATTCCGGCTGGAGCCATTAAAGCGGGACAAAAAGAATACTTCGTGCGCGTGCCCGCTCGATTTGCCGACGTTCGAGAAATGGAAAGCACGGTGGTGGGCTTCTATGAAGGCCGCCCCGTGTACCTTCGCGATATCGCCCGCGTCCAAGACGACTTCAAGCCTATGGAACTGAACGGCTGGGGGGATGGCAAACCCGCCATTGTGCTCATTTTGCAAAAACAGACGGGGGAAAATACCGTGGAGGTGTCCCGTCGAGTGCGCGCCAAGATCGAAGAAATTCAAAAGACGTTGCCCACCGACGTGCGCATTCACATCGTCATGGAGATGGCCGAGAACATCTTGACCTCCATTCGAAACCTTCGCAGCACACTCTTCTACGGTATCGCCCTGGTGGTCTTGGTCACTGTGGTTTTTCTTCGACAGATCCGTTCTGCACTCATCATTGCCTTGAGCATTCCCTTTTCCTTGATCGTTTCTTTTATCTTGTTGTATTTATTTGGTTATACGATTAACCTCATTTCGCTTATGTCCCTGGCCATTGCTTCGGGCATGGTGGTGGACAACAGCATTGTGGTGCTGGAAAATATTGTGCGTCACATGGAGCGGGGGAGTCGAAGAACGGCTGCGGCCATGTTCGGCGCCAGTGAAATGGGTTTGGCCATTACGGCGTCCACGTTGACCACGGTGGTCGTTTTCGTGCCGCTCATGTTTTTGACCGGCCTGGCTGGCATCATGTTCAAGCAGTTGGGGTTCACCATTGTGATCACCCTGGGGGTTTCCCTGTTCACGGCGCTCACCTTGACCCCCATGTTGTCTTCGCAATGGCTGCATCGAAGGCATTTTTTGCCGGAACGCCACACAGGGCTGGTGGGAAAACTTTACCGGTGGAGCGAAGCGGCTTTTTTGAAGGTGGAACAAGGCTATGGGGTCATCCTGCACTGGTGCTTGCATCACGGCAAGACCACTTTGTTTTTGGCCTTTTCCCTGTTTGTGAGCAGCCTTTTGTTGGTCCCATTTCTTTCCACGTCTTTTATGCCCGAAGTGGACAGCGGAGACATTCTGGTGGATTTCAGGCTTTCGGAAGGGACGCGCATTGAAGAGACCAACCGGGTGGTGGAAGCCATATTGGAAAACATCGACAGGGTGGTGAGGCCGGAAGAATTTCGCCATTCCTATGCCTTTGCCGGGCAGTCCGAAGAAGGGATCGGTGTGGCTTTGGGTTTTGAGGAAGGCGCCAACGTAGGGTCCATCGGCCTGAAGTTGGTGGATCGGGACAAGCGGGATCGCTCCGCTCAGGAGATTGCGGCGCTTTTGCGCAAGGAATTGCAAAAGATTCCAGGCATCAGCCGCATTATGGTCACGGCCCAAGACCCGATCACCCAGATCCTCAAGGGCCGTGGCAAAACCGTTTCATTGGAAATCCAGGGCGCGGATATGGATGTCCTTATGGACACGGCGCAGCGCGTGGAAAAAGCGTTCTTCTCCATCCCCGGCCTCGTGGACGTAGAAATCCGCCAAAAGCCCCCACGCCCGGAACTGTGGGTTGTCATCGATCGAGAAAAAGCGGCGGCCCTCGGCCTTCGTGTAGCTCAGGTGGCCGCGGTGCTCAGAAACTATTTTTACGGCAAGGAAGCAAGCGTGTACCGGGATGCCGGGGACAGCTTTGATATCTTCACGCGGCTTAAGGAAGAGGACAAGGATCGACTGGAAAACCTTTTGCGTTCTCCCGTTCCCTTGCCTGACGGCCGCACGGTGCAACTCAAAAATTTCGTCACCCTGCGTGAAGGTTCGGGACCCATTGAGATTGAGCGCAAGAATCGCCAAAAGATTGTCAAGGTGGAAGCGGACCTTTGGGGACGATCCCTAGGATCGGCCAGCGCGGAGATTCGAGAGCGACTGGCGGCCATGGATATTCCGGAAGGAGTCAGCCTTGCTTTTGGAGGGGACGTGGAAGAGCAGCGGAAGGCCTTTCGTGAACTGACCCTGCTCTTTGTTTTAGGCATCGTGCTGGTTTACATGGTGATGGCCTCCCTTTTCGGTAACCTGAGAGACCCCCTGATCATTATGTTTTCCGTGCCTTTTGCAGTGAGCGGTGTTTTATATGCCTTTTACCTGACCGAAACAACGCTGGGCGTGGTGTCCTTCATGGGCGTAGTCATGCTGGTGGGGATTGTGGTCAACAACGCCATCGTCTTATTGGACTACACACACCTTTTGGAAAAGAGGGGTTTGAAACTCTTTGATGCCGTCGCGCAAGCGGGCCGAAGCCGCTTGCGGCCGGTGCTCATGACCACTTTGACCACCTTTTTCGGCATGCTGCCCATGGCCGTTTCCCGCAGCGTGGGTGCGGAAACCTGGAACCCTCTGGGGATAACCATGCTGGGAGGGCTCACCCTTTCCAGCGCAGTGACGCTCCTTGTGGTCCCCACTTTCTATTATGTGTTGGAAAGGCGGCGCCAGGCCGCCAAGGCATGGCCAAACGACGATGCGCCGAGGTGACGTATGGACATGTACTGGGTTTTTTATGATGCGGGCTACGATGAGGACGTGATGGAAACCCTGGAAGGATGCTGTGTCAATGGGTTCACCAAATGGGACCGGGTCTTGGGCAAAGGTCCTCATGCCGTCCCGAAAATGGATAATGCCGTGTGGCCGGGCTACAACTGTGCCGTAGTGGTGGTCGTGCCCGACGAGGAGAGCGGCCGTCTTCGAGCGTCCCTGCACGAACTGCGAAGGAAACTGGGCGGCCGTGGCATGGAAATCTTCCGCACCAGCGCGGAACGCGTCGTAGACTGACGGCCTCCGAGAGCGCGTCGGAGAATGTTGATATGAAGTGACGGTGCAAGGCGGCAATGTTCGTTGTCGGAGCGGCGCAAGCCGCGACCCCAGGTTGGCGCAGCTCTTTGGGCATCCGGTGAAATGCGGAGATCGCGCCGTGCGGGGCGCCTACAGAATGCAACGAAAACGGCCTCGAGAAGCCATTTTCGGGCACACCATTATGGCAGCTGCCGTTCTTGGATGCCGTTGGCGTCCATTTGAAGAAGGAAAAAGGGCGGTGCAGCGTCCTGGGACTGCTGGGCACGGTGTCGCAGCAGATCTTCCATGAGTTTCTTGACTGTTTCCAGATCCTGCGCCGACCCCGAAAGGCGGCTCACCCGCACTTCAAATCCCAGATGTCGAGGAATGGCCAGAGAGGATCCGAGGGGAATGCGTTCGATGGAAGCTTCATGGGACTCGGCGCCCAGAAGCATCCAGTGAGCGGAAGGGGGATTGGTTCGCAAAGAGATGCCGGCGAGCAGAATGTAATAACGATCCATGTCGGCATCGCCCGGCCTTGAAAAGGTGCCCATCTGTTGGTGCAGTAACGGAGCCTGGGCCCTGGCAAATGGCAGCGCCTTGGGAAAGATATTTTCCACGTCCCATAGCCCTTGAGAACGCACGGCCGCGGCGAATTGATGGCTCAAGGCCAAGCCGAGGCCGTAACCCCCCGAGAGCATGAAAACGGATGGGGACAGAGGAACGATCTTGCGCACCGTTTTTCGTTCCCAACCGCCTCGCGCATCGGGGCACAAAGCTAAACTATCCGTGGCCAAGAGGATGGTGTGGGGGGTATGGTAGCCGAAAATCTGGGTCATGAAACGCTCCTTCATGAATCGAGCCAGGCGGATTGGCGTCGTGCCATTGCCTCTCCATAACATGATCGAGAGAGGAATGTCATGAACTTTGCGCGGGAAACAGGAAACAAAATGGTGTGCGAACTGGTTCTGGAAGGTGGGGATGTGCTTGGTGCCTTCTTTCCCTGGTTCCAAGGCGGCGTGTGGGTCTACGTTGCGCCAAAGACCACCGTGGCCGAACTGCTCATAGACCAGTGGCGATTGGACCGGGAAACTGTTGAAAAAACACATCGGCACCCTTTTTCTGAACGGCATTCCCGTGGATGATGTGGCCTCGGCCTGTTTAAGCGAGGGGGATGTGCTGGCCCTTTCAGGCCCTATGCCGGGGTTGGCGGGAGCCATTCTTCGAAAAAACAGTCCCCTGGCAGGGTTGCGCCACGGTCAAAGACCCCGGAAGATCGAGGCGATGTCTACAGCCACCTGCGCATCGGTGCGCGTGCACGTCAAACTTTTTAACCGCCTCATTGCCGAATTGGGGCCGGTGCTGCTCAAAAGGGGGATTCTTCTGGAAAGGAACAAGGCCGTGCAATGCCTCAAGGATTGAAGGGTTTCGGACAGACCCAAAGGCGAACGTCTATGGCTGAACAAAGAAGAGGTGTCCTTGATGAGCTTGGATCTCAACCATCTGAGCACTTGCGCTTTTGTGGCGTTTCGTACCGTCGAAAAGGAAGATGCCTAAGCTCTCTATAGAGTATGCTCTATGCGGTTCTTGTTTTCTTATCGGAAAGTTGCGCGCCCAAAGTTTTGAAGGGAGGACCTCCTGGAAGCGCAGTCAGATATGAAAATATGAGCGCGTCTAAGTCCTATGACAAGATGAAATGGTGAGACTGGCAATGCACAAAAATGAGTTCTCGGACATGCTCCTACAGGGGGTGTTTTGCGACACGGTCATAGAAATTGAAGAAAAATGAAGGGCGTGGCAAGAAAATCGGGCGCCTGAGCCTCAGGTTTTTCCGTATCTGGAAAGATATTCTTCCAGGCGGATCTTTCGTGCGGTATTTTTCGACGACATGTAACGAACCTTTCCAAAGACTGGGCGTTCGGGGCCCCAGGGCCTGTCATAACGCCCCAGCACCCAAAAAATGCCCGTGTAAGAATTGGGGTCCCGGCCGTCCAGAGCGTACTTGTTGTTGAGTTCGATCATCAACTGGAGGGCTTCCTGAGGAGAACGGCTCCAGTGCAGGATCTTTTTCCCCCACAGCATGCGTAGGTAATTGTGTATGCGCCCTTCCAAGACCAGTTGGGTTTGGGCGGCGTTCCACAGAGGGTCGTGGGTTTCGGCCTGTTCAAGCTCCTCCAGTGCGTACACATAAGGCCTGGTATCGGATGTATGCCTTTTCAGAGTTTCTCGAGCCCAGGCTGGCAGGGACTCATAGGCGTCGTAGTCCGCAGTGTATCGGCACATGTTGAACCCCAGTTCCCGCCACGTCACCAACTGGTCGAGAAACGCCTCGGCCCCTTCACTCATACCCCACCATCCTGCACGAGATCCTGTGGCTTTCAGGGCCAACTTCTCCAAAGACCAAGCTTCGTGACGGCCCACAGCGTCAAAGATTTCGTGGGCACTCAGGTGCCCGAAATGCAGGTAGGGGGAAAGGCCGCTGGTGACATCTTCGTCAGGTTGGTTGCGGTCCTGGGCGTAGCGGGACAAATGCCGTGCAATAAAGTGCTCCAGGCGGCGGCGCGCCGGGGTTGAGCCTCCACGGATCGAACAAGCGTTCACCCGATGATCGATGGGCAGCGCGGATGCCAGATCATCAGGGCGCTCAAGGTCGTTTGCCGTGCATGGAGGCCATCGATGAAAGAGGTTCTCAAGATTTGGAGCGGAATGGAGCGGAGGCAATCGGTCCAGGGGATTTTCCAACGGCCTGTGTTCCAGAAAATCCCGAAGCGTCTGCTGAAGATACCGGCGAAAGCTATGAGCTGTGAGGAAAACCTTGCCTGGGCTGTTCATGGGAAGAAGGCCGTTGCTGTCGACTTTTTCCAGAAGCACCGAAAGCTTTCGAGCAGCGGCCTCGATCATGGAAGGAAGGAAAAAGGCGGGGAAATCATCCGTGACGACGACACAGGCCCTTTGCCCCAGAGCACTCAGCAGTCCCTTGCCCTCGCCGCTGGCTCGTTCCACGTAACCATAATAGGTCGCGGGTGTGGAACGACTCAGGGCCTCGTTTTCCCTCATGCCCTGCAGAATAAAGCCATGAAACCGGTCACTGGCCCACGGGTAATCCGCGCGCAGGGCCTCAAGAATGACCAAAGGCTTTTGAAGCTCAAGAGCCCATTGCACGGCGCGGTCCAGAGCGAAATTCCAAGACAAGCGCCGATAGGCAGTCATCCAGTAGAGAACGAAGTCCCCTTGAGGGTTCGCAGCACAGGGGTTAACGGCTTGAATGCGATCCTGAGGCACACGAAAAGCGCTCATGAAGCGGAGCCTTTCAAAACCTTTTGGAAGGGCGCGAAGAGATTTGGATCAATACAGCCCCCACAATCGTGGCAGCCACAGGCTCAAGGCCGGAAACACGGCGACAAGAATAAGCGCCACAGCCATGGCCGCAATAAAGGGCAAGGTGGCCACGGAAGCTTTCTCCAGAGAAATGCCGGCCAAATTGGTGGTCACGAACAGGTTGACAGCGACCGGCGGCGTGAACTGTCCGATAGCCAGATTCAGCGTCATAACCACACCAAACCACAAGGGATCCCAACCGAAATGGGTCATAATGGGCATTAAAATGGGCAGAAATACGTAGTAGATGGAAATGGCGTCCAAAAGCATCCCGGCTATGAAAATGAGGAGATTCACCAAGAGCAGGACCGCCGCGGGATGGGACGATACGGACAGCAACGAAGCGGCGATTTTTTCCATGACCCCAAGAGTAGCTCCAGCCCAACTGTAGAGGCCGGCCAGGGCCACAATGATCAGCACCACGGCCGAGGACACGGCGGCATCCACAAGAATCTGATAAAGGTTCTTGAGGCTCAGGGTTCTGTAGACCACGAAACCTAAAAAGACGCCGTAAAAAACAGCCACAATGGCGGCTTCCGTGGCCGTGAAAATGCCGCCGTAAATGCCTCCGAGGATGACCAGAGGGGCAAGCAGCCCCCAAAAGGCGTCCTTAAAGGCCGCGGCCACTTCCCTCGCGGTACCGCGGCGCTCGCCCATGTAGCCTCGATGCTTGGAAATATAATATGCAGGTAAAATGAGCGAAAGGCCGGCGAGAATGCCGGGAAAGATGCCCGCGGCAAAGAGGGCCGGCACCGACGAGGTGGTGATGACGCCGTAAAGAATAAAGGCAATGCTGGGAGGTACCACAATAGCTGTGGAACCTCCGGCGGCTATTAACGCCGCGCTGAAGTCTCGAGCGTAATTTTTTCGAGCCATGGCGGGAATGAGCACGGCCCCCATGGCGGCGGCATCGGCGGGGCCGGAACCGCTCACCCCGCCAAAAAACACGCACACCAGAACGGCCACGATGGCCAACCCGCCAGGAAGAGATCCCACCACAAGGCTTGCCAAATGGACCAGGCGTTGTGACACGCCGCATCGCTCAAGAATCATGCCGGCCAAGATGAAAAAGGGAATGGCCAGCAAAGGATACTTGGCGATACCGGCGTAAAAATTGGACGACACCACCGGAATGCCCAGCTGGAAATGCCAAATCATGACGATGGCCACACTGCCCAAGGCCACCGCAATGGGAATGCCTAAAAGGAGCAGCGCCAGAAATGCGAAAAACAGCCAAATCGCCGGGTCCATGATGCCTCTTTCACGTTATCCTTTGTCGTTCCAGAGCACGCGGGAGCGTTCCAGAGCCCTGGCGATGATGAGCAGGCTTCCCAGAGGAACTGCCAGAGTATAGGCCCACTGGGGGACCTGCAGGGCTTCGGATAGGGTGGTCAGGGCCATTTCCTCGCGCATCTGCACGATGCCGTAGTAGGCCAGAGTTCCAAACACGAGAAGGATGAGGGTCATGGAAAGAATGAGCACCGCACGCCGAAGCGTTAGGGGAAAACGAACGAACAGGAAATGCAGCCCCAGATGCAGACCCTTGCGAAACGCCGCAGCGCCCCCAAAAACCGTCAGATATACCAGCGCGCTCACTTCCACCTCTTCTACGAACGCAAAGGAATAATTGGTGCCGTAGCGGATAAGCACGTTGACAAAGGCCACCAGGGCCATCATAAGGAGCAGGAGGGCGCACGCCGCTTCCTCAAAATGGTCCCGAAGCCAGAGAATCCATGGGTGATGCATCGGTTCATGCCTTCACGGTCCAAAGACCTATCGCCCGAGAAGCTTCTCGGCTTGGGTGACCAGATCCGCACCGATTTTTTCCTTCCAATCGGTGTACACGGCTCGAGTTTTTTCGCGAAAAGCCGTGCGCATCTGCGGTGTGAACACTGTGACCTCCATGCCGTTTTGGCGCAAGGTGTCCAAAGCCGCCATGTCGTTCTGAAGCCCCTGGCGTGCCTGCTGAATTTCCCAGGCGCAGGCATCCAGAGCGGCTTGTTTCACAATGGCCTGGTCTTCGGGGCTGAAGGTTTTCCATGTCTGTTGGCTGGCTCCGAGAATGAGCGGGTCGATGGCGTAGTGCCAGATGCTGATGTATTTATGCACCTGCCAGAGCTGGTAAGGAATGATGACCGCGTTGACCGGGTTTTCCTGACCGTCCACAGTGCCCTGCTGAAAGGCGGTTTGCGCTTCACCCCAGTTCATGTTGATGGGATTGGCTTCCAAGGCACGAAAGGTGTCGATAAAAATGGGAGAACCCACCACACGGACTTTCAGGCCCTTGATGGCTTCGGGGGAATCCACGGCCCGCACGCGATTGGTCAATTCCCGAAATCCGTTTTCTCCCCAAGCCAAAGGCACCACACCGCGCTCTTCGATTTGGCGGAACAGTTCCTCGCCGGGTGGGCCGTTTTTCACCGCATCCAGCTGTTCGTAGGATTCGAAAAAGAACGGCAGAGCAAACAAGTTCAGGGACGGGACCTGAGGCGACCAGTTGATGGTGGAAGCGAGGGCGAAATCGATGACCCCTTGGCGCATCAGCATAAACTCATTGGTTTGTTTTCCGGCGAAGAGCTGGCCTGCGAAGTAACATTTGATGTTGATGCGTCCTTGGGTCCTTTCGCGCACCAGATCGGCAAACTTTTGGGCCCCCTCCCCCCAAGGGCCTTTAGGGCCGACGACGATGCTCATTTTGTACTCGTCTTTGTAGGTCCCGGCCATGGTCCAGCTCGAAGCCGTTGCCAAGATAGCCATCGCCGCCAGAATCGCCCATAATGCTCGTGCCTTCATCGCTGCCTTCCTTGTGCTCGGTTCAAAGTGTTCTCTGGTTTTCGACGGAACCGTGGTGCCGCCGTTTTCCGCTGCGATGCCACACAAAAGCACCCTTGCCATAGGTGCCCTGATGAGAAGAAAATGTCAACCAAGTCGTTAAGCTTTCTTTGCTTTTGGGAAGCCGACTTGCTAAGGTTTTACGGGTGGTGGGGGCTCTTTAGAAGATCCCACGCGCGCGGTCTTGCGTTCGCGGCTTTTGCGGTCCACGTGCGTGCTCAAGAAAGACGCCTGCCGGCCTGTGGAATCCTGGGCGATGCCGTGCCTTTTACGAGTGCGCGGAAAAAAAGAGGTGAAAAAGGGATACCATGCTGAAGAAAATGATAGCTTTGCTCACATCGCACGATATGTGCGTTTTGGCCACCTGCCGGGACCACAAGCCTCATTGTTCCCTCATGGCCTACGTCACCGACGACCACGGTCTGACCCTTTACATGGTTACACGGCGAGACACCACCAAATATCGAAACATTGTGGACAACGGGCACGTGAGCTTGCTTGTGGACACGCGCCAAGGCGCCGGCGACCGCCCCTCCATTCGGTCCTTGACCGTAGAAGGGTGGGCCGCGCCCCTGATGGATGGCGCCCGGGACGTTGAGATGCGACGGCGCCTTCAAGAGCGACACCCTCAGATTCAAGGACTGCTGGATCATCCCCAGTCGACCCTTATCGAGGTGACCGTTCGGGCCTTTCTTTTGCTGGAAGGACCCGAAAAGGCCACGCACATCACGGTCACCTCGGTGGACACCCCATCGAGTGAGTCACATTGAATTGAGGACATCCATATCCCTGCGGCCGTGCCGGTCCCATAAGAGCTTGTCTGAGAACACCTTCAGCGGGAGCGGCGTAAGCGGTGGTTCCTTATCGCGCCTTGCGGCGCGCCCATGGATGAGATCCTGCATGTTGTGCGCGCCCGCCGAGCTTTCCTCCCCGATGAGCCACTTGGAACCAAGGCACGGATTTGCTCCCGGTTTGTAGGAGCGGCCTTTCGGCTGGTTGCCCCATGCAGGAAAGGCCGAATGCCTGCGTTTCCGAAAAACGGGGTTTTTGAACTCAATGCCGTAAGTTTCGTGCCCACACCCTCTTGCCATTCGTGCCCACAGTGCTTTTGTTCATGACCGGACAAACCCCGACAGGTTGTTGTCCGCACAGGGAAAGGAGCGAGGCATGGCCGAAAAACACGCAATGCAGGAGAGGGTGCAGCAATGGGTTTACACAGAGGACGCTTTTCAAAGAGTCGATGAGACGGACGATGCGGTCTTTTATCAAAGGGATCGCTTTGTTTCCCACTTGGACCGCGTCGCCCTTGAGACGGTGGAACAGATCATCGGCACCCTGATCATTGAAGATCGACCGGTGATTTTGGATTTGATGGCGGGATGGGATTCCCACATTCCCGACACGGTCCAGCCCGGCGAAGTGGTGGCCTTGGGGCTCAACGAAAATGAACTGAAATCCAACAAGGCGCTTCACCGCTACGTGCTTCACGACCTCAATGCTGATCCTCGGCTTCCCTTTGGCGACAATACCTTTGACGTGGTCCTGAACACGGTCTCTGTGGACTACATGACGCAGCCGTTTCGAGTTTTTGCGGAAGTGGCGCGGGTGCTCAAGCCGGGTGGCATGTTTTTGGTCATCTTCTCCAACCGCATGTTTCCACAAAAGGCCGTCAAGATCTGGAGGGAAAGCAGTGAAGAAGAACGTATTCTTCTTGTGGAAGATTTTTTTGCCAGTGTGCCGGAATTCGAAAAGACCCACCTGGTGGTCTCCAAGGGAAAACCACGCCCGGCCGATGACAAGTATGCCCATCTGGGCATTCCCAGCGATCCCGTCTACGCCATGTGGGCGGAAAAGAAAGGGAGGCCCGAGGGGCGGCGCCAACGGCCGGTGGTGGCGCTGAGTGCAGGTGAGGCCAAGTCGGCCGAGGAGGTGGAACAAAGGAAGCGCCATATTGCGAAAACGCTGCAATGTCCCCACTGTGGCGAGCGCATGAAAAAGTGGAGGGTTCCTCAGACTCCCTTTACCGAATGGGACAACGAGTTCATGTACATCTGCTTTAATGATTCTTGTCCATACCTCGTGCGGGGATGGAGCGTCATGGCGTCCCAGGGAAATCGGGGGTTTTCTTATCGGATGATGTACAATCCCGACCGAAACCTTCTTCTTCCAGTTCCTGTGCCGACACTTCGGGCCTTGAAGGAAAGCATTGTCGACGAGGAATAAAGGCGAGGTCACAGAGGACGAAGAGCCGAGGACCGCCGTGAAGGCGGCGGTCCTTTTTTAAAGTTTCAGGCACTGGCGATAAAGTTTCCAAGCGGTGCGGGCATGTTCGGAAAAATCAAAACGTCCGCCGCTCACATGCCACAGAATGGCCGCCGGTTGCACAATCCCAAGAAACATCACGGCCGCCGCCTCTGCAGATACGTCCGAACGCAGCTCCCCTTCTTGCTGCCCTTCCTCAATGATGGCCGCAATGCGCATGACATGGGCGTGAATGATTTCGCCCAGCCGTACCCGCCTTCGCTCCGCATCGCCGATAATTTCCTCGGAAAAAAGGATTCGAGGAAGGGCCTGATGGGACGTGATAAAGAAGACATGGTGGGCCAACAAGGCATCCAGTCGGGCCAACGAAGAAAAATGTTCCCGCCGCACCCGTTCCACATGCTCTGCCAGACGCTCTGCCACCAGTTCCAAAACCGCATCCAGGATGGCATCTTTGTTGGCATAATGACGGTACAGCGCCGAGGGTACCAGGCCCAATTCTTGAGCCAAACGGGCCACACTGAGGCTTTTTAACCCCTCATGATTGACAATGCGCAGGGCCGCCTCGGCAATTTGCGCTCGTCGCCCTTCGAGTCCCGCTGTGCTTTGTGGTGCCTGTCTTGATTGAGAATTTTCTTTCACTTTATGCGAGGCCATATTCCAGCCCTTCTGTTAGCCCCCCTTGAAGTTTTTTCGCCTATAGGGTTTAATGAGTGAAATTAAGTTCACTTCATGGCGGCGCGCGGAACAGTGGTGCGCCCCACGGCCAGGTCTTTCTTATCATGGAGGAAAGGTATGGAAAAGGAACGGTTGTCATACCACGACTCGGTGCAGACCATGGTGGATCGGATTTGTCGCGACAGGAAGACCAACCTTTGGGATCGGTATGCGGCCCAAGGGCTGGGCAATGATCCCGACAAGCGGTGTCCCTTTTGCATGGGGGGGCGTGCGTGGTGATCTGTGCTCCAACGGGCCGTGCCGAGCCGATGCTGAAAAGGATAAGCGAGGTGTGTGCGGCATCAAGGCCGACGGCATGGCCATGCGCATGATGGTCTTGCGCAATGTCATGGGCGCGTCCACCTATCATTATCACACGGAACAGACGGTGCGCACCCTTCGTGCGACGGCTCGAGGGCAGAGCCCCTTTCGGCTGGCGGAACCGCAGAAGTTGAAAGCCTTTGCAGAGCGTTTGGGCGTGGATGCATCGGGATCGGCGGAGGAGACGGCGTTGCGCCTGTGTGATTTTGCGCAGCAGGATTTCAACAAGCCTGCACACGAACCTAGCGGTATTGTGGCCCGGCTGGCTCCGGCGGACTGCCAGGCTCTGTGGAAAAAATTGGATATCTTTACGGGAGGCATCTACGGGGAGATGCTGCGCGCCACCAGTTCCTGCCTCACCAACGTGGACGGCTACTATGTGAGTCTGGCGCTCAAGGTTATGCGCATGGGCATTGCCATGGCCTATCAGAGTCAGATTATCAATGAATACTGCCAGGACGTGCTTTTTGGCATTCCCAGGCCTCATCGCATGCGCGTGGACCTTGGAGTCCTGGACCCCGATTACGTGAACGTGCTTCCCAACGGCCATGAACCCTTTCTGGGTTTTGCCATGGTCCAGCTTGCTCGCCAACCCGAATAGTAACAAAAGGCCAAAGCCGTAGGCGCCAAGGGCCTGCGGGTTATCGCCTCCATTGAAACGGGCCAGGAAATGATTCAGCGCTGGACCATGGATGACGCCTTCTACGGTTTTACAGGCAACTGGATCATCCAGGGACCCGTCTTAGCCAGCGGCTGCGTGGATCTTTTTGCCTGCGACATTAATTGTTCCATGCCCATCGATCCCCTGTATGCCCAGAAGTATCATTTCAAACTCATTCCGGTCAGTGATCTTGTCGCCTTTGAAGGCATCACGGATCGCCTGGATTATTTGCCGGAAAAGGCAGCCGAACAGGCCGCGGCCCTCTTGACCATGGCCATTGAAAATTTCCCTCAACGGCCCAAGGCCGTCGAACCGGTGACCGGTCTGCAGCTTGGCGAAGCGGTGGTGGGCTTTTCCACCGAAAGTATTCTTGAGGCTTTGGGCGGGTCCTTAGACCCGTTGTTGAAGGCCATCAAGGAGGGCGCCGTTGGCGGCGTGGCGGGGTTCGTCTCCTGCACCACGCTGAGGGATTCCGGTCAGGATGTGCACAGTGTGCGCGTGGCTAAGGAACTCATCAAAAGAGACATCCTTGTGCTGTCCCTGGGCTGCGTCAACGCCGCTTTGCAGGTGGCCGGACTGTGTCTTCCCGAAGCCAAGGATCTGGCAGGTCCGGGCCTGAAATCAGTGTTTGAAGCGTTGGGGGTGCCGCCGGTGCTCAGCTATGGCACGTGCACCGACACGGGCCGCTGCGCGGACCTCGTGGCCCCGGTTTCCCATGCCCTTGGAGGGGTTCCCATTCCCGATCTTCCCGTCGTCGCTTGCGCCCCGGAATACATGGAACAAAAGGCTACCATTGATGCCATCTTCGCTTTGGCTTTCGGGTTGTATACCTACGTGAATCCTGTCCCCAACGTGACGGGAGCCCCCAATTTGGTGAAGCTGCTCACTGAATACCACATTCAGATAACGGGCGGACTGCTCAACGTCAACCCCAACGCTCAGGAAGCCGCCGACGCGCTTCTGGCACACATCGAAAAGAATCGGCAAAAGCTTGGCCTCTGACGCTGTGCCCACCGCGGAGTACAAAAGCCGCTATGGCATAGGCCAGCAAATGCAGGGTGGCCTTTGTGGCTGCCCTAGTTTTTCCGGACGGCGAGGAGCTTGTCCGAGACCTTATTTTTGACAATTGGCGCCCTTGCAATTTCAATAAGTTGCAAGGGGCCATTGGGCCAAAATCCGCATTGTCGGAAAGGCTCCGAGAAGGCGATCGTTTCAGAGGCAAGGGTTCGCGCCTTGGGTGTGCAGGGCGGCCCCTGTAGCGGACCACAGGCCTCCCCCAGTGTCAGAAGGCCCCGCCATCCACAGAACAGGCGCACCTTCGTGGCCTTAAGGGAGATGATTTTCGGACTTTGACTCGAATCGCTCAGGATGCGGGGTTTCCCAGCGACCCTCAAAAAGACCCACCGTTCCCAGCAGTCCAAGGGTGCAGCGCAGCACCTGAAGCCCGGCGGCGTGAAGCACCCCTTCGGTGGCGCCTCTTTGCAGATAATCGCAAAAGGCATGGTAATGGGCGCGTCCTACCATCCGTTCAATACCACTCAGGAAGAGCGATAAAAACCGCCCGTGCACGCGAGCGGGGCGGACATAGTCCAAGACGACAACGGTGCCGCCCGGTTTCAAAACACGACGCCCTTCAGCCAAAATGGCCAGACGCTGAGAATGCGGCTTTTCATGAAGGGCAAAAGACAACACAAGGCCGTCAAAGGCATGGTCAGAGAAAGGAAGCCGACGTCCGTCCCCAAGGACAAAGGAAGATGCCCCACCGGGCACCCTGGTGGCAGCATGCCGAAGCATGGTCGGGGAGATGTCGATGCCCACGGCGCACAGACCAGCGGCCCGCAACTTGAGCACCTGCGTGCCCGTTCCACAACCCACATCCAGAATTTTGGAAAGCCCACGCTCTTGCACGGCACGTGTTATGACGTAGCGAAACCTCTCAAGGGCCGTATCCACCAAGGGGTAGCCTCTTGAAATCATCGCGTAATCATCGATGGCTTTTTTAAGTCTTTTCATACACCTCCACCAGATCACCCAGGCGGGCGCCTTTCCAGTCAGGAATCTTGATCCCGACCTGACGACCTTTACCGGCCTCCTTGACGGGATTTCGGTCGACTTGCATGGACTGAATGAATCCGGCATAATCAGGGCCCATGGCGGAGATGACACGAAAGGGAGCGCCCACTCGAAACACGCCGTCGGTGATCTCGCATCCGATGATGATACCGTGGCGACTGCTCTCGAACAGGGCGATAATCATGCCTTGACCATGAATCTTTTCCGACATCGTAGAACCGCTGGCTGTCTGGGGGGGGCCGATGACACGCGGGCTGCCACAGCAGCCACCAGATCGTGAATGACATGAAAGAGGAGAATCTCCACGCCCATGTCTCGAGCGACCACAGCCACTTTGGGTCCCAAATCCACCCCCAGCCCGAGAATCAGGCGGCTTGCCGTGGCTGCCATTAGCACATCAGATATGGAGACTGTCCCGATGCCGCGGTGTATCACCTTGATGGGCTGCCCCTTCGAGCCGAGTTTGTGCAAGGCTGTTTCAATGGCTTCACAGGTGCCCACCGTGTCCGCCTTGATCACCACCTCAAGGGCATCCCTTGCAGCGGATCTTTGAGACAGGAGGGTGGCGAGGGTTTTTTCTTCAGTGTTCCTGAAGGGCTTTTTCCCTTTATGGTCGGCCATTTTCATTTCTCCAGACGTCACGACAGGATGTGAATTCCGTTGAGGACGGTCCAATGTCTAAGAGCTTGTTCGACAGCGGTTGAGCAGCACCCTTACGGTATGAAGCTGTAGCCGTGCAGCAACGCGCGATCAGAAGTCGCGGCTTGCGCCGTTCCTCCTGAAAGTGTTCTCAGACAGGCTCCTACGCCGCGTTTTGCCTTGTCTTGTGATCCTTTCTGAACAAGCTTAGATTTCCTTCAAGAGAAAATCACCATTGCAAAGGAGCTCACCATGAAGATGCGTAAAATACTATGGCCGACGGATCTTTCCAAGAGCTCTTCCGCCGCTCTGTCCTATGTGCTTGATCTGGCCGGTAAGTTCGACGCCGAAGTCCTTCTTCTCTATGTGGTCGAAGACATGTCAGGGCACGAACCCTGGTATGGCGAGTGGGGTCGAAAGCATCTGGAAACGTTCTACCAGTGGATCGTCAAGGAAGCGGAGGATCGACTGGATGCCTTGTGTCGGGAACACCCTACAGGGGTGTCCACGGTTTCGACGATTGGTCCTCGGAGGTGATCCGGCAAAAAAGATTCTGGAAACCATGGACGCAGAAGGCGTGGATTTGGTGGTGCTCACCAGCCATGGACTCAAAGGGCATTTTCCCTTCGGTAGCGTGGCTGAACGAGTGGTTCGAAACGCCACCAAGCCCGTCCCGGTGGTTCGACCGCACGCCTCGGGAAACGGCAGGGGAGGTTTGTCATGAATGTTCGCATCGATTATGAACTGTGTATGGGAGACCGCAATTGCAGCAAGGTCTGCCCGGAAGTCTTTCAGTATGACGAAGACCAAATGCTTTCGCGGGTTATAGTTGAAGTCGTTCCGCCGCATCTGGAGGCGAAAGTGCGCCAGGCCGCAGAGGAGTGCGTACCGGGAGAGATCCTCATCGAGGAATGAGGCTCACCGCACACGCCGTCACGGGAATCGGCTCTTTTTGCGACGAGGGGAATACCTCCAGCCAACACGAAAGGGCAAAAACAAGTTGGAGCGCATACTGCCACCAGCCGAAGAGCCGTCGTTCACAACGCGTTGAGGAGCCTGTCCCGTGATGCGGATGTTTGCCAAAGGGGGCTGTCTAGTGAGAAGGAACGGCGAGGTCCTGAAGCGGATCATTGAGTTTTCAAGCAGCCTTTCATGAGCCTCCTTAGAAAGAAGCGGCGAAGGTGAGTTACCTAAAGTTACAAGTTCACGCCTTTCAAAAAACCGTTCGCGGGCCGCTCGTTTTCAAAAAGCGGCCTCAAAAATGCAGTTACGACCAAACCTTCAGAATGCTCAGAAAGGCCACTATAATAGAAAATCCCAAGCCCATGGTCCACTGAAGCATCGTAAAGCGTTTATCCATCGCTTCAAAGCGTTTGTCGACAGTTTCAAATCGAGCAGCCATTTCCCGCTGCAGCGTTTCAAAGCGTTTGTCGACGGCCTCAAAGCGAGCGACTATTTCCCGTTGCAGCGCCTCAAAGCGTGTCTCCATGGCCTCAAAGCGTTTGTCCATGGCCTCAAAGCGTTTGTCCATGGCCTCAAAGCGTTTGTCCATGGCCTCAAAGCGCTTCTCTGCAGCGCCGAAGTGAGCGATCTGAATTTCACGCAGGGCCTTGAGTTCCTCCTCTACACGAATGACTCTTTCCATGAGGGCCAGTTCTCGGGCTCGCCGTTCATTTTCCGAGACAAAGGCGGCGATCTTTTGGGTAAAGAGTTCATCCGCCTTCTCTTGAAGCGCCTCGGCCACACTCTGGGCGATCCATAGCTTGAGTTCGTTTTCACTCACGGGAAGGGTCGATTCGGCCATGGCATCAATCCTGTTTTCGGCCTGTTTTTTGCTCTTTCCTAACATGCGTGCTGCCTTGAGGCAAGATAATGATCTGCGGCTTCTTGATCATGGTGGTCATCCGTGCCTATGAGGATCTTCGCGACTGAAGGTGGCCAATGGCCGTTTTGAACGAGCAAAACCTTTCCATCTGCGGATCTTGAAGTTGCCACACAGGAGCGCCAATGAACCTTGTGACTTTATTAGTGGCATTCCCCGCTGCCGGATCGCTACTGGCCCCAATCGGGGCCATGCGTGGACGTGCTACGGCCGCATGGACGGCGGCTCTATCCATGGCGATGTCCTTGGGTGTGCTGGCTGTTCTATTACCCTCTGTTCTAGCCGGAAACGTCATGGAGTATCGCCGTCCATGGATTCCGCACATGGAATGGGAGCTGGCGTTTCGGCTGGACGGACTCTCTTTGGCTTTTTGCGCTATCGTCTTTGCCGTCGGTCTCCTCGTGGTGCTTTATGCCCACTACGACTTGCCTCGAACGGATCGCCTCGGGCGCTTCCTGGGGCTCTTGCTTCTCTTTGCGGGGGGGCATGACGGGTCTAGTGTTGGCCGATGATCTGCTTCTTCTGTTTGTGTGTTGGGAAGCCACAAGCCTTGTGTCTTTTCTTTTGGTGGCCTACCATGGCGAATCACAGAACGCGCGCCGGGGCGCTCGACTCGCGCTCATAGTGACCGTGGCCAGCGGCCTGGCTCTCCTGGCAGGTCTTTTGCTCCTCGGGCATATGAGCGGCACGCATCGCCTTTCCGAAATTCTTGGCAAGGGTGATGTGGTGCGCTCGCACGCCCATTACGCGCTCGTTCTAGGTCTGATTTTCCTGGGCGTCTTTACCAAATCGGCCCAGTTTCCCTTTCATTTCTGGCTTCCAGCGGCCATGGCCGCCCCGACGCCGGCCAGCGCTTATCTGCATTCAGCCACCATGGTCAAAGCGGGCGTTTTTCTTTTGGCCCGATTGTTTTCCGCGCTCTCGGGCACTTCCCTGTGGTTTGCCCTTGTGGCCGGAGTCGGCGTGGCCACGTTTACCGTGGGAGCCTCTACGGCCTTGTTCAAGCATGACGTGAAAGAACTTCTGGCCTATTCCACAGTCAGTCATCTCGGACTCATCACCTTGCTACTGGGCCTCGGTACACCTCTAGGCGCTGTGGCGGCGGTTTTTCACGTGCTGAACCATGCCACCTTCAAGGCGTCCCTTTTTATGGCCGCGGGCATTATCGACCATGAAGCGGGCACCCGCGACATGCGCCTTCTGAACGGGTTGTGGTTTTGCATGCCCTATACGGCTTTGCTGGCCACCGTTTCAGCAGCGGCCATGGCGGGGGTGCCCTTGTTGAATGGTTTTCTCAGCAAAGAGATGTTTTTCGCGGAGCTTTTGCATCAGGAGGGTCCAGGAGCTCTGCGTCATGTTTTGACGTTTGCGGCGGCTTTGGCCGGAACCTTTTCCGTGGCCTATTCTCTTCGGTTCATGCACGGCGTGTTTTTCGCTCGACCGTGGTGCGAGCCTCCTCGGCGTCCTCATGAAACTCCGGCGTGGATGAAAGTGCCCGTCACGGTTCTGACCAGCGTCTGCCTCTTGGTTGGATTGTTTCCGGACCACACTGTGCGGCCCATTTTAAATGCGGCCTCGGCGGCCGTGCTGATGACCCCGCCGCCCGATTACTCCCTGGCTTTATGGCATGGTCTTACCCCGGCTCTGATCCTGAGCGCCGGTGTCATGGCGGGCGGTGTGGTGCTTTACGCCTTTCGGGAACCTCTCTTTCGTTTTCACGACGAACATTTTCCACCATGGATAGGGGGCATGATTGTGGAACGCTTGGTGGAGGGCACCATCGGTTTGGCCAGCCGCTTTATTCGCCAGCTGCACAATGGATCTTTGCGTCGCTCTTTAGCTCTTTTGCTTGCATGGACGGCACTCCTGGGTGTTTTGGCTTTTGTGAGGTCCCGAACGGCGCTTTTGGTGCCTGTGCCCTTGTCATCTCTAGATGCCCCAACTGTAGTGGGGGCGGGGCTTATTGTGATCGCCACCGGCGTGGCCGTTCTTTCCCGCAGCCGTCCTTTACCAGCGATCTTGAACTTGGGCGTCACGGGTGTGGTGGTTACGCTGGCCTTTGTCCGGTTTTCGGGACCGGACCTGGTCCTGACGCAAATCGCCGTGGAAATGGTTTTCACGGTGGTGTTGCTTTTGATTCTTTTCTTCATGCCTCAAGAAATCCCCTCCGTAATTTCAAGGGCGCGCCGTTGAGCTGACGTTTTTCTGGCACTTGTCATCGGTGTGGGCGTTGCCGCCGTCACCCTTGGCGTTCTCACCCGCCCTTATGCCCCCGTTTCGGATTATTTCCTTCGCGTGGGAAAGCCTCTGGCCGAAGGCGCCAATGTGGTCAATGTGATTTTGGTGGATTTTCGAGGACTTGACACCCTTGGGGAAATCGCAGTCATGGCCATTGCGGCGGTGGTGATCTTTGGAATCTTGGATGGTTTGCGTCAGCATCGAGTTTTGTCGGGCTTTCCATTGGAAAGCCGGTCAAAGAAAGTGCACCCTCCGATTTTGGCACAGATCTCCCGCCTGCTCATGCCCTTGGCCTTGTCGGTGGCCGTTTTTCTGTTTCTTCGAGGTCACAATCGACCTGGGGGCGGGTTCGTGGCCGGTCTTGTGGCGGCGACGATCCACATTTTACTGCACATGGCCAACGGCATCGAATGGGCGCAAGCGAGGCTGCGCTTTCGCTTTATTCCCTTGATTGCCGCAGGGCTTCTTTTGGCCGTTTTGACCGGGCTTGGAAGTCTCTTTGTCGGTCACCCTTTTCTTACATCGGCTGTGGTGCACGGCCGTGTTCCGCTGATCGGTCACTGGGAAATCACTTCCACGCTCGCCTTTGATTTGGGAGTCTTCGGCACGGTGCTCGAGACTTTATTGCTGATCCATGTAAGATTGGGGCGGCTGAGTGTGGGACCGAACAGGGTGCCGCATCCTAAAGAGAGTCGCGGGGAGGTCGACTGATGGAGCTATTGTTTGCTGCAGTGGTGGGTGTCCTGACGGCCGCAGCGGCGTACCTGCTGTTGGAACGGCGAAGCTTCTCCGTGGTCCTAGGCCTTATGGTGCTGTCCTATGCGGTGAATCTTTTTCTTTTCGCTATGGGACGACTGCACACCAACAAACCGCCCCTGGTGGATCTGGGCGTCGGCGTGGCGGACCCAGTGCCGCAGGCCCTTGTGCTGACTGCCATCGTCATTGGGTTTGCCATGACCGCCTTTGCGCTGGTTCTGGCCCTGCACACGCAGGTGATCAGTGGATCTGACGACGTGGATGATCCTGCAGAGGAGTAAAGTAAACCACTGGGTCGTCGCTCCCATTTTGATTTCGCTCGGCACTGCAGGCGTCTTGCTTGCCATGGCTCGAGCCGCTCTGGCGTGGAAGCGGGCCGCCAGCGCCCTGGCCTGTGCGGCGCAACTCATTACAGCATTGCGATTTGTCGGGGCGGCCGCCTCCAAAGTTCCTCTGGTCTACAGCGTGGGCCATTGGCCCGCACCTTTTGGCATCGTGCTCGTGGTGGACCGGCTCGCCGCTGTCATGATGTTGCTCACGGCGGTGGTGGCCTTGGTGGTTTTGGGCTATGCCGTTCGAGGACAAGACGCTCAAGGGCGGGGGTTCCATGCCCTGTACCAGTTTCAAGTGCTGGGCCTCTACGGCACCTTTCTGACCGGGGATTTATTTAATCTTTACGTCTTTGTGGTGATTCTTCTTATAAGTTCTTACGCCCTCCTTTTGCAGGATACCCATGGGAGAGGCCGAGCCCTCGGTCGTGCCGGGTTTCACTACGTGGTGGTCAACTTGGTGGCTTCGTCCCTTTTTCTAGTGGGCATCGGGGTCCTTTACGGCATCCTCGGCACACTGAACCTTGCCGATCTATTCATCAAAATGGCTTCTCTTCCAGCAGAAAACTCTTGATTGGCGCGCATGGCTTTCGATCTGCTTCTCGCCGTCTTTGCTCTAAAAGGCGCTCTGGTTCCCCTCCACTTTTGGCTGACACCCGCCTATGCGGCCGCTTCCGGATCCG
>NZ_JBRAHS010000016.1:42980-75048 GCF_052743555.1 Desulfosoma sp.
TGCATAACACGCTGGTCACGGCGGGCCTCTTTTTGCTGGCGGACCTCGTGGCAGACCACCGCCGGGGCGGTACGGAATTGACACCGGGGCATGCCGTGTCCCAGCGCGGGCTTTTGGGAGCCCTTTTCGTGCTGGGCGTTATGGCCATGACAGGTATGCCGCCGTTAAGCGGCTTTGTGGCCAAGGTGCTCTTGCTGCAGGCCGCATGGGGCCATGGTGCCGGCACCCTCTGGATCTGGTCGGTTCTTTAAGTCTCCGGCCTGGCCCTTGTGGTGGCGCTGCAACGGGCAGGGAGCGTGCTTTTTTGGAAGGTGCAATTCGGGAGAGAGCAAGGGATGAACGAGGGAAGGCATCCTTTCTGGTGGCCGGTGGCCGTGTTTTTGATGATGAGTTCGGTGTTGGTAGTGATGGTTGGTCCTTTGAGCGCTTTTTGCTTGAAAACGGCTGCTCAGGTCATGGATCCCAGCGCCTATGCGGCCAGGGTTTTGGGAACTGCCATAGTGGAGAGTCGCCCATGAAACGCTGGGTTCCTCACCCGATACTGTCCATTGTCCTGTGCGTCGTGTGGGTGTTGCTTTCCAACGAAGTGGCGGTCGGCTCGGTGCTTGTGGGTGCCGTGTTGGGATTGATTCTCCCGCATGTCACGCGGGCATTGTGGCCGGGTGTGCGAATTCAAAAGCCAAGGACCATCGTGCGGTACCTGGCCGTTTTTTTATTTGACGTGATTGTCGCCAACCTTCAGGTGGCGGTCTTGGTGTTGGGGCCCAAAAACCGACGGAAACCGGCTTTTATCGAGTACCCTTTGCAGCTGACGGATGAATGGGCCATCATTGTGCTGGGCTGCACCATCTCCTTGACGCCCGGCACGGTGACGGTGGACGTGGACATGACGCGGCGCCGTCTGCTCATTCATTGTGTGAATGTCCCGGACCCATCGGATGTGGTGGAGCGGATTCGAAAACGGTACGACAATCCCTTGATGGAGATTTTCCCATGATTTTAAAGGCAGCTTTTGCCGTAGCGCTTGGTCTGATGTGCGTGGCCCTTCTTTTATGCTTGTGGCGGCTGGTGCGAGGCCCGACCATTTCAGATCGCATCCTGGCTTTGGACACCCTTTACATCAACACCATTGCCCTGCTCGTGCTTCTGGGGGTCTATTTCCCCAGTCAGGTCTATTTAGAGAGCGCGGTGGTGCTGGCCATGAGCGGTTTCATATCCACGACGGCTTTTTGTCAATATTTGTTGTGCGGGGACATCATCGAATGATGGTTTGGGAAGGCATGGCAGAAGTCGTCATCGCCTTTTTTCTTGTGTTAGGGGCGGCGTTAGCCATAGTGGGTTCCATTGGACTGATGCGTATGCCGGACTTTTTTATGCGCCTTCACGGGCCGACCAAGGCCACCACCTTGGGTATTGGAAGCATGCTCACGGCATCGTTTCTTTTTTTCCTTTTTCGGGAAAATACCTGGAGTCTGCATGAAATTCTCGTCACGTTTTTTCTTTTCATGACGGCGCCCGTGAGCGCCCACATGATGGCCAAAGCCGCTTTGCACATCAAAGTCCAAAGACACTCAAGTGGACAGGATGCCGACCATGGGACACAGGAGCGCGGTGGATCGACCGGCGCGACGTTGAACGACAACCAGGTGAATGAAACTGACGTGGACGTGCTGCATCTTTAAGGTGTTTTTTGGCTTGAAGCGAGGGGATATTTTTCCCCGGCACGTCTGGGATCTCCAGCTGGGCGAAAGGACAGCCATTTTTCGCGGAATGTCCCCTTGAGAGCCCGGCCGAGCATGCTCAAATCCAGCGGCCGCGTCCTTGAACGAGGCCCAGAGACGAGGTCGTGAAGCGGCGAAACCGAGGTCTCAAAAAGATTTTCCGCACCGCATCGGACAAATGGATTTGTGGGCGCAGCACAAGCCTCTACAGTTGGTCGCACGCACCCTACGGCATTCTCAAAAAACGAGCCTTTCAAGGGCGTTGGAGGAGTTGATGTATGTCCTTTGATCCACGTGAATGGTTCCGGCTGGCATGGGAAGACATCCCTGTGTATGTTCGACCCGATCCGCCCTGTTGGTTCGTTCCCAACGAAGCGGGGGACCACCTACTTCAAGAAGCCCAAAAGAATCCGAGTCTTCTCGACGATCCGAAAGCCGCCCGCTTTTTCCAGCGGCTTCCCTCCGCCTGGGCTTCCCAATATACGGGTCGAGGGAACGTGCTGCGTCTGCAAGGTCTCAAAGAGTTTTGGATCCATCTCACAGACCGTTGCAATCTGTCCTGCACCCATTGCCTCTTTGCCGCCTCGCCGTCCCAGGTTCGAGAGCTTTCGGCGGCCCTGGTGCTGAAGGGGCCCGCCAAGCCCATGAATTGGGCTGTCGCCTCTTCGCCCTCACTGGAGGCGAGCCCTTTGTTCACCGCGAAGTCGGTACAATCGTGCAGGAAATTCTTCGCCTACCCGACACCCATGTGGCGGTGCTCACCAACGGGTTGGCCGCCCGCACCTTTCTGGAAAAACACCGATGGAGTCCCGAACGGGTGCACCTTCAAGTGAGCCTGGACGGATTGGAAGAACGCCACGACGCCGTGCGCGGCAAAGGAACCTTTGAAAAAACGGTCCGTGAACTTCGAGCCCTGGCCCGCATGGGTTTTTCCCTGACCCTGTCCATGTGTCCCACGCGATCAAACCTGGCCGACGTGCCGCTTTTTCCCCACCTGGCACGGGATGTGGGCGCATGCAACATCCACTTTATGTGGTATTTCGTGCGGGGCCGGGGCGTGCCGGATGAATGGGTGCCGACTGACGGACTTTTCACCGTTGTGCGCGGTGCCGCCGAACGCGCCGAATCCTTAGGGGTTTCGGTGGACAATGTGCGTGCTCTGGCCTCCCAGGTTTTTGCGCCGCCGGGAACCCGTTTTGACGGCACCGGCATGACCTGGGAATCCCTGGCGCTGGGCCCCGACGGAAACCTTTATCCGTCGGCGGCTCTTGTGGGCGTATCCCAATTGGCGGTTCCCCGGCATTACGGCCTGGAAAAGGCTTGGAGGGGAAGCCCCCTCTTTGAACGGATTCGGAGGGAAACGGCGGCAGAGCTCGATCATCCGCTGCGTTTCCTTCTGGGGGGGCGGCGATCCGGATCACAGCTACTTGGCCGCCAGCCGATTCATGGGCGCCGACCCCTACATGGATCTTTACCAAAAGCTGGCGCTCTGGCTCATGGTGCGCCGCGCCTTTCCACCCGCCGTCACCCATGGGCCGGCGCTGCGGCTCAAGATGGGGGACGCCCTTTCCGTTTGCGCAAACGGACAGCACGGTGTCACCTTCACTCATTCCAACTGCCTGATGGCCGTCGCCTCCCCGTCCAGCCTGTCCGTCGTTCGAGACTTTTATGCCGAGGCCGTGGTTCAGCCCAAATTGGACATTCTCAATCCTGTCACCTATTCCGCCGAATGGACAGCTCATATTCCTGAAGCATACCGGTTTCGCGGTTATGGGTGCGGCAGTCCCGTGGTGGATGCCGAGCTGCAAGAGGGTGAGGCGGTGGTGGATCTTGGCTGCGGCAGCGGTGGGGAATGCTTTATGGCGGCCAAGCGGGTGGGGCCAACTGGGCGCGTGATCGGCATCGACATGTTGGAATCCATGCTGCAGCGGGCTTGCGCCGGAGGGCGGGCCACAGCCGAACGGCTTGGCTACGACAACATGACCTTTTGCCGTTCCCTTCTGGAAAACCTTCCCTTAAGAGACCACACGGCGGATGTGGTTCTTTCCAACTGCGTGCTGAACCTTTCCGTTGACAAGCGCCGGGCCTTTCGTGAGATCCATCGCGTGCTGCGGCCCGGCGGACGGTTGGTGGTTTCCGACGTGGTGTGCGACACGGATCCGGATCCGGCCATTCGAAACGACCCGGTGCTTCACGGCGAATGCCTCGCCGGGGCACTCACGCAAAGGGATTTGGTCGGCCTTCTGGATGAATCCGGCTTTCAGGCCGTGCGTTTTCTCAAGAGATTTCCGTACCGCACGGTACAGGGCCATCTCTTCTTCAGCCTCACCTTTGAAGCCCGAAAGGAAGCCGCCACGGACACCGTTTCCGTTCTCTATCCAGGTCCCTTTGCCAGGGTGCAAACCTTTGGTGGAGCGACGCTCACGCCTGGGCCCATTCATCGTCTTTGCCGGTGGGAAGCCCAGATCGTGAATGATCAACTGTGGATTGTGGATAAATCGGGCGCTGTAGCCAACCGACGAACCGAGATCGGTTGCACCTGCTCTCGACCGGAAGACCAGATACACGCGGATTCGGCTGTGGCGACGGGACGTACCCCCGTTGCATCCGACGCCAAGTCCGGCCAAACCATTGCGCTTCGACGCCGTTTCGGCTGCATGGTGTGTGGAGAACCTCTGAGTTACGCACCGTCGGAAAGCCTGCACACGTGCATGTACTGCGCAAATCAGTTCGTGTCCTCGGTCCGGTGTCTCAAGGGCCACTTCGTTTGCGATGCCTGCCATTCCCGGGACGCCATGGCCGTGATGGAACATCTGTGCCTTTCTTCCAGTGAAACGGACCTGATTGCGCTGATGGACAGAATCCGTCGACATCCGGCCATGCCCGTTCACGGACCGGAACACCACGCCCTGGTGCCCGCTGTGATCGTTACCGCTTATCGCAATGTAGGAGGAGCGATAGGTGACGATGCGATCCGCTCTGCTCTTCACCGTGGATCCCGCATTCCCGGAGGATCCTGCGGCTTCATGGGGTGCTGCGGCGCGGCGATGGGTGTTGGTATCGCCTTTTCCATTCTCCTGGAAGCCAACCCGGTCAAAGGGCGGGAACGACGTTTGGCCCAGCAGGCGACCCAGGCCGCCCTGGCGGAGATTTCGTCTTTGGAGGCGGCCCGGTGCTGCCAGCGCGACTCCTGGATCGCTCTAAAAAAGGCCGCGGAACTTTCTGCAGAATTCCTGGGCCGAAGTCTTTCGGCCGATGATGCCCTCAAGTGCCGCCAGCAGGCCAAAAACCCAGAATGCGAAGGGGCTCGATGCCCCATCATGAAAACCCTCAGCGGTTGCATCAAAGAGGGACTTTCTGCGGGTCAAGGAACCGGCGTTGAGCGTTGAGCTTTCGATGTTAAAAGGGTAAGGGTCCAAAAAATGGCCGTGGGGAGAGGGTGTGCTTGCGAAGACTCTTGAGAGCCGCGTGAGCCGTGAACCAGAAACGGGACCTGAGGGGGGGCTTCGGCGGTGAGCGGAAACCCTGACGGGGTGGAACAGCTGTTCGAATGGGAAGGCTCGGCTCTTTGTGAGATGCCCAAGGAACGTTGCCCCTGAAGGATGTGGACAAGCTCTTTTCGAGCACCTTTCAAAGCTATTTCCCCGGCGAGAGGAGGCCCAGTTTCGCGTGTAACTGTCCCTGAAAAGCTGCCTAGGGAGCGTGTTCAAGAACACGTTCCAGTAGGAGCGGCGCAAGCTGCGGTGCGTGATCGCGCCTTGCGGGTCTTCTACAGGATGAAACGAAAAAGGGACCCGAAAAGCCCTTGTCGGATATGCTCCTATGGAGGAGTCTGTCTGAAAATGCTGCTTTTAGCCAAATATGTCATCGTAACGAGTTGAAATTGCGGCGCCATGAACCGCTTAAAACGAGGTCTCGGATCAGCTTCGATGGAGCCATGTGCACAGGGAAAAGAGGTGAGAGTTTCGGCTTTCCTTGGTTTTTGAGGAGCTATGCGGCCACACGCAAAGGGAAAGAGGGAAAGAATGAGCCATCTGAAAGAGCCCGGGATCAAACTGACGTTTTGGGATGACGCGAACCGGGAACTGGCCGCCCTCGTCGGCCCCTCGAATGTGAAGCCACGCGTTCCGGCCTCCCGTTATAACCTGGTGGTCATTGGAGCGGGAACCGCAGTGCTGTTGGCTGCCGCCGGAGCTGCTGGCCTGGGGGCCAAAGTGGCCTTGGTGGAAAGGCACCCCTTGGGTGGCGACTGCCTGAATGTGGGCTGTGCGCCGTCCAAGGCCATCATAGCGGCATCCCGGGCCGCTGCAGGTATTCGCTATGCCCACCGGTTCGGCATTCAGGTGCCGGAAGGCGTTCACGTGGACTTTTCTCAGGTCATGGAACGCATGCGGCGTCTTCGAGCATCCATTGCACGGAGCGATTCCGCCCGTCGTTTCGAGAACCTAGGCGTGGACGTTTTCTTCGGTGCCCGTTTCTTGGATTCCCAAACAGTGGATGTGGATGAGACCCGTCTGCGTTTTCACAGAGCTGTCCTCGCCACCGGGGCTCGAGCGGCGTCTCCGCCCATACCCAGTTTCAATAGAATGCCCTATCTCGCCAATGAAACACTCTTTCCGCTCACAGAACTCCCCAAGCGATTGGGCATTATCGGCGCAGGCCCCATAGGTTGCGAAACGGCCCAAGCCTTTGGCCGTCTGGGTTCTCGTGTCTTTATGGTGGAAGCCATGCACGGGATCCTGCCACGCGAGGATTCAGACGCCTCGGCCATCGTGTGGAACGCCATGAAGGCCGACGGGGTGGAGCTGCAGTGCTGCGGGCGGGACCTGGTTGTGAAGCCTGGGGAGGGTGGCGCCGTGATCCTGCATTTGTATACTCACGGCCGTGCGACCCGAGTGGAGGTGGACCGGCTGTTGGTGGCGCTGGGTCGACCCCCAAACCTGGAAGGGCTGGATCTGCAAAGGGTGGGCGTGGCCGCCACATCCAAGGGCGTGGTGGTGGACGATGAGCTTCGAACCACCAATCCTCGGATTTACGCGGCTGGTGATGTCTGTTCTCCGCACCAGTTCACCCATGCCGCCGATTTTATGGCCCGCATCGTGATTCAAAATGCACTCTTCCTCGGCCGGGCCAAAGCCAGTGCCCTCACCATTCCCTGGTGTACCTACTCGGATCCGGAAATCGCCCACGTGGGCCTCTACGAAAGAGAAGCCCAACAACGGGGCATATCCGTTCACACCTTGACTTTGCCTCTTTCGGAAGTGGATCGCGCCGTCCTGGAAGGTCGTACGGACGGGCTGGTACGAGTGCACGTAAGAGCGGGTTCCGATCAAATCGTTGGGGCCACCGTCGTGGCGCCCAACGGCGGAGACATGATCGGGGAGCTAAGCTTGGTCATAACCCAGCGAATCGGCCTCAGGAGCCTGGCCGCCACGGTGCATCCATACCCAACCATCGGTGAAGCCCTACGCAAGATGGGTGACCTTTACAATCGATCCCGACTCACGCCGCGTGCCAAACAAATCCTTGCAAAGCTCCTGGCCTGGCGCCTCAAGATCTCCTCATAGGTCCCGCCGCGAGCCTGATGGCCAATGCGTTTTTTCCCGTCGCGGTTGGGACCTTTTGAGGGAGAGAAAATCATGTGGCAGCCCGCCTGCCCGCTGAAGCGGAATCTGCAAGTGGGCGCCTTCCCTGTTCCACGGCGCGTTATCGAAGGTGTCGGCCGACGGGTTTCCTGGGATGTGAATAGATTTGCTCTACAGTTAAAAAACCAACACGACTTACCTTGACCATCAAGTGCGGTTCTGGCCCTTTTCCCGTGGGTTCAGGGTCAGCAGTGTCTGAGGGCGGAAGCCCTCAGCCTGCGACAGCACTCCTGAATTTTTCGCTTGCCGTTCTTCGACGCATCCAACCCCTAGGCGCCGCCCGAGGAATCCGGGTGCGGTCGCATTCGGCATTTTCGGGAATAGCGACAAAAAAACCGGGGGCAAAGCCCCTCGGTAAAAGATCGGCGTAATGGTGCCTTCTAGGGGGCGAGCAGCTTCACAGCTCAAGCCGGCAGCCTGTCAACATATTTCTTTGTCCCTTAAAAGCTCGGAAGTGATGGCATAAGAGGCTAGAGTGGGGTTTTCCTGAGTATCGGAGTACAAAAGCTTATGGGTAAGAATCGGTGATTTTTTCCTTACAGATTTCCATGAGCATCCACGGTTACACGCCGGGAAGGTTTTCTGTGGCTTAAGGGGTTGCGCGCCCTTGTCCCACGCCGAGGTGCCGGACCGCACCCCACGCAACGTCCGATCAGACCTGGCCGGAGGCGTCTCTGACGGGCTCGTCACGCCGCGTTTTCGTGAATTCCTCGCTCAGAAACTGAATAAGAATGGTCTTATGGCATCCTTGTTTTGTGCCGAATAGTCGATCAAAGAGAACGGCCATAAAGGGAGGGTGAACCGTGGCGTTGGAAGTCCTTTTCGTGGACCATGATCCCAACGTTTTGCGGGCACTTCGCCGCATGCTGCGGCCCATGCGCATGGAATGGACCATGCACTTCTGCTCGGAAGCTCGGGAGGCCATGGAACTTCTGGCTCAGGAAGCCGTGGATGTGGTCGTCTCGGACATGCGCATGCCGGGCATCGATGGCGCCCAGTTTCTTCTGGAGGTCAGAAAGCGCCATCCGGATATCATTCGCATCGCCCTGTCCGGGTATTCGGAGCAAGATCTCGTGTTGCGTGCTGTGCGGGCGGCGCACCAGTATCTGGCCAAGCCATGCGATGCGGAAAAACTCCGGAGCACCATCGAGCGGGTGAAAACTCTGCGCACTTTGCTGGATGAAAAACCGCTTCGAGCCCTGGTTTCAAGCGTGGACACCTTGCCCAGTCTTCCGGCTTTGTATCAGAAGATCATGGAGGAACTGGAATCCGAAGATCCCAGCATTAAGAGGGTCGGGGAGATCATTGCACGGGATGTCGCCATGACGGCTAAGATTTTACAACTGGTCAATTCGGCTTTTTTCGGCTTGAGCCGACATGTGAGCAGTCCCGAGCAGGCGGTTGTTCTTTTGGGACTCAACATCATCAAGACCCTCGTCATCTCCACGCAGATTTTTACCGAATTCCAAGCCAGGGGCCTGCCACCGGACCGCATGGACCGACTCTGGACACACAGTCTGAACACAGCCGTGTGTGCCAAGACCGTGGCACAACAGGCTGGAGCCGACCCCATCATCGTGGACGACGCTTGTATGGCCGGCATGCTGCACGATGTGGGCAAGTTAGTTCTTTGGCAAGCTCTTCCCGACCAGGTTGCCGAAGTTGACCAACGTTGTGAGGCGACTGGAGAACAGGAATGGAAAAGCGAGCACGCTCAGGTGGGCACCACGCACGCCGAATTGGGGGCCTATTTGTTGGGAGTATGGGGGCTTCCCGACAACATTGTGGAGGCCGTGGCCTTTCACCATTTTCCCGGTCGCTGTCCACATCGGGAGTTCATTGCGCTGACGGCGGTGCACGCGGCGGACGTGCTGACCTACGCGATTCATGGAGGGCCGCCCTATCAGGGACCGAACCTGGTGGATGCGGCCTACCTCGACCAGTTGCAATGCTTGAGCCGTCTCAAGGAATGGAAAAGCGCATGCTCCGATGCCCTTGGCGGACAATAGGAAGGTGTCATGGCTGAAAAAATCCTTTTCGTGGACGATGATCCCAATATTCTGTCGTCCTTCAAGAGAACCCTGAGAAAGCACTATGACATCGAAACGGCAGTGGGGCCCGAAGAAGGGCTTCGGGCGGTTCGAGACAATAGATCCTTTGCGCTCATCATTTCGGACCTGCGCATGCCTGTCATGGACGGCATTCAATTTCTCAGCAAGGTGCGCGAAACCAGCCCGGACACGGTCCGCATGATCCTGACCGGCAATGCGGATCTGCAGGCGGCCATGGATGCCGTGAACCACGGTAACATTTTTCGATTCTTGACCAAACCGTGCCCTCCGGAAACCCTGATCCTGGCCATTCAGGCGGGACTCCGGCAGTACCGGCTCGTGAAAGCCGAAAGGGATCTGTTGGAAAAGACGTTGCGCGGTGCCATTCAGGTGATGGCCGACGTGCTGAGCCTGGTGAATCCGGAAGCTTTTGGGCGGGGTTCTCGAGTTCGGCGCTATGCCGTGGACATGGGCCGGCGTCTGCAGGTGCAAAAAGTATGGCAGCTGGAAACGGCCGCCATGTTGAGCCAGATCGGCTGCGTTATCCTGCCCGAGGAAGCGCTGCACAAGATCTATAACGGACAACCCCTCACGGCCCAAGAAGAACAGCTCTTTTCCATGCATCCGTCGGTAGGAGCCGAACTCATTGCCAAGATTCCTAGGCTGCAGGATGTGAGCGAAATCATTGCGTACCAGGAAAAGCATTTTGACGGCTCCGGCATCCCTATAAACGACCGGCGCGGGGACGCCATTCCCATGGGGGCTCGCATCCTCAAGGTCGTCCTGGACTTCGACGCTCTGGAAACAGCAGGCCTGCCGCGGGCGGCGGCCCTGCTGCAGATGAAAAGGCGCTCCGGCTAGTATGATCCCAAGGTCCTCAAAGCCTTGGAAGACGTGTTGAGGGATGAGGCCCGGTTCTAAGTGCGGGAAATGACCATCCAGGACCTGAAGCTGGGCATGATCGTGGGCCAGGATGTCTGGAGTTCCAAAGGCGTGCTTCTCATCAAAAAAGGACCGGAGATCACGCCGGCCTTGCTGGAAAGGCTCCGCAACTTTGCCAAAACGGTGGGTGTTCAAGAACCCATAAGGGTCCTGCTGCCCGTCCATTGAAGATGCAATAGGACACAGGTGGGCGCAGGGGTGTACAGGTCGGGAGGAATTTTTTATGTTTCGTCTGTGGACGCAGTTGGCGGGCATCAGCGTTTCGATGATGGCCGTTCATTGAGGTGGGAGCCAGCCATGCAAAAGACCGTGCTTTTCGTGGACGATGAGCCCAATTTCACCAGCGCCGTCAAAAGGGCGCTGCGTCATGAACCCCATCGTATTCTGACGGCCAATTCCGCCATGGAAGCGCTGCGCTTGTTGAGCGAAGAGCCGGTGGATGTGGTGGTTTCCGATGAGCGCATGCCGGGAATGTCCGGATCGGAGTTTCTGGCCCTGGTCCGAGAGCGGCATCCCCGTACCCTGCGCATCATGCTCACGGGATATGCCACGCTGGAAGCGGCCATTCGCGCCATCAACGAAGGGGAGATCTACCGGTTCCTCACCAAGCCATGCCACACACAGGACCTGTGCCAAATTCTTCAACAAGCGCTCGCTTACCAGAACGCCCTGGAACAGTCTTCCGAGCCGCAAGGGGAAGCTGCATCAACCCTCAAAGCCGCGGCGCTCATGGAAGAACTGGAACGCCATCACCCTGGCATTACACGCCTGAAAATGGACGAAACGGGAGCCATCCTGTTGGACGATGCAGATCTGGGGCTCCCTGAACCAGGGCTATGGGAAAAAGTTCGACCATAGGCTCCTTCCGGCCTCGTGCTTTTCGCCCTTCCAGTCTGTCCATGCTGAGTCTGTATAATTCCCCCAAAAACTGGACAAGGTGCTAAGCTCTAAAGATAGCGGCAAACAAATCCAAAAAGAGGGGAAAAAGCGATCACGATGACAGCAGCAGGAGTTATGCACTATACGAGGATGATTCACCCAAATGGTGTTTTGGGCATACACTGTCAGGCTAATCACTACCTAACAATTGTTGTTCTATCAGAAACGACAGGCGACGCAATGAAGGAGGCGATCAGATCTTTCCTGAATAACGGCTCGAGTTGGTTTCACCCACCCTATTCGCCGGCTTTTTAGGGGCCGCTTCGGGGATGCCTGAAACCAGAGGACCAGGCCTTGGCGAGATCCCAGGAGCCTCAATAGGTTCCTCAAATCAGGAAAAGAGTGCCACTTTTGAGCTTAACTTCGGTTAAAATGTGTCTTGACTCTGGGGGCAACCTTACCGCGCATCGTGGGAAAGCCTTACCTATAGATTCTCATCGACCGAGACGCCGTTGGCCGTCGCGGTCTATCCGTACGTCGAGTCCAGGATGTGATTGAAGTGGCCATCGGGGGCAGAGCGATCACCACCGCGGTGGAAGGGCGGGAGCGGTCTCCCGTGCGAGTCCGCTGCATGTGGGGCTGCGCGACACCATCAAGTCCCTCTCGCGCACTCTGATTCCCACTCCCGACGGGGCGCAGATTCCCCTGGAGGAATTGGCCGAGATTCGCTACGTGCGGCGGCCACAGATGATCAAGAGGGAAAACACCGTGCAAATGGTTCCCGTTTTGTACTGCGGGAGGGAAGAGCTGCGGCTCCGTTGAAAAGCCTCTCGGGCCATAATGGGCCGAATAACCCTCGGCTCAGAGAGAGGGCTTTTCCTTCATTCGTGAACCTGAATTCAACCGTGCGCATATCTTTGTGCGCTCAGTGCCTTGACGTAAGTTGGACGTCGCGTGCGTCACGTTGTGCCATTGGCGTGATCGTTGAAAACGACGCGTTCGACGACCATGAAACCCCGCTCCTTGGGCCGCAGAAGAAACTCCTTCCGTCGTCTCGGGTTCTCCCTGTTGGCCGCCTCCACGGCGGGCACCCGGCCCTGCCCTTCACCATGGATGCCCATAGTCATCGGCACCGCCAGGGATCAAATCGCCCCGTTCTCACCTACTCGCTCGCCGTCCGTATCAAGCACGATGTGGGGCTGGAGCGCGTTCAGCTGCCGGTTGGCAAAGCGTGCCGACGCCCCGTCACGCCCCCTGTTGATGCTCGAGACCGCCGAGGCTGAAATCCTCGACGTCCACTGTTCAAAAGGCAACGCTACAGGCGCTCCCGGGCCGTAGGGGATGAGCGGGCATGAGACAAGGTGCGGTCCTTGGAAGGATCCCACAGGAAGAACCGGTCTCGGCCGGTGAAATCATCCGCATTTCTTGCTCCTGGGTCCCTTGACAGAGAGAAAGAGGCCGAACAATCCATAGCGGAACACTATGAAATTGGGGACCACCGGGAGGTGTAAACCATGAAGTTCGTGAAGGATGTAAAGGCGGATGAAAGAGTCGATTTGGTTTGCCGTATGTGTCCAATGCACCTCCTTGAGCCGGGTGACCGGCTTAATTGCATGAGCAAGGGGCAGGTACTGGAGGTGCTCACGGACTATGACGGTTGCCCTGGAGGACATTCCGAACTGGTGTGAAAAGTGCGGGCAGGAGTTCCTCGGAATTGAGGAAGACGAAGACTGTTACAAGCTTTGCATCAGAAAAAAGAAGTGAGAACGAAATGATCAAAGCATATGTGGACAAGGCCGCCGCCACCCCGGTGCGGCGAGAGGTCCTGGAGGCGATGCTTCCCTGCTTTCGGGAGGAATTTGGCAATCCCGCGGCGGTTTACGACCTCGGCTTCAGGGCGCGGGAGGCGGTGGAAAGGGCAAGGGAGCAAGTGGCCGCCCTCATTGGCGCACAGGCCAGCGACATTGTGTTCACTTCCTCCGGTGCCGAAGCGAACAATCTTGCCGTCAAAGGTGTTCCGTTGGCTCGGCGGGGGAAAGGCAATCATGTGATCATTTCGTCCATTGAACACCACTCTGTACTGAATACTGAATGCTGCGCGGTTCCTTGAGAGACTCGACTATGAGGTGACCTTCCTGCCGGTGGACGACAGGGGGTAGGTGGACGCGGAGCAGCTCCGCAAAGCCCTTCGACCGGGGACGATCCTGGTCTCGGTGATTCATGCCAGTAACGAGATCGGGACCATAGAGCCCATCAGGGATTTGGCGGCCATATGTGCTGAAAGGGGTGTCGTGTTCCATACAGACGCCGTGGCGACGGTCGGCAACATTCAAGTGGACGTAGAGGATTTAGGAGTGGACCTACTTAGCCTGTCCGGTATCCCCTTGAGAGCGCCCAAGGGGACAGGAGCTCTTTATTTCCGTAAAGGCCTAAGGCTTATGCCCCTCATTCACGTCGGCATCCAGGAACGCGGTCGAATGGCTGGAACGGAAAACGTGCCGGGTATCGTCGGCTTGGGTAAGGCCGCTGAATTAGCCGCATGGGAGCTACCGGACCGAATGGAGCGTGTCCGGCCGCTGCGGGACCGGCTGGTGCAGGGCGTGCTCGAGAAGGTTCCCGAAGTGATGTATACGGGCCACCCTGAAATGCGCCTGCCCGGGAATGCCAGCTTTTGCTTTGAGGGTATCGAGGGTGAGGCATTGGTTTTTATGCTGGCTGCTGAGGGGATCTACGTCAACACCGGGTCAGCGTGTGCCTCAAAGGCTCTGAAGACCTCGCCGGTGCTCGCAGCTATTGGTCTGAGGTCGGACTTAGCCCAAGGTTCCGTGGTATTGACCATGGACGAAAACAACACTTGGGAAGAGGTGGACTACGTGTTGGACAAACTCCCCAAGGCGGTGAGCCGTTTGAGGGATCTTTCCCCCTTGTGGAAACAAAAGACAAGGAGTCAAGCTCAATCGCGATGAAGCTGAGCACGCGAAGCAGGTACGGTACGCGCATGATGCTTTATTTGGCCCGTAACGGCGAGCAGAGTCCTGTGCAGCTCCATGAGATAGCCAGCCATGAAAGCATTTCCGTGAAGTACTTGGAGCAACTGATCATCCCTCTAAAAAAGGCGAACCTGGTGACCAGTGTGCGTGGTGCTAAAGGGGGACATAGGCTCGCGCGAAGCCCGGATAAGATCACCATCGGTGATGTCGTGAGGGCAGTGGAGGGGCAAACGGAGCTGGTGGAATGCCTGAGCCACCCACAGATGTGTGAGAGGGCGGAAACCTGCCCGGCACGGCCGGTGTGGAACATGCCCACCCGAGCCATGTACCAAGTGCTGGACTCCCTCAGCCTCTCGGACGTGGTACAGACAGAACAGGCCCTCATGAAAGGGCAGAGCAAGGGAGAATGGCCATGTATTCGCAAAAAGTAATGGAGCACTTCGCGAATCCCAGGAATGCGGGAGTCTTGGAGGATGCTGACGGTGTCGGAGAGGTGGGCAATCCGGTTTGCGGTGACATGATGGCCGTGTATGTCAAGGTTAAGGACGACCGCATAGCGGATGCGAAGTTCCAGACATTCGGCTGCGTGGCGGCCAACGCTGTCTCCAGCATGGTCACCGAGATGGCCAAGGGTAAAACCCTAAGCGAGGCCAAACAGATCACGAAAAAGGCAGTGGCGGAAGCCCTTGAGGGACTTCCCAAAGAGAAAATGCATTGCTCCAACCTGGGAGCCGAGGCTCTCGCTGAGGCCATCAAAGAATACGAGGAAAGAAGGCGGGGTCTCAAACCAGCTGCCGAGAAGGCGGGCAGAAGGAAACGCGCATCTGTGCGCGGGTGCTGCGGAGTCCCGAACCCGCTGGTAGCACAGTTTTGTATGAGCTGCGGTCACGAGTTGAACACATGAAAAACGTTCCACTTCCACCACCAAGATGTCTTCGCCTGGGTTGAGTTCGAAGCAGGCGACGACCTGCTTGTGGCCCGCATGCGGCGCTTCGGCCTTAGGGAGGGGCGAGAAACACTTGAATGTGGTGCCTCGTTCCCGTTCGGAAGAGGCCCATATGAGTGCGCCGGACTGCTTCACGATGCCATAACTCGTCGACAATCCTAGAGCGGTCCCTCGGGCCTTTCCGTTGGTCCTGAAAAAAACTCACCAATACGATCCATTGTCATCTTGCTTCTCCCACACCCTGTGACTGTGAGCGCGAGCCGCACATCGGCCTAGGGTGTTTCCCTCGAATGCGTCGCCGCATAAGCCTCGTACAGGCTCACACGAGCGATTTCCTTCAGACGAGATCCGTCTTGAAGCATGGCATCCTGGGCGTTGACCGCCAAGTTCATCCCCGCTTGCTCCATTGCCAGGGTATCCACGAGGACAGACGCCATGTTATCCACCAAGGCCATTTCCATGGAAACAGTCTCTGGATTTATGGGGTAGGCAGCGATTTCCTGTCGGCGTGCGCTCGTTTTTGAAAAAATCGACTTCCAGACCGTAAGAGATGGTTAGGACGGGTCCTTAAAACAGCGTTGAGCGGATTCGAGTCTTTAGTCCGGCCGGACTGCTTGCCTGCTGTGGACCCGTGGGGCCTGCCTTCCTAAAAAACGCGCCGATTCGGCAGGGTTTGAAGGTCGGGCCTGGCTAGAAAATCAGGATCTTTTCATCAACGAAAGGAGGAGGGTCATTATGAGAAAGAGGGCGATGACATGGGTGGTGCTAACCGTGGTCTTGGTCGGTTTCGTAGGTTCTGCTCAAGGTGCCTGGGAAGGTGTCAAGGGTGCTGCGGGTGTGGTAACTTCGGAGCATCCCTTGGGGCTTTTTTTCTATGCATCGGCCGGCGAGAGTTATGATATTATATCATATGCTCCTCCCGGCATGGGCCTTTTTTGCGGCATTGTGTCCATTGATTACCCCAATGTTGTTCTGGCCTACGGCGATCGGTTCCATTTCAGAGCACCCCTAAGCACCTTGTACCTGGCTCTTTGCATTCAGGCATACGGGTATAGTGAGGATTTGTCTCTCGTGGGGGCTTTTCCATCTTACTATGGAATGATGCGTTACCAGCAGAGTGAGCAAGCGGAGCCGTCCGCCCACAATGAAGCAGAGCTTAAGGAAAGGTTGGCTCAGGAATTTCTGAAGATTCTCGGTCCCTGAGGCGAGGGGTCTCGCGGCTTGAAGCCCCATCTTCAAGCCGCGTCATTGTTTGGCCTTTCTTTCCTGCGCAAGTCCATTGGTTCTCCCGTGATTCGAAGCCGGCTGTCTTCATTTGCTCACTCCAGGACACCCAGGAGGGCGTCCTTTTGATGTCAGGGGGGGCGCTCACCTGGTTCGACTTGGACCCTGTCCGAAAACACGTTTAGTCGGAGCGGCGCAAGCGGCGATGCCTGATCGGGTCTTGCGGCGCTCCGACAACCTCAAGCCGAAAGGACCCGGCCAAACCATTGTCAGACACGCTCCTTGAAAGGCACGGCTCCTTGCCGGTCCCCACCTTCATGGATGGCCTGAAGGGCCGTCCCTGCCATAGGGTGGACGGGCAACCCCTCAAAATATAGAGAAAACCTTGCGAACACTCCTCCGAGGTGGCCTGCGATAAATGCGGGAGAAAATCCCAACTTGAACCGTGGATGTGCTATAAAAAGCTGAAATTGCCAGCCCGCCAATGGACGACGACGAGTTCCCGGACATCCCCTTCATGGGAAGTCCTGACACCAAGCCCGTAAAATGATGTCCCTTTGGGTTTGACCACGGCGGCATAGCGCTTCGGGGCTCATCGTGTTTTCTGCAGATGGAGTGGGGCAGGCCGGTTTCGGGCTATAAACCAAAGGGGCTTTGGCGAAGCACGCCGTAGCCTCTCCTATTGCTGGCAGGCCAGGAGGGATTCGAACCCCCAACCCCCGGATTTGGAGTCCGGTGCTCTAGCCGTTCGAGCTACTGGCCTACATGCGCGCCCCTTATAGCGGTTCCCTCGAGTGTTGTAAAGGAAAATGTGGCCTTGCGGAGTGCGGGTCGATGGAGGAATGGCCTCGAGAGACGAAAAAATCCACCCGTGAAGTTGCCTTCGGCACGGTTTGTGCTTAAAATAGCTATACCCTAAAGAAGCTTCCCTGAGGAAAGCCGAGGAGGGTACCATGAAGATCAAGTATTGTAAAAAGTACGAGAAGTATGTGAGCCAGCAGCATTGCGAGTTTTTCAATGAAGGGGTCGCGTGTGAGTTCTCCAGTCCTGTGACGTGGAACAGTATCAAGGAATTGCTTCAGGACGTGAACCGACCGAAATGGGAAGTGAGTGAGGTCATTAAACCCTTCAAGTGCCATCTGCTGGATCGGGAATACCTAAACCAGATGAGCCGAAGGCGGCGTGAGCAGAGGAAAAGACCGGCCGTGCGCCCTTAACCCGTCTCGTGTGATCTTGCCGAAACAAGACCGATTTTCCGGCCTCAATCCTTCCTTGATCCCTATGTCGGGCTCATGATACGAGCATCCTGCGGCGCGACCGGCTTCGTGGCGTGCTACGGACCCAGCCCAAACCGCGTCGACATGGACCATGCGGCGTCAGAACGGTAGCGCGGTGTGTCAAACAAGGCTCGGTGCCGGCGATGGAGGTGACACTGCCGGTGCGATATGTTAGGTCTCGAGACCGTCGGAAGGATGAGCCCTATGTTCCGAAAGCTGCTTGTGGCCAATCGTGGAGAGATTGCCATTCGGATCATGCGATCCGCTCAGGAATTGGGCATTCGCACGGTGGCGATCTATGAGGAAACGGACAAGACCGCCATGCACATCATGAGAAGTGACGAGGCGGTGTGTATCGGCGCGGGGCCGCGCAAGGACTATCTGGACATCGATCGCATCATTCATGCGGCCAAAGCTGTGGGAGCCGATGCCATCCACCCCGGGTATGGTTTCCTAGCGGAAAATCCTTTGTTCTCCAAGCGATGCACGGAGCATGGGCTGTTCTTTGTGGGCCCGCCGCCGGAAGTCATCGCCGACATGGGCAGCAAGGTGGTGGCCCGTCGCATCATGACCAAAGCCGGCATTCCCGTCATTCCTGGAACGCCGGTGCTTTCGGAAGGGGAAGCCGGAGAGCGGCAGGCCGTCCGTTTTGCCGAGGAGCACGGGTTTCCGGTCATGATCAAGGCGGTGGCCGGCGGCGGCGGCCGAGGGATTCGGTCGGCACAAAACATGGACGAGCTTTTGACGGGGTTGAAGCTGGCTCGCTCGGAAGCGCGCATGGCCTTTGGGGACGAAAGTATCTATCTGGAAAAAGGCCTGAGGAATCCTCGACACGTGGAAGTCCAGATCCTTGCCGATCGCTTCGGATCGGTGATTCATCTGGGAACCCGTAACTGCTCTATTCAGCGTCGCCATCAAAAGCTGGTGGAGATCGCCCCGGCCAATCTGCCGGCCCTGGTTCTGGAGCGCATCTGCGCGGATGCCGTGCGGGCCGCCAAGGCGGCGCGCTATGTCAATGCCGGCACGGTGGAATTTCTGATCGACGACCAGGACCAATACTACTTCTTGGAAGTCAACACCCGCATTCAGGTGGAACACACGGTGACGGAAATGGTCACCGGGGTGGACATCGTGCGGGAGCAGTTGCGCATTGCCGCTGGAGAGCCGTTGTCCCTGCGGCAAGAAGATATTCAGATACGCGGGTGGTCCATCGAGCTGCGGATCAATGCGGAAGATCCCAAAAACAACTTTATGCCGAGTCCGGGATTGATTCGCGTGTATCAATCCCCCGGCGGACACGGCGTGCGTCTGGACGGCGCCATCTATCAAGGCTATGAGATTCCCCGGTTTTACGACTCCATGCTGGTGAAATTGACCGTTTACGGATTTACGTGGCGGGAGGCTGTGGATCGTCTGCGCCGAGCCTTGGATGGATTCAGCATTGTGGGGGTGCCCACAACCATTCCGTTCTACAAGCAGATCGTTCAAGATCCCGATTTTATCGAGCAGCGCTTTGACACGTCTTATATCGACACGCACCCCCAGCTGCTGGCTTACCGCGAAGAGGCGCCATCCATCGAGCGATTGGCACGTCTAATCGCCGAAATCAACGCCTACGGCTATAACCCTTATGCTCAGGACAAACCGTGATGGACGGAGTGCTTCCATGGCCGAACGAGAACGCATCACGCCTTCCATGAGCCCGTCGGAAATCATTGGTTTTTTGCGGGAAACTCCGGGCTATTTTTTGACCAACAACGAGCGGGACGTCTCCCAGTCGGACTTCAAATGCCGTATTCTTCCCTGGACGACGCTGCGTGTGGCGCCCTACCGGGATGACACCGGCTATTTCGCCTTTGAAATCAGCGGCGGCGCCTCCGTGCACGTGGATCTTTTGGCCAAACAGATCAATCCTTTTGAGAAACTGCGCCTGGTACGCCAGCGGATGCCGAACACCCTCATTCAGACGGTGTGCCGAGGCCGCAATCTGTTCGGCTACCGTCCCTACCCGGACAACGTGCAGGAATTGACCGTCTCCTTGTTCGCGCGTTACGTGGATGTGTGGCGCGTCTACGACTTTCTCAATTATATTCCAAACTTAGAAGTGGTGGGCCGCGCCGTTCAAAGGGCTGGAAAGCTGCTCATGCCGTGTATCTGCTTTAGCACGGGCATTGGGCACACCGACGAGTTTTACGTGAACAAGGTCCAAGAGGTTCTCGATACCTTCGGCGACGAGATCATTTTGGCCATCAAAAACCATTCGGCTTTGGGTTCCCCACGGCGCATTGCTTCCTTGGTGCGGGCGCTACGCAGCCGTTTCCCTCGGCTGGTCCTGGCCTATCACGGCCACAACACGGACGGCAACGACCTAGGGCGCATGGTGGCGGCGGTGGAAAACGGCGTTAAGATTGTGGAAGTGGCCGACCACGGCTTTGGCGGCATGTTCTCTCAGGCACCGGCCCTGAGCCTCATTCAGACCCTGCACGATTACGGCTATAAAGCGCCAGGCCTCAAGATTCAGCCCATCGTGGATGCCTCGGACCTGTTGCGGCGCGAACGGCGCTACTATGAACGGTTTGAAACACCCTTTCGCGGTTTTGATCCCACGGTCAAAAGGCATCGCCTGACGGGAGGGGCGGCTTCCATAGCCTTTGAGCAGGCAGAAAAACTGGGTCTTTTGGAACGCATTCACGAGGTTTTTAGTGAACTCATGGACGTGAACAAGGAACTGGGCAACATCTGGTTGGTGACGCCCGGAAGCCAAATCCTGTGGACCACGGCAGTCAGCAACATCTTACACGGTCGGTACGAACAACCCAGTGACGACTTGAAAAACCTGCTGCTCGGCCGCTACGGCCCCTTTCCTTTTTACGATCCTCAGGAATGGATCTACGAAAAGGTGTTGGAGCACAAGAGAAGAGACGGCAAGAGATGGTACCAGATTCTCGCCGAAGAGGCCGGAGTGCAAGTGCTGCCCGACGCGGATGTGGAGGCCAAGAGGCGGGAGTTGGAGGAAAGGCTCAAGAGGCCGGTGGACGACGAGGCCCTGTGCCTGTACCTGCAGTTTCCCAAAGATGCTTTGGAATATTTTCGCTTTGAGGAAACCTTTGGAAGGACCTGGCTTTTGCCACCCCAGATCTGGTATCGACGCGGAGGATTTTCGGACGGGGAAAGGATTCTCATTCCCGATGAACAAGGAAAAACGCACCAGATCGACATTGTCTCCACCATGAGAAAAGAAGGGGTGGTGGAGACGTCGTTGCTGGTGGATTTTCATTTCCAGACCTATGCTGTGCCCTTAGGCAATGCCAAGGGAAGAGCTTAGCTGACTGACGTCACGGGCTATTCTGAGGGCGTCAAGACCTTGGTAAGACTGCGGAAGGTCCTGGGTCCACGAGGTCCGAAGAGCGGCGACGCGTCCGAGGGTGTTCTTTTGCAAAGCGCAGGCGGCATTCATCGCTCCGACAAAAGGCCTCTTACACTTTGGATTTTTCTACGCGAGGCTTTCAAGGGATGGCCTCCTGACCAGCCGCACATCCGTGGACGCGTAGGAGCGCGTCACCCGATACCAGGAACATGTGGAAGAGTGATTGAATTGGTTTGAGGATCGGCGACATGCGCACCGAAGTGGATCTCTTTCTGGAATACCTGGTGGCGGAAAGGCGCCTGAGCCGCCACACGGTTTCCAGCTATGGAACGGACCTTCGGCTTCTCATGGAATATCTCCAAAATAAGGGCAAGGATGCCTGGGCGCAGGTGACATCGAAGGATCTGGAAGATTATCTCGCCTGGAGCGCTTCGTGCACGACAGCCAAAACTCGAGCCCGGCGCCTGGCCTCCATGCGCTCTTTTTTTCGCTTCCTGGAAGAAAGGTCCCTCCTTTCACCCAATCCCTCCCAGTTCTTGACCTTTCCCAAGCTTCCCAGAAACCTGCCCAAGACCCTTTCCGCGTCTCAGGTGGAAGCCCTCCTCAACGCGCCCGTTGTGAGCACGCCATTAGGGCTTCGAGACAAGGCCATTTTGGAACTCCTTTACGCCACGGGTATACGAGTCGCTGAGCTGGCGGCGCTGACCTTTCATCAGCTGAACCTGAAAGCGGGTTTTCTCGTGGTCCGAGGCAAGGGAGACAAGGAACGGCTCGTTCCCATGGGCCAGTGGGCTGTGGAGGCTCTGGAAGCGTATCTGGAGCGTGGCCGCCCCCTTTTAGTCGCAGGCCGCGAAACGGGCCGGGTTTTTCTCAATCATCGGGGCCGGCCTCTGTCTCGTCAAGGGGTTTGGAAAATGATTCGATCCTACGCGCGGCGCATCGGCCTGGCCGCAGCGGTCAGCCCCCATGTGCTGCGCCACTCCTTCGCCACCCACTTATTGCAAAACGGCGCTGACTTGCGTTCCTTGCAAATGATGCTCGGTCATGCCGATATCGGCACCACGCAGATCTACACCCACGTAGCACGAGAGCGCTTGAAGCGCATCTACCGGCAACATCACCCACGAGCCTGAATCCTCGGAAATCAAGAATCAACTTGGCCTTTTGCCTCGGCCCCGTTAACATCGTGGCACGATGTCGGCTGAAGTCTGCGGGTTGCCATGCGGCAAAGGAGCTTCCACATGGAAGTGATCACAACCCATCTCAATGCGGATTTCGACGCCATGGCTTCCATGGTGGCGGCGAAAAAACTCTACCCGGACGCCCTTCTCGTGTTTCCCGGGTCCCAGGAAAAAAACCTAAGGGATTTTTTCGTCCACACAGCGGGATACCTCTTTGATTTCACTAAACTGAAAGGGCTGGACCTCAGCCGGATTCGCCGCCTCATTCTCGTGGATACACGCCAGGCGTCGCGCATCGGCAAGTTTCAGGACATTGTTTCCCGCCCGGATGTGGAGGTGCACGTCTACGATCACCATCCTCCGTCAGAAGACGACATTCGCGGCGCATTAGAAATCGTGCAACCCGTGGGGGCGACGGTGACCCTGCTGACGCTCATGCTTCAAGAACGGCGCGTGCCGGTCACGCCGGAAGAGGCCACCATTCTGATTCTCGGGATTTTTGAAGATACCGGCTCGTTCACCTTTTCTTCCACAACGCCGGAAGACTTTCGAGCCGCCGCTTTTTTGCTGGAATGCGGTGCGGACCTGAATGTGGTGGCCGACCTGGTCACTCGAGAACTCACCTCCGAACAAGTAGCCCTTCTGCATGAACTGCTGCACTCGGCACGCACCTACAACATTCAGGGGGTGGAAGTGTGCATTGCGACGGTATCCGTGGATCGCTATGTGGGCGATTTCGCGGTGCTGGTGCACAAGCTCAAGGACATGGAAAACCTGGATGTCGTCTTTGCCTTGGCCCGCATGGAGGATCGCATTTATATGGTGGCCAGGAGCCGTATTCCCGATGTCAACGTGGGGGAAATCGCCGCCTATTTCGGTGGGGGCGGCCATGCTACGGCGGCGTCCGCCACCATTAGGGAACTCACCCTCATTCAGGCCGAAGACCGGCTCTTTGAACTCCTGCAGAGTACCATCAAGCCCGCCGTCACGGCACGCACCCTCATGAGTTCCCCCGTCATCACCATTGACGCCCAGGCCGACCTGGCTCAGGCGGAAGAACTCATGGTCCGCTACAACATCAATGCCATGCCTGTGCTGGAAAACGGGCGCATTGTGGGCCTCATTAACCGCCAGGTGCTGGAAAAGGCCATCTACCACGGGTTACAGGCGGAAAAAGTCAGGGAATACATGAACCCAGATTTCGCCGTTATTGGTGTCGATGGGCGGCTGGTGGAAGTTCAAAAACATTTAGTGGAACATCAACAGCGTATTCTTCCCGTCATGGACGGCGAAAATCTGGTGGGTGTGATCACCCGCCGAGACCTTTTAAACCACCTCATCACGGATCGCTCCAGAGAACCCACCGCCCTCAAGGACGACCCGGGCACAGGCCCGTGGAGCAAACAGAAAAACATCGTCGGGGTTATGGCGGAACAGCTACCCAAGGATATCATTACTCTTTTGCGGTCCTTGGGGGAACATGCCGAGGCCCTGGGGTACAAGGTCTATGCCGTTGGAGGTTTCATTCGGGACCTTTTGCTGCGCCGCCCCAATCTGGACATCGATGTGGTGGTGGAAGGGGACGGCATCACCTTTGCCCGCACTTTCGCCGACAAAGAGGGCATTCGCGCGCGCTGCCACAAGAAGTTTAACACGGCCGTGCTGATCTTTCCGAACCAGCGGAAAGTGGATGTGGCCACAGCCCGCCTGGAATACTATCAGTACCCGGCGGCACTGCCCATTGTCCAGTTCGGCTCCCTCAAAATGGACCTCTACCGACGCGATTTCACCATCAACACTCTGGCCGTGGCCCTCAACCCTAAGGAATTCGGAACCCTTATTGACTTTTTCGGCGGCCAAAAGGATTTGAAGGAAAAAGCCATTCGGGTGTTGCATAATTTGAGCTTTGTGGAAGATCCGACACGGATTCTTCGAGCCATTCGTTTTGAACAGCGCTTTGGCTTTCGCGTGGGTAAACAGACGGCCGGCCTGATGCGCAACGCCGTGAAGATGGGCTTGATCGATCGATTGGGAGGGCAGCGGCTTTTTCATGAGCTGCAGCACATCTTCATGGAAGAAGATCCGCTGCCGGCTTTGCGCCGATTGGAAGAATTCGGCGTCATGGAAGCCCTGTGCCCGAAAACCTGCTTTGATGCCAAAGCCGAACAGCTTTTTGTCAAGATCAAGGAAGTAATTCTTTGGTATCAATTAAGTTTTTTGGACGAACCGCTGGAAGCGTGGCGCGTCTACTTCTTAGGCTTTCTGTCGCGCATGAAACCAGGCGATCTCCACAGCGTGCTGGCGCGGCTGGACCTTCCTCACAACGCGAGGGAAAGAATAGTCTGGGCATTTCAGAAAGTTAACGATGTGCTCACCGACTTTTTGCGTTTGCCCGCTCTGCGGCCTAGTGATATCTATCGGGCGCTTCAGCCGCTGGGGCCGGAGGAACTCTTGTTCATGATGGCGAAAACCAACCGCGAAGAGGTGAAGCGTGCCATAAGCTACTATTTCCACCGGTATCGTTATGTGAAACCGGACATTGGAGGAGGGGATCTCAAAGCCTTAGGCCTTCCGCCGGGACCTCTGTATTCAAGAATTCTCACGGCCGTGCGCGACGCCAAGCTCAACGGGGGCGTCAAGACCGTAGAAGACGAGCTGGGGTTGGCTCGAACCCTGATGGCGGAAGCGGATCAAGTAAAGGAAAAACACAGTGCTGGACATTTTTAGGGACATATGCATCTACGCTGTGCCGCTTCTTTTGGCGGTCGTGGGTCACGAAGTGGCTCATGGGTGGATGGCGGAAAAGTTTGGGGATTCCACGGCGCGACTTTCGGGGCGCATCTCATTGAACCCCCTGGTGCACATCGATCTGGTGGGCACGGTGATCGTCCCGATGGCTTTACTTATCACCAAGGCGCCTTTTCTTTTCGGCTGGGCGAAGCCTGTGCCGGTTCAATTCCACCGTTTGCGTGGAGGACGCAAGGCCATGGCGTGGGTGGCTGTGGCTGGCCCTTTAACCAATCTCATGTTGGCCGCGGCCAGCGCTCTGGTCTATCGCATCGTGGTTTTTCTTTTCGGTTTGGGGTTCGGGGCCGGCCCTGGAGGGCTGCTGTTGGATCCCTTGTTTCACATGGCCCGATTTTCGGTAGTTTTTAATTTGGTGCTCATGGCGGTCAATCTGTTTCCAGTGCCGCCCTTGGACGGCGGTCGAGTGCTGACGGGCCTTTTACCCAGTCCCTTGGCTTTTCAAGTGGCCCGCCTGGAACACTACGGTATGTTCATCGTCTTGATCTTTGTGATGACCGGATGGTGGGGATATCTGTTGCGGCCGGTGGTCAACCTCTTTGCGAGGATTTTGCTTTAGGAGGCTGTCCGAGTATGCGATGAGGGGTTTCGTGCCCGGATTGAGGCTTTCCGGGGCCACGCTCTCGAAGGGACGGCCTTGGCAAGCCCAATGGGGCCTTAAGGCGCGATAAGGAGTCGCGGCTTGCGCCGCTCGTACAGAAGACATTCTCGGACGGTCTCCCCGGCCGTGGATTGAGTGGAGGCCATGGTCGGCGACGAAGGCTTCAATCCAGGACTTTTTCCGACGGGGTGCCGGCTGCGCGGCGGGAAGAAAGCTCAGTTTGACAACGAATCAAGGAGGTGAAGGATTTGATGGATCAGAGCAAGCGGATCTTAAGCGGCATGCGTCCCACGGGGCGTCTTCACTTGGGCAATCTGCACGGAGCGTTGAAGAATTGGATTCAGCTTCAGGACCAGTACGAATGCTTTTTCTTTGTGGCGGACTGGCATGCGCTCACCACGGACTATGCGGATCCCGGAGCCATTCGCCAGAACACGTGGGACATGATTGTGGATTGGTTTGCGGCCGGTTTGGATCCGCAGAAGGCTGTCGTGTTTATTCAATCCCAAGTGAAGGAGCATGCGGAACTGTATCTGCTCCTCGGCATGATCACCCCGTTGGCCTGGTTGGAACGCAACCCCACCTATAAGGAGGTGCAGCAGCAGCTGGACACCAAGGACTTGGCCACCTACGGCTTTTTGGGTTATCCGGTGCTGCAGGCGGCGGATATCATTATTTATCGAGCTCATGGGGTGCCTGTGGGCAAAGATCAATTGCCTCACGTGGAATTGACCCGGGAGATCGCTCGGCGTTTTAATTTCATCTACCAAAGGGAAGTGTTTCCCATTCCCGACGCGCTGCTGACGGAAGCGCCGGTGCTGCCGGGAACCGACGGGCGAAAGATGAGCAAGAGTTACGGCAACTGTATCTACATCACGGAACCCGAGGCCTCCGTTCGCCAAAAGATTTTGCAGATGATGACGGATCCGGCGCGGGCGCGCCGCACGGACCCCGGGGATCCCGAAAAATGCCCGGTTTTTGACTACCACAAGCTTTATTCCACACCGGACGACATGGCTCATGTGATGCACGGATGCCGAACGGCGGGCATTGGATGTGTGGACTGCAAGAAGATCCTTCTGGCGCATGTCCTGGAACATCTAGCTCCCATTTGGAACAAGCGGCAGAGCCTGGAGAAGGACATGGACGCCGTGAGGGCTTGCATAGAGGATGGTATCCAAAAAGCTCGCCGGGAAGCCCAAAGGACCATGGACCAGGTGGTTGCAACAGTGGGACTGGGGAATCATGTGTGACGATGGGAAGCGGGATGCTTCTTCAACCCGCGTGCGGCTTCACAAATTCATCGCTCAGGCCGGAATCACTTCACGGCGCACGGCCGAGCGCTGGATTGCGGCCGGGCGCGTGCGTGTCAACGGGGTGGTGGTGACGACTTTGGGTACATTGGTGGATTCGCTGCGGGATGAGGTGCGCGTGGATGGACGCGTGGTGGGGCGGGTGGCGGCCCAACAGGTGATTCTTTTGCACAAGCCCCGGTGGTGCCTCACCACGGTACGGGATCCTCGAGGACGGCCAACGGTCATGGACTGCCTGCAAGGACTCTCCACACGCGTTTATCCTGTGGGGCGTTTGGATTGGGATGCTTCGGGTGCGCTGCTCCTGACCAACGACGGCGAACTGGCCAACCGGCTCATGCATCCGCGCTACGGAGTGCCGAAGGTGTATCGGGTGGAAGTGCGCGGCGTGCCCTCGGCGGAGCAGATGGAGCTGTGGCGCCGTGGGGTAAGGCTGCGTGAAGGGGTGACGGCGCCGGCGGGGGTGAAGTTGGTGCGGCGTTTTTCTGATTCCGCCTGGTTGGAAGTCACGCTTCATCAAGGATGGTATCGTCAGATCAAGCGCATGGGGGAAGCCGTGGGGCTTCCCGTCTTGAAAATTCATCGTACGGCGTACGGCCCCATTCGTTTGGGCCGGTTGCCGGTGGGGCACTGGAGGCGGCTCTCGGCGCAGGAAGTGCGTCGTCTTCGAGAAGCGGTGATGTGGGCACCGGAATTTAGGCGCTCTCATGATGTTTAGAAAAAGCTCTCGGCCAAGACCCTATGAGGGGGCTTCGCTTTTTCGACCTGGACGGAGGAAGTCCAGGGCTTCAAAGGCGATCAAGGTGACTGCCGTCACGGCCGCAGGCCTGGCCGTTCTGGTGGCGGCGTGGCTGAACTGGAATCTCTTTGGTGGTCTCCTGGCAAGGCTTCCGGTACCACATCGGCTGGAAGCGGTTCTGTTGGAAGTCAATGGAAAAACGCAGGAAATTTCCCCGGAGGCGGAAGAGGTATTCAACCCCCGCGATACCATTCGATGGCTCGGCGTGCGAACGGATGGATGGGTGGCCTGGGGAGTGAAGGTGCGATCCGCCGATCTGGATCTTTCGAGAGTCAAAAGGGAGCCAAAGGTTTTAAGGGATCTTTTGCCGACCGAGACCTTTGAGACGCCCAAGAGGATTGAACTGCAAGCCACGTGGATGGGCAGACCTTTGGGCGAGAGTCGGTTCCTGGTGCAGTTGGATGCCAAGGATTGGTTGGCCAAGGCCCAGGAAGCGGGCGGATTGGAAGAGAAAATAAAATATTTGGAGAAGGTGCTGGCGGCCGACCCGCGCAACGTGCTGGTCAAGACCCAGTTGGCGGGTTTGTATGCGGAAGCGAATCAATGGAGCGGTGCGGAAAAGCTTTATGAAGAAGTTTTGGAACTGGGCCATTCCCGTCCTGTGCTGGAAAGGCTTATTGCCGTTGAAAAAAAACAGAAAAAGCACACCAAAGTTTTGGAAGTTTCGCTGGAATTGCTTCGGCTTTCCAATGACGCTCAAGTTTTTCAGGAATTGGTGAGTTACCTTCAGCATCAGGTTCCCACGGGCGAAGCCCTGAAATTACTTAAGCAATATGCCCCTAAGGTGCCGGCGGCCTATCGCGGTTCGTGGCATGTGGTGCGGGCGGATCTGGCCACCAAGACGGAAAACTGGGCGGAAGCCGCCGAGGCGTACGAAAACGCCGTGGCTGCCGGACTTCGGGATCCCAACATTTATTACAATCTCTCGGTGGTTCGATCGAAATCCGGGAATTGGCAACAGGCGGCTCAGGATTTGGAAAAATACCTTAAGGCCAATCCCGCCGATGTGACCAACTGGTTAAAGCTTGCGGCCATGGCGGAAAAAGCCGGCGATACATCCAAGGCGTTGGGGATTTATCGGGACCTTGTCGCCAAAAATCCCTCCGAAAAACGGGCTCTGGTGCGCCTGGCCGCCCTCTTGGAAAAATCCGGGGACAAAGCCGAACTGTTCGAGGTCTACAAAAACCTGGCTCGCCTGGATCCTCAGGACCGCGTGGTGCAATGGAATCTGGCCATGATGCTCTACGACAGCAAGCAGTGGGACAAAGCCCTGGACGCCTTTGAAAAATGCGCGGCCCTTTCCCCGGATGATCCCAAGCCGTTGAAATACCTTTTGGATCTTTACCAAAAAGCCAAGAACGGTCCCAAGCAGATCGAGATGCTGCAAAAGCTCATTGCCGTGGAAAAGGACAACCTGGCGTACTACGACGCGCTCTTTGTCCTGTACGATCAGGCGAAAAACTATGACGCCATAGTCAAGGCGTTTGAAGAAGCCGCGCACAAGCACCCGAACGTGAGCGCCTTTCACCAGTACCTGTTGTACGGGGCCCTCAAAAAGGGCCAGAAACAAAAGGCTTTGGCGGCCTTGGAAGAACTGTGCCGGCTGGAACCCAAGGAAGTCAAGTATCTGAAGCAGGCCGCGCAACTCCATGAAAGCCTGGGCCAATACACCAAGGCTCTGGAGAAGCTCAAGCGTGTTCTGGACATCAATCCCAACGACGCGGCCGCCAAGGACGATTATCTGCGCCTGAGGCTGCTTTTGGTGGCCCCCAAGAAGACGGGCTTTTTCTATTGCACGGAAAAGCCGATTCGTGTATAAGGGGCGTACTTCGGGCGGGTAACTCAGCGGTGAGAGTGCCATCCTCACACGGTGGAAGTCGAGGGTTCGAATCCCCCCCCGCCCACCATTTGAAGATTTGAGGCTTCGGGGCCGCCGAGGCTTTTTTTATGCGCGAAGGGCTTGGCGGCGGCACATGGCCCTCACCCATTGGGGTTCCATGGGCGTGTGTTGCGGGAAAACTTTGAGGAGGCTTCATATGCACGGGGCACATCGCTTGACCTTATGGGTCTGCGTTCTGGCCCTAAGCCTACTTTGCGGCACCGCGGCGGGCTGTAACACCGTCAAAGGCATCGGCAAGGATATTCGTTCCCTGGGCGGTGCCATCGAAAGATCCGCCGGCGGCCGATAAGGCCTCCCTTGCCCGGCACTATCCCGGAGTGTTATCAGCGCCCTTTTGCCTGCCGTTCCACGTCCGGCATTTTCCCCTTGGCGATCCTCACAAAGCTCCTGTGCGTGTCTTCGCGCACCTGGGACGCCAGGGATGGTATAAGCTGCGTCAGCAGAAGCCCATTCTCAATCCATGACAATGCATCGATGATGTCCCGGATCTCGCCGGGGGGCTCTCCGACAAGGACTGCTACGGGGGATGGGTTACCCCATCCCGAGACAAAGGTATTTCCAAAGCTTGGAGTTTCATGCGGCGGCCTCCTGGAGAGTCTGATGCCTGAGCGCCTCGGTTTCGGCGTGATTGAGGATGCACGCCCGGTAGTAAACGACGATGGTTCCGTACGTGTTTTTCATTTTCACGAAGTAGAAGTTCGTCTGCGAATGATACCCAGCACACCAACCAACGAACTTAGGGACATGATCCTGTGGATCGTACACATAGACTCGGCTGCCAAGGGGAAACTCGGCGGTGCCTTCTGTAACGATCGTTTTGTGCCAACGCATCATGTCAATCCTCCAGAGGGGGCCGTTCTCACGTGCCCACTTGTTGTTTGTTTAAATTAGGAGCATTTAGAGAAACCACACACCCTACACACCACACACCCACCCTGATATTCCACCGAAGATCCGCAATCCGGACAAGCTCCCATTTCCTGCAGTTCCGAGGGAACATTGGCCTGCGCATGTCGGTTCAATAGCTTGGCAATGGCATCGGTTCGGGAAAGGATCTGTTCGCCGTTTTGCCAAACGGGCGATGGGCATCGAATTGCTATTTCTTGCACAACTGTGCAGTGAGTTCTATCGGTGTCTCGATTTGTGAGTGCATGGTTGCACCTCCATTACCTTCAGGTTTTGGATCCCGCGGTGGTCCACGATCTTGACGGCGATGCGCTTGTGCTCGCCCGCCCTGAAGGAAAGAGACGCTGTCATGCTGACGCAAGTGTTGCAGCAGATCACACCTTTTCACGGTACCGCACTCTGGGGGACTAACGTCACACGGGTCGCTGCTGTCAGCAACAGGTGGATCGGTTCTTCCAAGTGGCATCGGGGTCCATGGTATTTGGTCAGGTTGGGGGATCTGTACATGCCCTCGTAGGATTACATGATCGTCCCTCCATCTCTATACCTATGACGCAGGTCCGCACCACCCGCAAAGTTCACGGTGTGGACCCATGGCTGCCCCCGCCTCCTCGATGCGCCTAACGCTCTGCGGCTGAGCCGCAGCGCCGAAGGCGTTGGCGGCTCCAGCCGCTGGTTATACCGCTCATCAACGGGTCTTAAGTTTTTCCAGCAGGCTTGATAGGAATGCAATCGACTGCTCAAGATCAGCTACACATTCCTGGACTACAAAGGACTCGCAATCCCAGATTCGCTGCTCCAGTAGTTGATCTCGTTCGGCGGGTTGGAGAACACCAAGCTTGACTGCGGTATCCACAACCCCTTGGGCGATAGCACCCGCAGACCAATAGCCAGGTTTCATCGTGTCGACAAAAGAACTGACGAATGCGTCGACGACCACTTGACGATCTACTGAATCGCAAATGCTAAGGAGTAAGAGCTCAAGGTGGGCAAGGACCATCGTGTACGTGCCAGGAGTTCTGCCAAAGCTCGGGCCCATGGCTCATTATGGTAGGTTAGGACTGGTTCCGTGAGTTGGGGAGGGGCTCCCCGGAGGTCTGAGAGATATCGGCCTAGCCTCGAGAGACCGTCCTCAAGATCCGTCACAATTCGGGAATACCTGTTTTCTCTATAAGACACCTTCGTTTCTCCTCTACAAATTATCCACCGGACTTTTGACGCCCTTGCCGCCTCGATTGAGAAGGTGAGTGTAAATCATGCTGGTCTTTACGTCCTCGTGACCAAGAAGTTCCTGCACTGTCCTGATGTCATAGCGGCTTTCCAGGAGTTGCGTGGCGAAGGAATGCCGAAATGGATGACAAGTGGCTCCTTTGGCCAGCTTAGCCTTCCTAACCGCGCCGTTGACCGCCTTTTGGATGATCGATTCGTGAACGTGATGCGGCCCTTCCTCGCCGGTCTTCTGGTTTTTCCAACGGTTCTCCTGCGGAAAGACCCACTGCCAGCGCCACTCCTTGGGCGCGT
>NZ_JBRAHS010000017.1:0-73283 GCF_052743555.1 Desulfosoma sp.
GCTGATTGGTTTCGTCAATGCGCTTGCTCAGTTCGTCGCGAATAGCATCAATGCGTCGGCTTTGATCTATCAAATGGATGTACACATCATCCAGCCGTTTGTGAATCGCCTCGATTTGAATTTTTGTCTCTGCCTGATCCCTTTTGATTTGGTCCAGCTCAGGCACAATAAGTTCTTGCATGGCCGCACGAATGGCTTCTTTGATGTCCATCGATACGCCTCCTTTTTGCATCAGAATAACCGAATCCAGCGCCGGCGGTCCAGCACCAGAATGGATTGTCAGAGAGCGTGTTTTCAGCCCAAAGTGCCTTGGGCCAGTGCACAGCCGGAAAGCCTCTTCCAAGCAAGAGCTCTCCTTAAACAAGCACTCGCAAACCTCCTTTTGCTGTCGTGCTCGACCGCATTTTATGGAAGTAGTGCGCGGTGCAATAGCGAGTAGCAGGTTCCGAAAATCCCACAAAACGATTCTCAGACAAGCTATGACGATAAAGATCCACCGGAGTTCGAGCCGAGAGGACCCATGGAATGGGCGGCGCGCTCGTCACACACCATGTTGGTATTCGATCTGCTCGATGTGAGCCCGCCAGTAGGGCTTCGGCCCCTCAGGTAAAACCCAGGCCCCCTCGGCGCTCATGGGTATCCACATGCCGTCTCGCATTTCATAATTCCAGAATCAGCCCTGCCACGCCGTGGCCTCAAACCTGCCATTCACCCGGCCTTAGCGGGTCTCTGCATACACTGAGCAAATCCACCCCTCATGGCCAAACGCAAAGGTAAAATCGACGGATGTTTTGCCATCTGTGAGCGTCGCTGGGGCATGGGTGGCATCGACGGGGTACCATTGTAGGCCCTGATGGGGAAGAAGCGCCGTGGAATACCAAACGGCCTCGGCAAGATAGCGCATTAATTGGCCGTGTGCGAGCTCGGGTGTCTACGGTTCCTTCACGATGGTCAACAAAGCCCAGAGCTTGGCCGTGAGAACACCGTTGGCGGCTATGCAGGCATCGCGAACAAAAACAGGATGTCCCGGCATCACACGAATTCGCGCATTCCAGAAAAAACCTGGAGGTCTAATGACTACGTGTTGGATCGAGCTGAACGATTTCCACGCTTCGCCGCTTTCGCTCATGTTCAACGTTCTCTTGTGGTGGATTTGCACAGCCGCCACCATTGGGGACTTCGCCTTTAAAACCCGATGGAAATAACGTTCAACCGGTGCGGGAGGTTCCTTCAATTCGCCTGAATCGTACGATTTTCCGGCCAGGAAAATGCGCCCCACTGCCATGGCAACCTGAAGCTTTCTCGTTTCCCTTTGCCAGCGGAAAGAGCCCTAAAGAATCGACGAGATTCCAAGGAGCGCCAAGACGACAACACTCATGAGCACGTTCCATCCCATGCATCCGCCTCATTTCCACCCCAAGCAAAGATGACGCAGCAACCAGGCCACGGACGCTCGTGATGCCCCAACACAGTCATTCCAGCGCTTCGCCCTTATATCCCGGAGGCATGCTGAAAGCCATCTTCAAGTCCTGGGGCCGCCTTGGCGCAATCCCCAAGGGCATCCACCTACGTGGAACGTTCATCCTGCCTTTAATAGCGGGCTAGGAGTGGAATCGATCTTTTTGCGCGGGGCCGTAACCGGCCTCGAAGACGGGCACTCAATGGGTCTTCAGGGCTTCCTTGACTCGTTTTGCTAGAACCGTGCGCACAAAGCTCAAAGCGGCTTGCATGTCGCCATCCATGTCGATACGCACCACTTCCCGAGCTTCATCCGGGCTCAGTGTCAAAACAATGGGTTTCAGCCTCATGGACTGCTCCTTGTCGCCATGGCCACATCGTGCCACGCTCAGGCCTTGGCGGATTTTGGAAACCTTGTCGGCAGGCATTCTGCAGAGCCACTTTCCCGTATCCGCTCCTTCAATGTCTTTGTCTCTGGATCGCCCCAAAATTGTCAAGCAGGAGGAGAAACTTTTCCAGGATCACCTTGCGCGGCAAATGATAACAAACACCCTACGGTTCATCGCTTGGGTAAGCCCTTTGAAAAAGCCTTTGACATCGTGCGTGGTGCGCTTAGGTCACCATAGGCGACTTAAGTCAGCACTTAACGATCCGCGGGGTGAAAGAAGGCGTCGTAGCGGGGGGTTGTGCGGCCGAGCGAGGTATGGGCGTCATAGAACCACGTGAGGGCTGCGCCGGCAGACCAGCGGGTGTAGTCGGAGGACTTGTCCACGTCCAGATGCACTCCCACGGCCCACTGAGGTGCAATTAACCGGACGGCCTTAAAGGATCCCGAATACCCCAGCCCGGAAAATCGCTCACCAGCGTAGCGCTCGGGGCGGTCCTTTCGCGGATACACGGGGCTTTTCTCGGTCTGGTAGTCAAGGTAGCCTGCCGAGGCCTGGATATCCAGCCACCAGGGTTTGCCTTCATGGGTCTGAAAGCGGAGGGTCGGGCCTGCCATGACAAAAACGGAAGGGCTGAAATAGCCGCCATGGCCCAGGGTGTAAAAGTCGCTGTTGCGCTCGTAGCGGGCGGCGGCGACAAACCCGCCCAGGGATATGGTTCCGGCCGTCCAGGAAAAACTTTGCCCCATGGCCGCATCACCCGAAACGGCAAAGTTCTCCCACATACCTTTCCCCCCGTAATGGTCGGCCCCTAGACGCACCCTGGACCAAATATCTCGAGGCCAGGAATGGTTGTAGGTTACGGAACCGCCTGTTCGAAGCACTCGGCCCCACGTTTTCTTCGAATAGGGATCGCGTTGCCCAATCCACGAAAGGAGCGAATCTTCCACAGATTTTCGGTGCGCTTCCAGGCGCCATCGAGGCTGGGACAGTTCCATGGCCAGAACGGGCTCCGGATCCACGGGCCCTTCCAGTGGGGTTAATCCCACTTCCATTCGAACATCCCATGCGCCTTCTCTGGTGTAAGCCACAGAAGGAGACACCACCCACTGGGAAGTGACCCATCGCGATGCCTGGAAAGCCATGTCGTCGAAAAGACCAGATGAACCGACAGAGGGCTTTTCCGGGAGACGCTCAGTCTCCATATAGATCCCTTCCACCTGAAATGTCCACAAGGAGGCTGCCTTCGTAGGAAGTGCCCAGCGCCAGGGCATGCGAATCGTTTTCAGCCGAGACGTGCCGTCATCCCCGGAGCGGCTCATGAAGGACACCCCCAATGTGCTCCAGCCCGAAGCGTCTTTTGGCCCTTGCCCAGAGGCCAAGACCGCCCGCAGTTCCTTGCCGGCTCTTTGAAAATGCTCCACGGCCACTTGCCGAAGGGAGGAATCTTCCTTTTGGCTTAGACCTTCGGCCATATCATAGGCCTCGCCAAATCGGCCGGACCGCTCCAGCGAAAGGAGCAACCCTTGGGCATCGCTCGGCTCCATGGCCACATTCAAAGCTTTCGTAAAGGCTTTGGCTGCTTCGGTTGCACGCCCCTGCTCCAGAAGGACCCACCCCAGCGCCCGCCACGGCGCAGCGTCTTCCCCCTGAAGTTCAGCCGCCCGCCGGTATGCATTTTCCGCTCCCTGAAGGTCCATTGCTTTCTGACGCTGAACCCCCTCTTCCATGTGCAGACGAAAGAGGGCGCTTTGCCGCTCTTTCGTGTAAGGCGGTGTTAAAGATTCCAGCACCTGGTGAGCTTCACCGAACTTCTGCTGGGCAATGCACACGTGGGCAACGCCCAAAAGGGCGTCCTGCCGTTCAGGATGGCGACGATGGAGTTGCGAAAAAAGCGCTTCCGCTTCTGAAAATCGGCCTGCATGATAAGCTTGCCAACCTAGCTTGAGCAGGGCGTCCGGGTCGTCGGGGCTTTGTTGCAGAATTTCTCGTGCCACGGCTTCCACGTCCTCAGCCCCTTCTGCCATGGTAAAAAGCTTACGCCGCAAAACTTCTCTTTCTAAGGTCGCTAGACCGTCCAGGTACGAGGTCGGAATATCCGTGCGTTCCTTTTCCGAGCGCAATCTCGCCAGCATGTTTTCCACCGGTACAAGTTCCAGCAGTTCGGAATACACGCCCAGGCGGAGGGCATACCGGTGGGCCGTGCAATCCAACAGCTTTTCCTGAATCCGCAAAGCTTGCACTGCTTCTCCCTTCTGCCGCAGAGCCTGGGCTGCCTCAAAGAAGGCCTCGGGAGCAATGCAACGGCGAAGAGCCTTTGCATTTTTTTCTACAAACCGGGACACGGTTCCTACTTCTTCGGCGTCACGGACCTTTGCGATTTCTCTTCGAATCCGCCCTTCCAGAAGCTTTCTTTGAATAGAGCCGCCGGCCCGCTGGTATTGGGCCAGCCATTTTTCGGTCTCTCGTGTGCGGTACCCCTGTCGATGCAGGTCTTCCACAAGGGCCGCCGCTTCGTTGCGCCTTTGCAACCGATCCAGGCAGAGCGCCGCGCCCCACTGGGCTTCCTGACGAAGGGAAAGGGTCTCACCTCTTCGCCTGAGTTCTTCAAAAAAAACAAGAGCCTTTTGGGGACGCCCTTCACGAAAATGCCACCAGGCGATTTCCAGCGACGCCCGATCGCGCACGCTGGCCACTTCCCGTTCTTGAGCTGCGGCTGAAACCCTTCGAACAGAGTCATCAAACGGCAGCACGGCGTCGGATGCCCTAAGATGTCCCGTCCACGTCACCCACACAGCTACAGCAAGGAGCATGATTCGCATCATGAGTGCTTCCCCTGGCTCTGTTCAGGGAAGGAGCGGAAGGTACTTTTCGGCGTCTGCGTACCGTTTGAGCCCCAGAAGGGTTTCCACCAAAGCCGGTACAGTTTCTCGAAGGCGAACCCCTTGGGCGACCATATCTTCCAGCAGCTGCGCCGCTTCGTTCAAACGGTTCAGTCGAATCATGCTGTAGGCCAGTCCCAATCGGGATTCCTCGACCACATTCGGCACCGAGTCTTCTCCTGTCAGAGCGTCAAACAGTAGGGCGGCATCCTGGTACCGGCCTTGATTATAATAGCCCCAGGCGATGGTCAGTTTAATTCGGGGAATATCCACGGAAAGGCCGGAAAGTCCCTCTTCCGGCTGCACCTGTAAACTTCTGACACCAGCCTGAGGAGACGCCTCCAAAGGCAGGCTCGGGAGACCCGGAACGGCCAAAGGTTTCGGCATCAAAAGGTGCGCCTGAGCACTCTTTTCCACGTGAATCAGTGCCGCCTGATTGGACTCTTGCGCCAAAATCCCTGGGGTTCCACAAAGTCCCAGCGAGAGAAACAAAGCCAGCGCACAACCCCGTCGAAGCCACATGCTGCCTCGACCGCCAGGGCATGAAGCCGGCCACTCCTTTTCATCCAAAGGCCTGCACACGGCGCGGTCGGTCATGGACCTTTTTACCTGCAGCACGTCTCGGTTTACCGTCCATTTCATGGCCCTGCACACAACTCGGTTAGCCATGGACCTTTTCACCTCATGGTCCTTCCAGAGCCCGTAGGCTCAGAAGATACAAGGTCGCTGAGTAGTAGTCGTCCTTTTCGCGCTCCACTTTTTCACGGGCGCGCTTCCACAGCTTATCAGCCGCCTCGAGTCGGTTCAGCCTTTGAGCCGCCACGGCCCACACGGCATAAAACCCTGCGGGCGCTTCCGTTAGGGACACCGCCGGGTCCACCACATCCACCCACAGGGGCAAGGACCCCGTCTTGTCAAACCAGTCCAGGACCATCAACCACGGCTGCAAGGCTTCTGGCCGATCCATCCACGCCAGGTACAAAGGCACTCTGACGGCTTCGTAGCCAAAGCGGGAACTCCTTTTTTGAAACACATTCAAGCCTTCCCCATTCACCAAAATCCAGTCGGGCGGCAGGTTCCAGGAACCGCGGCGCGCTCGATGCAACAGATCCATGCCGGCTTCGAGAAGACGGTTCCAGATCGGATCGTCGTCGTATCGAGCCAGGGTGTGCAAGGCGGGGTAGACGTAATAGGAGAGGTTCAGCACGAATCCGTTGGGATCGACGAAGCCATAGTAGCCGGGGAGAAGCACCGGGACATTTTGCACGTTCGTCACCACGTGCTTCTTGATGTCGCGGGCCAGTTCCAAGGCTTCCGATCGCAAGGCTGGATCGTTCCAGCGTTCAAAAGCTTTCAGAAGACCGTAAAGGACCAGCAGGTCTCCGTCCGTGGCATTGTTCAGATCCACCACGGTCCACTCTCCATTGGGTCGCTGCCCCCCAGGCCCAAGCCAATAAGTGGTCAGAACCCCGCACCTGCAGGTTCTCTCGAGTCCACTGCCGAATCCGTTCGAAAGTCGGTCGATCATCGGCGGAAACGGCCAATATCAGGCCATATCCTTGCCCTTCGGAATGGCTCATCTGGCGATTGCCACGGTCGATGATGCGGCCGTCCGGGCTCACAAAGCGATCCTTATAAGCATCCCACAGACCGCGGTCCAAGGCCCGCCCATCCACGACCGATCCGGCCCAAAAAGCCGCCAACACGATGAGCAAAACCATTCTAGGACGCACTGAGTCGCCTCCGCCGATACCCTTTGAGGAGACGGTAAACGAGGAAACTCACGAGAGCCAGTGCCACGAGCACCGATAAAGCGAAAGCCCACGGATACGTGTAAACGAAAAAGTCTAACCGGGTCAACGAGGTCAGACTTCCTACTCGGTAAGGAGCGCTGACGCGAAGGCTTTCCACGCGGGTCTTGGGGCCGTCCCAGTCCAACAGAACCAGATCACCTCGACAGGCTCCCTGCGTTTCGTACTCCCATAGGGACCGCGCCGCCTGCGCCACGACCTTCGCGTCCTGGGCGGTGAGCAACAAGAGTGTTCGGTCGGATGTGCCAGGTAAACGATATTCCATCAAAGCCGCTCGATTGGGCGAGAGGCCTCCCGTTTGATCGGCCCGCGCCAAACGCGCCTGAGAGGTTTCCTGAATCGGGGTCGTTCGGCCCAACAGGCGCCGCAGCCAATTATTGATCCATCCCTCTTCTTGAGACGTGACACTGGCGGGCGGGGATGCCACCGGATAGGCTGCGCGAACGGGAGGCACCAACTGATACGGGGCCGACTGAAGCACATCCTCGGGAAAAGCATTCAGGGGCGCGACGGCCAGAACGTTCACCGAAGGCCTTTCCGGCAATCGGTCCCAGACCTGCAAACCCAGCGGAGGATAGCCCACCTTTTGGCTCATGAGCGCTACCAGGTTGACGGCCGCTTCCACGGAAGCGAAATCCGAAACGGGCATCCAGAGGGCGGCTTCACGCCCGTCCGGATGACGGGCGAAGGGAAAACCGTCCTTAAAAAAGAGTCCCAGGACGGGCAGTGCCGCCCAATGGGAGATACCGGGTAACTGAAACGTGGAATCGTCAAAGACAGTAAGCAGCAGATGGTTCGTTTGAATAAGGGTACACTCACCGGTGATGAGCGGCGTCAGGACCGCATGAAAAGCCAGCTCGTTGTCTCCAGGCCTCAATAAATATGTGGGAAAAGAAATGCGATAGCCCTGGTAATGGGCACCCGATTTTTCATTCAATGGAATGGAGAAGAAAAACTTGCCGTTGAGAAAGAGGGCTAGGACGGAATCTTCCCGCATGCCGGCGCTGTAGGCCACATGCAGGGACAATGAGGCGTATTTATGCGGCTTGATCAAAATATCCGACGGCAAGCGGAACCTCAAAATGGACGGAGCCGGCCGGTATCCTTGAAAGGTCACGCTGGAAAAACCCAGATCCTGGAATGTGTAGGTATGGTCCAATTGCAGCATGCCTCGGAACTCATAAGGACTCACTGACGGCGCAACCACGTTGTGCACCAAGGTCATGGAGTTATCCGGAAAAGGAAAGGAGAGAAAGGCCAGGGCCTGAAGCGCCTTGGTCAGCGCCGCATCGTCCGGCCCGCTCACCAGGATCAGAGCGTGCGTGGGATCCTCCGTCTGGTCGATATCGTTTGTTTTTCCGGCGGAACTTGGCATGGAACGCACTTCCAGGTAGGCACCTTCCGGATTGGGTGCCGAGGCACCTAAAACTTGAGTGATAAAGTCCGGTGTTCCCACCACCAGGTTGTCGCACCCGGGTTTCAGAGTGTCAGAAACCGAAAATTGCACGGCGCGATAAGCAAAGCGCAAAGCAACGGCGGATGCCGCCAGCATGGCTCTTCGGGTATCATGCTGACTGGGAGAGGCCACGGCAATGTGGACCCTCTCCGGCCTGGGATTGACCGGATCAAAAACCACGTTGGGAAGTGCGCTGAGCCGAAGGGGAATGGGTTTTAGGGACACCGTCCAGTCCACGTAAGCTTCGTCCAGCTTGAGGGTAGTCCAGAGTTCCGGAGCCGTTGGGTCTTCGCAGTCCAGTACATAATGCTGGGTCACCTTGAAGGATAGACTGTTGTAGCCGGGGGTCAACAAATTGGCGGGCAATCGGACCGAGACCCGGCCCTCGGGAGCCTGGGGTTCCAGAACGACCTGGGCCAGAGGGCGGCCGTTGAGTTTCACGATCAGGCGTGAATTTTGCCGAAGCAGAGCTGTAGAATTGACGTAGGAAAAGGTCAGCACGGCGTCGTGAACCTGCCACCGTTCGGGAACAGGCAAGCTCACGTCAAACCCGTTGTAAGCCCCTTGCAGTTTGTGCACGGAAACGGGGACCAGCTGCGGCAACGGAACCCGTAGACGCATCGGTTCCGGTTCTGGAACGCCCCACGTTGTGGAAGTCATAAACGGGCAGAGAATGGCCAGCACCACGACCCAGGCCGCCCGCCTCACGAAGCCTTGGGCTGTCTTTTGAATCCTCGCGTCCATAAAAACTCCGCCTTCCTCCTGCAGTAGAGCATCAACAGTTTCACTGTCCCCGAAAGGTTATGAAAAGCTCGTCGTACTCCAGTCCTTAGCAAAAGGGCGTATCCATGACCCAGAGGCAGACGAGCGCGGGAATTGGATTCCCAAAACCGCTCCCATCGTTCACTGTCCCCGTAAATGAAACCCACTCGATCCGTAAAAGCCTGAAGGCCTTCCTCGACCCATTGGCAGCCCACCGTGCATTCTTCTTGGCCCTTGACGTCACACGGGTCCATGCGAAGAATGCGAACCGCCAGATTGTATGTCCTTTGGAAACTGTCCTGAGCCCGCAAGGTCAAAACGTCACCCGGCCGAATGGTTGAGGCGATCAGACCGGCCAAACGCAGGCGAGCCCCTCCCAAAGACAGATCCCTGATGCGCACGGAAAGAGTCCGCCCATCGCCGCCGATGAGCTCGGCCGGCTCATCGGTTACCACGCGATGATGGCGGCGCCATTGATGCAGCTCCCAGGCCGCTCCCAGACACAGCAGAATGACGCCCAGATTGTACACATTCCAGAAAAGGCAAATGATGATCACGTCCCGTTCCAGCGGAAAGGTTGTCCAGCGGTTAAAACCCGCCACCATGCCCAACAGAATCAACACCAGCATGACGTAGAACGGATAGCCCAGTGGGCTGGGCGCATCGGCCGCCAGGTGCTTTCCCTTAGGCGTTACCTTAAACCGTGGCGATCGAGGATTCTTAAAGGTGGAAAGAATGGCTGGCAAGAGATAGATGCTCTGAACGGTTTCAAAGAATTCGGAAAAGAGTGTATGCCGCACATCGCCGTAAAGGTAATGAGCTGTGAGCGTGGAGCCGAACAGATGGGGCAGGGCATAGGCGATTACCTGAATCACTGAGGCGTTGTACACGCGAAGCCCGAAAACGAGATACGCCAGGGGCGCCAGGAAAAAGACGATGCGTGCCAAGCCGAAAAACCAGAAGAAACAAGAATTCAGGTAGCACAGTTTCTGGGTGAGCGTCAGACCCTTGGCCAACAGGGGGTTTTTGAGCAAAAAGATCTGAACCATGCCCTGAGCCCAGCGGGTGCGTTGCACAATGAAGGCGTCAAAGGTTTCAGGAGACAGCCCACAGACCATGGGGCGACTCACGTAGACGCTGCGATACCCACGCCGGTGCAGCTCAAGGGCCGTTTCCGCATCCTCCGTGATGGTTTCCCCTTGAATGCCACCGACTTCAGCCAGGCAGCAACGGCGCATGAGTGCTGCGGAACCGCAAAAGAACGACGCATTCCAAAAATCCAGGCCCAGGTGAACGCGCCGGTAAAACATTTCGTTTTCTCCGGGCACCATGCCGTGAATGCCCAGGTTCTTTTCCACGGGGCTGGGGTTGATGAAAAAGTGAGGCGTCTGCACTAGGAAAAGCTTTTCGTCGTGCAGAAAATAAGGCACTGTTCTTTTGAGAAAATCGCGAGTGGGCACGTGGTCACAGTCCAAAATGAGAATGAGATCGCTGCAGGTACGCTGAATGCCCGCATTAATGCACGTGAAGTTCTGGACGTCTCTCTTTTCGGCATCGGCAGCACACAAGCATTGAAGCGCATAATTGATGTTGCCCGCTTTGGCGTCCACGTTGTCATCCCGGGTCATGTAGTGCACGCCGATTTCCTGGGCCAGCTTTTGAAGGCGCTCGTGCCGGATCTGGGCGGCACGGGCCTTTTCCGGGTCCGGGTGGTTTCTTCGAGCCACCGTGCCGCCGTCGTCCAAAATGTAGATGTTCATTTTGTCGCGAGGATAATCCAGAAGGGTGCAGGCCACCGCCGTGGTTCGAACAATCTCTTCCGGCTCATTGTAAGTGGGAATCAAAATATCCACGCTGGGATACTGCAGCGGATCATCGGGCAGGGAGGGTTCACCTTGCCTTTTCAAAGGCCAGATGTTCACGAAGAGCCCTAAAAGATGGAGACCGATGCCATAGGTTTCGGCGCCGTAGAGGAGCAACATGCCCGCGCAGTCCCACGGCCCGGTATAGCTCAGAGTCTCAAAGGTTCGAAACATCCAGTAACGAAGGGAAAGAAAGGCACTCAAAAGCAGGATAAAAAAGCGCAGCGGAACACTGCGCCCGTTTCGCTGAATAACACCCGACAATACGGCAAAAAGCCCCCAGCCCACCAAAACCTGATCCCGAAGCTCCAGGTAAATGGACGCCGCATAGGCGATATAGGCCCACAGAACGGCCAGGGCCACCCACACAATCCAGCGTTGAGCCCCCTCTGTGCCCATGTGTTCTGGCACGGTGTTCCATTTCATACGAAGTCGCCTTGAAGCCCCTTTTCCACGAAAAAGACGTGTCACTTCTGGAGTGTCCTTTTCATCTGTCGGCCGATGAAGGAGGTAGCTTTAAAGAAATCAGCATGACTTGTCAGAAGTATTGTATTTTCTGAAAGTCGGTGGTTGCGCCCGCTCCAGCCATTCTTTGGCGTGGGCCAGTGTCTTTTCGGTGATGCTCACACCGCCCAGCATGCGGGCCAGTTCTTCCACGCGTTCCTGAGGTCTGAGGCGGGCGATGGCGATTTGGGTGGTTTCTCCTGAGGTGTGTTTGATCACACGATAATGGTGGGTGCCGAAACAGGCAATCTGCGGAAGATGCGTGATGCAGAGCACTTGAAATCGTTCCGACAGATGCTGCAGCTGACGCCCCACCAGTTCGGCTGTGCGGCCTCCGATGCCCGTATCCACTTCGTCAAAAATCAAGGTTTCCGCTTCGCCCTGACGACTGAGCAGGGTTTTGAGGGCGAGAAGAATGCGGGACAGTTCACCGCCTGAAGCCACCTTGGCCAAAGGCTTAAGCTCCTCCCCAGGATTGGCGGAGAGCAGGAATTCCACGCGATCGATGCCTTTGGCGCTGACGAGGCTGGAAAAGCTTTCCGGATCATCTTGTTGTGGCGTCGAAAACATCACGTCAAAACGCGCTTTGGGAAGATCCAGAAGGGCCAAGACCTCCTCTACCTCGCTTCTCAGCTTTTCTGCCACGCTTTGGCGTTGGCGAGAAAGTTCTTCGGCAAGAGCCCGCAGGCGTTCCTCGGCTTGATTCGCCTCCTTGCGCAGCACCGATTCTTCCCAGTCCACGTCGGCGCTTTCCCCCATCGCCTTTCGAAGCTCGTCCCGTTTCCGGATCATGTCGGCCACCGTGGGTCCGTACTTTTTGGCCAAGCGCCCTAAAACCGCCAAACGGTCTTCCACTTCCGCAAGCCGGGCGGGATCAAAGCGAATGCTTCCTGCGTAATGTTGCACAAGAAAACTCGATTCTTCCGCATGGATCCGCGCTTGTTCCACATGATCCAGAGCCGGTTTTTGTGTGGGATCGATGTCGGCAATGGTTTTCAGATGTTTGGCGATCTCGTCCAATTTCTCCAAAACCGAACCGTGATCCCGGTAAAGAAGCCCATAGGCGGCTTGGGCAGCTTCATGCAGCGTGGCCGCGTGATGCAAAATCTTGCGCTCCGCCTGCAGTTCTTCGTCTTCACATGGAACAAGACGAGCTCTCTCCAGTTCCTGAAGTTGAAAGCGCAGAAAATCCGTTTGTTCTTGCCGTTGCGCCTTCACGCGCTGAAGGCGTCTGAAAGCATCCAGACGCTGGGTCCATTCCGCGTAGGCTCTGGCCACCTTCGAGGCGGCCTCGCCTAGGTTTCCGTACTGATCCAGAAGATCCAGATGAATGTCCGGATTCAGTAGAATCTGGTGTTCATGCTGGCCGGATATGGAAATGAGCCCCATGGCCAACGCCTGCAGTTGGGCTAGAGTGGCCAAGCGCCCATTGATGAACACGCGATTTCTTCCTAAACGACTCACCGTGCGTTTGATCACAAGCTCCGTGGAAGGTTCTGCGCCCAGGCCTCTGAGGCGTGAAGCCAAAACGTCCGGGTTTTCAAAGGTAAAAAGGGCTTCCACAGTGGTTTCGTCCGCGCCGGTGCGAATCATGTCCTGGGACGCACGACTACCCAGAATCAAGTTCACGGCACCCACCAGAATGGATTTACCGGCGCCCGTTTCGCCGGTAATCACCGTAAATCCTGGGTCAAAGGTCACGTGAAGCCGGGAAATAATGGCAAAGTTGTGCACCACGAGTTCACTGAGCACGGAACACTCTCCCTTGCATGATTCGGGAAAAAACTTTTCCTAAAACGAGAAGCTTCTGGTAATTTACTGCGCCCTTAGGGCCAAGACCGTCACATTTTTCCCGCAGGGAAGGATTGCATGATGAGCACCTGGTTTCAGTCCGTCAAGAACCGTTTGTTCGGCCACAAAGGACAAGACAAGCAACCCCTGGCGGGCGACTCCTTTGGCTTTTCTGTGCCGGACAAACCCCGATTTCTGCTCAGACCCATCTTTGAAAGACTCATTGCCAAAACCTTCTTTCCCGAAGACCAGCAAAAACTCTTGGAAAACCTCGCCCAAAAGGGCGTTATTGTCTACGCTCTGCGGCATCGATCCCAGCTGGACTTCGTCTACGTGAGCCTTCGGCTGCACCAGTTGGGCTTGCCTACGCCACGATTCCTTTTTGACCTGCGGCCTTATTTTTGGCAACCCCGAACCTATGCCGCCATCCTCGCCCTTCGCCGTCTCGTGAAAAACCTTACCCGAGACGGTGTGCCGAATCCTTATGAACACGGCTATTACCGCAACATGGTGCAGCAGGGTCAATCAGGACTGCTTTTTCTTTTGGGGGAAAGAGGTTACTATCAACGGGCCGTCATGGTCCAGCACGATCCCCTGGACCATTTGCTGACCCTGCAACAGGAAATGTCCCGCCCCATTTATGTAGTGCCTCTGGTGCTGCTCTACAGCCGAGCCCCTCTTAAAGAGCGGCGCGGGATTTGGGACATTGTCTTTGGCAATCCGGAAAATCCAGGCCTTGTCAGAAAACTCGTCTCCTTTATTCGGAACTATTCCTTCGCGGCCATTGAAGTGGGCGAACCTTTGGATCTCTTTCATGTGCAGGCCGAACTGTCCCAAGATCCCTGGGAACGACGCAAGCAGGTGTTTGAACTGCGGCGCAACTTGATCGAGTCCGGCAATAAGATTCGACGCGCCGTGGTAGGTCCGCAAATCAAAAGCAAACTTGAACTCAAGGACATCATTTTGCACCACCCGCGGCTGGAATCCTTCATGAAACGCCGCGCCAAAGCTTCCGGCGAACCCGTATGGAAAATTCGAAAAGAAGCCGACGAATACCTGGAAGAAATCGCCGCTGATTACAGCTACACTCTCATTCAGCTGGGCGAAAAGGTTCTCACCTGGATGTGGAACAATCTCTTCGACGGCATCGACGTGGACATGGAAAGCCTGCACCGAGTGCGCAAAGCCGCCCGACACAATACACTGGTGTACGTGCCCTGCCACAAAAGCCACATCGACTACCTCATTCTCTCTTACGTCCTCTTTCGCAACAACCTCTACCCCCCCTTCATCGCCGCAGGCAAAAACCTGTCCTTTTGGCCCCTGGGCCCCATCTTTCGCCGAGGCGGCGCCTTTTTCATTCGAAGAACCTTTAGAGGCGCTCGATTCTATTCCGAGGTTTTTTCACTCTACGTCAAGACCATGGTTCGATTTGGGCACAACATTGAGTTTTTCATCGAGGGCGGGCGCAGCCGCACCGGCAAAATGGTTCTGCCCAAGCTGGGCCTCTTGGCCATTCTCATTCAGGCCGTGGAAGAAGGCTTCTGCGACGATCTGGTCTTTGTGCCCACGTCCATTTGCTACGACCGTATTCCCGAGGAAGAAGTCTATGTCAATGAGATCACCGGAGGGGCCAAGAAGGAGGAGAGTCTAGGGCAGCTCGTACGGGCACGGCGTTTTCTCAAGAAACGCTATGGCCGCGTCTATGTGCGATTCGCAGAACCCATGTCCCTGCAGCGCTATCTGGAACGCCACCGCTACGACCTCAAAAGCCTTTCGTCCAAGGTGCGTCACGCTATGTACCGGGATTTTGCCTTTCGCATCATTTCCCACATCAACCAAGCCTCCTTGGTCACGCCCCATGCTCTAGTCTCCGCCGCTTTGCTTTCCGGAGCGCGCAAAGGCACGGCCCTTGGACAACTCAACCAAACAACTCAGCTCTTCTATCAATACCTGGAACAAAACGGCGTGCGCTTTTCTCGAAGTTTTCAAAATTACGATCTGGTCATCGAAGATACGCTCAAGGACCTGGTCAAGAGCAAGCTTCTGGACCAGCTCAAGGACGAAGACGACGAATTGGAGGAGGAAGTCTTCATTCTGGACGACGAAAAACGCCTCACTCTGGAATACTACAAGAACAACATCATTCACTTTTTCCTGCCGGCCGCTTTTGTGTCCACGTCGATTTTGAGGCAAGAAACCTTTCGTTTCAATCTCGGTGATATTTTGGAAGATCTGGCTTTTATGAAGGACTTTTTTAAGTACGAATTCGTTTACGACATGGACCTGCGGGATCACCAGCTGGCCAAGCAGGTTCTCAACGTTTTTGAGTCCCTGGGATGGCTGCGAAGCCTGGAACCCGCCGAGAACCAGCCCTACATGCTCACCCATCGCGGCCTCATGGCCGTGCAGGCCTTTCACGGCCTGATTCGCAACTTCTTTGAGACCTACTGGCTCGTTCTGCGCTCCCTGCGCTACGTGCAAAAGAAACCTTACACGGAAAAAGATCTGATCAAGAAGGTCCTTTCCGCGGGAGAAAAACACCTCAAGATGGGCCTCATCGAACGACCCGAGTCCATCTCCAAGATCGTTTGTAGTAATGCCCTGAGCTTTTACGTGGAAAAAGGGCTCTTGGAGCGGCGGGTGGACGATTCGAAGGGTGAGGACAGGGCGGTGGAAAGGTTTGAATACACCGCCGAGCGTCAGCAGGTTCAATACTATGGCCGTCAGATCAGCCGGCTTCTACGAGCGCCCCATCTGGCTTTGCAGTGAGGCGCCCGTCGCCCCATCAGGGAAGCATGACCAAATCGTCCGGGGTGACGTTTAGCGCCTCGGCACCATGCTCGGTCACCACGTAGGTATTTTCAAAGCCGCTGACACCGATGCCCGGAACCACCCATTTGGGCTCAAAGGCAAAGGTCATTCCTTCGCGCAGCACCATTTTTTGCCCTTTAGCGATAAAAGGAAACTCATCCACTTCCAACCCCAGCCCGTGCCCCAAGAAAGACACACCGCTGTCCTTGGGACCCATGAAATGTTCTAATCGACCGGCTTTTCGAACCACGTCCAGCACCTGATCGTACAGATCGCCCGTAACAGCTCCCGGCACGGCATGTTCTTGAAGCCAATAGTGCAGTTCTCGGCTCATGGCATAGCAATCCTGCAAAACCGTATGAGAAGGCCCGAGGCTGAAGTTGCGCGTCTGATCGTTCAAGTAGCCGTTATGATTCAGCATGGTATCCACACTAACCAAGTCCCCTCGACGTATGGTACGATACCCTGACCCTTGACTGAAAGCCGGGCTGATTCCGGGCCCTCCGGTAGGATGATCGGCATAGGGGGCTTCCGCGGCCTCCGGTCCGGAGAGGACATGCCCGAAATAGATTTCCAGATTGAACCCACGCACTCTGGAAAATCCTAAATGGCCGGCCAATCGGGCCGTTTTTTCCAATTCCGCCAAAAGGTCCCATTCCCGCATGCCTTCACGGAGCACTTGCGGCACCGCCCGAGCCACCGCGTCGGCAATCACCGCCGCGCCACGCATCATTTCCAGTTCCCAGGATGACTTCAGGCTGCGCACGTGCCGAATGAGGCCGCTGACATCCACAAGGCGGTCTTTGGGAAACAGTTTTTCATCAAAGAAAAAAAACGTGTTGGCGGGCAGCACGTCCAGCTCCATGCCTAGTGTGCGGGGCGATGAGCGGCCTGTAACCTTATCGACCAGAGATGGCAGCTGCTTGAGGCTTTCCAGAGGAATCACAGGCCTCAAAGGCGTCTGTTGTTCGGCGCGATGCACGTCGCGGCGCACGGCAAAGACGGGTGGGCCCGAGGCCGGAATGAGCAGGAAAGCGTCTTGCACAGTTCCTGAAAAATAATAGAGATCAGTGTTCTGGCGAAGGAGCGCGGCGTCCACCTGCTGGGACTGCAACAGGCTCTGAAAGGCAACGATTCTGGCGGCAATTTCCGAGGAAGGAACGAAAAGCATGTCTTTCCCTTTCGTTTCTTGAACCATCATGCGTCGGGTTCTGGGGCGGACGGCCGTTCGAGCGTCTGCAGGACATGGCGAAGGCGGTCCAGGGAAAGGTCCGCAAGGCGAGGCACCGCCCAATGGGCCTGAAGCAGGTCGGCCAGGGGATAAGTGTGGCCCACGGCCACCACGAAAAGACCGGCGCTTCGAGCCGCCTGAATCCCCGTGGGGGTGTCTTCAATCACCACGACGCCTCGGGGTGAAGCCCCATTGCCGGCAACACCTTCGTGCAGCAGGGCAGGGTGGGCGTCATAAAGACCCTTTAGGGCTCGTTGGTACGTTTCTGGATGCGGTTTTCCCGCCTGCACATCATCGGCCGAAACGATCACCGAAAAGGCAAGCAGTATGTTCAGGGTGTTGAGAATAAGGCGGATCTCTTCGGCCTTTGCACCGGAAGCGATGGCTAAAGGCAAGCCGGCCTCGCGAAGCTCTTGCACCAGTTCCTCGGCTCCGGCAAAGGGAACCACACCTTGAGAAACAATTCTTTGAAAGGCGGCCTCCTTGGCGCGCAGCACATGTTCAAAAAGATCGGCACTGAGGGGCAGACCGGCATCTTGAAAGATGGCCCGTACGGCGTCCCGGTCGTCAAATCCGATGTAGCGTTCCAGATAGACCTCGTAAGAATGCGCTAAACCCAACGGAGCCAAAACATCGCAAAAGGCTCGGTAATGCAAGGGTTCTGAGTCAACAAGCACACCGTCGAAATCGAAAATGACCGCTTTGAGGTCTACGGTGCCCGTGGGCATGTTCGTCTCCTTGAACTGGGCCTTGAAAATGACCTTTGCGTTTTGTTTGCGAATCATAGCAGAATGGCGCTATTGTTCAAGAGACCCAAAACCAAGGGCAAAGGCCTCGCGTATTCCATGAAGGCCGTGCCCGTTCATGAAGGCTCCTTTTCCCAAAGCGAGACCGCTCATGGGCCTTTTGTCCCGCAAACCTTCCGCCTTGGCCTCCACGCGCATCAAACTCATCGCCACTTTTCTCGACTTTTCCTTTCTTACCGCCGGCATTCCCCTTTTGGCGGGCGGCGGCGTGCTCTACAGGACGTTTCTGCGGGAAGCCAAGATCCGCGTCACTCAAGACTTGAATGCCGCACGGCAAATGTATGCGGACCACCTGGATAAAATGGCTCTGGCCCTGCAGACCGCTGGCCATGGACTGAATCTTCTCAGGCCTCAGGGCGTTCCTCTGGAAAAGGTCCTGGAACCAACCTTTCGGACCATGGCGTCCCACGCCCCCTTTGATCTGATCGGTATCATTTCGGGAACGCAAGACATTTGGGTCTATTCTTCAGGAATGCTGCGGCGCGTCCAGGGCGCCTCAGTCGTCCTTCCCTGGGTGGACAAAGCGGTCCTGCTCCATCGACCTTTGCAGGAAACCACGCTGCTTTCCCTTTCCCATGTGGCGCTTCTGGATCCCGCTCTAGCGGAAAAGGCTCGGCTGCCCCTCAAGGCCCCTACGCCCACCACTAATGCGCATCGCTCTTTTGTGGAAGAAGCTATGGTGCTGGCCGCCGCCGTCCCGATGAACGACGTCTCCGAGAGATCTGGGACTCTTTTCGACATGAAAATCCTGAACGGCGCTTCCACCCTGGTGGATGGCATACGCGACAGTCTGTTTCGCGGCACCGAACACGACGGCTGGAATCTCGGCACGGTAACCGTTTTCCTTGGCGATGTGCGCATCGCCACCAATGTTCTGGAAGAAGACGGGCAAAGGGCCCTGGGCACTCGAGCATCCCCGGCCGTGGCCCGCCAGGTTCTGGAACAGGGAAAACGCTGGAACGATCGTGCCTTTGTCGTCCACGACTGGTACATCACCGGCTATGACCCCATTGTGGATATGGAAGGTCGGCCCATAGGGATGCTTTACGTGGGTGTCCTGGAAAAACCCTACGCCGGTGTGCGCAACAAGGCCATGATGATCTTTGCGGTGTTGAGCGTTTTAGGCATGAGTGTGGCCATCGGGCTGGGGTATTTTTTGGAATGGAAAATCATTGCGCCCATGGTGCGGTTGAGCCGGGCCGCGGCGGAAGTGGCCCAAGGCAACATGCAGCCCAATCTGGGGCCTGTGGAAAAGGGAGAAATCGGGATTGTGCAACAGGCCTTTGCGTCCATGCTGGAAGCCATTCGCGACAGGGAAACACGCCAGAGGCAGGAAACCGAAAGCAAACTCGTCATGGCGCAAAAGCTCAGCAGCATCGGCAGGCTGGCGGCCGGAGTGGCCCATGAAGTGAATAACCCTCTCACAGGAGTCCTCACCTGTGGCCACCTCCTTTTACAGCGAGACGATCTCGACGATGAAGCCCGGGAAATGCTCACGGTTATCGTGGACGCCACCGAAAGGGTGCGCCGGATTGTCAAGGGTCTGCTGGACTTCTCTCGACAAACCTCCCTGCGCATTGAACCTGGTGATCTCCATCAAGTGGTTCTTGAAACCTTGCCCTTGGTGGAAAATCAGGCGGCCGTCAAGGGCATTCAGCTACACTACGAACCTGGTCGAGACCTTCCCCTGGTCCCCATGGACGTGCAGCATCTGAAGAGCGTGCTCCTGAACCTTCTGCTCAATGCCCTGGATGCCACGGACGCAGGAGGAACCATTACCCTGTCGACCCGTGTGGCCTTATCCATGAGTCGCGAGGGTACCCATCGGCTGGGAGCGGAACTGCGCGTTAAGGATACCGGGTGCGGTGTGCCTTCAGAAAACTTGGAAAAAATTTTCGAGCCTTTCTTTTGCACCAAAGAAGTGGGCAAGGGCACCGGCTTGGGCCTGGCCGTGGCTTACGGCATCGTGTCCCGCCACGGCGGCCTGATTCGCGTGCAAAGCCAGGTGGGCCAAGGAACGGAATTCACCATCTGGCTGCCTCTTGAGGAAGCGCGGCCATCTGGATGAAAAGAAATGGTTTTGTCGACCACGGGCTTCTAAACAAAGGAGCCGCACATGACGGAAAGGCGACGGCTCTGGGAACGCGTGCTTTTGCCCCTTGGTTTCGAAGGCACGGCCCCGAAGCATCCGCACACAACGGGCCAGGGCTCGCGAATGCGACTTGCGCAGGGGGTAACCTTTCCAAGAGGAAGCATGGGCGATCTAAGAGTTCGGCGGGGCTTTCCTGGTGCCCCCGGCAGGATTCGAACCTGCGGCACCAGGATTAGGAATCCTGTGCTCTATCCTCCTGAGCTACGGGGGCCCGTGGAAAAAGCTGCTCGCTCATAGCATAGGCCGTGGAGCATTGCAAGCATGCCGAAAGATTTAGAGAAAAGAACAGCAAACCCCAAGGCGGTTCCTATAGGGCAGTTCATCAAAGATGTGCTGGCCCAGCAGCCCTCATTTGCCTCCAAGCCTATTGGCGAATGGAAAGACCTGGTGGGGGAAAGCGTGGCGCGTCATTGTGCGCCCCGGTCCCTGAAAAACGGGTGCCTCGTCGTTCTGGCACGGAACAGTGTCTGGAAACATCATCTGGAACTGAACAAGGAAGCCCTGCTACGGCGCATCAACGAGCGTTGGGGACGCCACGTCATCACGGACATTCGCATTCGTGTGGGCGAAATCAAAGAAGTCTCCGAGGCGCTGGATGCCAATTATCGCAAGCTGCAAACGCTGGCCCCTAGGAAGGGAACGAAGCGAAAGAAAAAACCCGTTTTGAGGAAACTCACAGACGTCGAAAAAAACTTCATCGCTTCCCTTAAAGATAAAGATCTTCAGAAAATGGCAGCAAAGCTTTTGCGGCTTACCCCAGACGAACCGACGGAATCCCCGGAAAACAGCCGCCCATGACGGTCCGCGTGGCAGGGACCACCTGCCGCCGGGCTGCTTCACGTGTCACACGCGGGCGAGTGTTTTTGAACAAGTGCCGGTTAGAGGTAAAGGGCTTGGAAGGCCCTACGGCGCGGGGTTGTGAATGGTTCACGAAATCGATGATCCGGATGTTCTGGAAATGCTTCACAAAGCAGCATTGCGGACCGAGTCCGTTCAAGGATTTATGGAAAAAGTTCGAGCCGTGGTCGAGCTGTAGAGCTTGCGTTGGGGCGCTTGAGTGAAAAAAGCACGTTGCTATCCCTTGACGCTTGCCTTCGAGCCGGCGCTGAAGCGGCCGACTTTGCGTTTTGGGTTTTAAGAGCCGAAGCACGTTTTAAAACGACCTGCCAAAGCCTCTCCTTAAATCTCTTTGCTTGGCCGGTTTTTCTGAAAATGTTCCACAATGTTCCGGGCGACAGGTTCAGGAATGCCTGGGACCTGCAAGAGCTCTTGAAGGGTGGCCCGACGCAGACTCTCCATGTCGTCAAAATGCGCCAGAAGCGCCTGTTTGCGTTTTGGCCCCAGGCCTTTGACGGCATCCAACGCTGATGCCAGCAGTTCCTTGCGATGCCGATGCTTGTAGCCGCCGATGGCGAACCGGTGCGCTTCATCCCGCAGGCGCTGAAAAAAGTGAAGCACTTCGGCATGGCGTGATAGAAAAAAGGGGTTTTTCCGCCCTGGCACATACACCTTTTCATAGAAGCCTCGGCCTTCCGGCCCCACATCCTTGTCCTTTTCCTTGGCCAAGGCCAAAACCGGCAGTTTGTCACGAAGCCCCTTGCTCTCCAGAAGATGAACAATGCGGTGGAGTTGGCTCTTTCCGCCATCCAGTACAAGGAGATCAATGGTGGGGACGCCCTGACGACGTGCGGCAAGGAGCCGTTCCACGGTTTCCGCCATCATGGCGGGGTCGTCGGGTTGCGCGACCCCGCGAATGGTAAAACGACGATAAAGGGAAGGACGAGGGCGCCCATCCACGAAGGTCACCGCCGAGCCCACGGCATGGCGGCCGGTCATGTTGGAAATGTCCACGCAGACGATGAGCCGTGGCAGGCGGGGTAACTGAAAAATTTCCATGATCCTCTGCAGCACCGCGTCAGAAGACTCACTGCCTTCGGCGTGGCTTCGATGGTGTTCAAGAGCGTTCTTGCGTGCCAGATCCAGCAGTGCCCGGCGAGAACCCCGCCGTGCAGCCCACAACCGCACGTGTTTTCCTCGAACCTCCGTCAGCCATTCCTCCAGCGCCTCGTGACCCTCCAGCTCCATAGGAACGATGATTTCATCGGGAATCCAGCGGCCCGGGCCGTAGAACTGCTGCACGAAAGAAGCGAGGACTTCCGGCGCGTTTCCCGAAATCTCTTGCAAATGGTAAGTCTTCTGGCCCACCACGGAACCTCGGCGAACGAAAAGCACCACCACCGTCCATCGGTCTTCTTTCTGAACGAATCCCAACACATCCTGATCCACGAGACGGGTGGAGACGATGTGCTGGGATTCCTGAAGTTCTTCAATGGACTGCAGGCGGTCTCGATAAAATGCCGCCTTTTCAAAATCCAGAGCCTCCGCAGCCTGGTGCATGCGTTCCTTGAGCAGCCCTTGGAGTGTGTGCGTCTTTCCCTGAAGAAACAGAATGACTTCGTCGACCATGCGCTGGTATTCTTCTTGAGATACCTTGCCAGCGCACGCGCCAAAGCATCGCCCCAAGGAATAATTGAGGCAGGGACGATCTCGAGGAATAAGCTTGGAAGACTTGCACAAGCGCAAAGGAAAAACTTTGTGCAGCACCTTGAGGGTTTCCCGCAAGGCATGCGCGGCATGATACGGGCCGAAATAGAGTGCTCCATCCTTTTCAAAACGGCGGACCACCGACAGGCGCGGATAGGGCTCTCGAGGATCCAGCCTCAAGGCCGGGTAATTCTTGTCGTCCCGCAGGACCACGTTGTATCGAGGTCGGTATCGCTTGATGAGGCTGGATTCCAGAAGAAGGGCTTCTTTTTCGTTGAGGGTAACAACAAATTCCAGGTGGGACGCGTTCTTCAACAAGGCCCGCGTTTTCAGGGAGAGCGCATCGGTGCTGCGCACATAGCTCGCCACGCGCTTTTGCAGGTCGCGCGCTTTACCCACGTAAAGGACGTGTCCTAGGCGGTCCTTGAACAAATACACGCCGGGTTCATGGGGCAGCCGCGGAACATCCACGTGCAATGCATCGGTGAATTCCTCCAGGGCTTCGGCCTTCACCACTCTTTCGTGGCCCATGCCGTCGGCACCTTCGGCATCGGTGGAGCCGCCTTCCCTCGTGCTGAACTCTAAAGAATTCGGTGCCAGCTCCCTTACCCTCAGGCCTTCTTCCCCCTGCGCGGGCTTCCCATCCGTTTCCAAAGGCAGCGACGCCTCTCCATCAGAACACGCGACGCTCAGTTGGCTCAATGTTTCCTTGCGACAACCTTCCGAACACACGGGCAAGCCTCTGATCCAGAACCTGCAGCACAGATCCTTTGAAATTTCCTCAAAACTTTTCTCTTCTTCTATACCACCACAATGGCCGAGATCCTAGAATCCTCTCTGAGAGCACCTTCAGTGGGAGCGGCGCAAGCCACGACGCCTGATCGCGCCTTGCGGCGCTCCTCCTGAATGAGATAAATGAAGAGGGCCTCTAAAAACCATTCCCGGACGGGCTCCTTGAATATTTTCCCAAAAAATCCCGCACGTCCCTATGAAGACCAAAAAAGATGGAGGCGGAGACACTGCAACCCTCCACCAACAACAATACTGCGTCGGCAAGAAAGCCTTTAAATCCTCGAGCAATGGCAGGACACGTGTCGGCGTTCGACCGAGCCTCAGGCCATCCAGGCGCCATGGAAGGCCCCTCCGAAGCCTTTCTGCACCAATCCGCGAATCCCTTCGTCACGGATCGGGAAAACAGCGGTGGTGTGCATCAGAAGGCTTTCGCACATCCAAGCTCATCGCCGCATCCATGAGGAGTTTCTCCAGACGCATCTTCGGCCGTCCTAAGGCTGGAAAAGTCTAGACAGAAAGGCTGTGTTCTGTTAGAAGAAGCGTCGTCGGGACGTGGCTCAGTTTGGGAGAGCGCTGCGTTCGGGACGCAGAGGTCGCTGGTTCAAATCCAGTCGTCCCGACCACATCTAAGGGTTGAATCAAGGCCGCCCCTTCATGGGACGGCCTTGATTATTTGCCCTCATGATAGGTCCATGGGTTTCTCGATGGAGAATGCGGCACACCGTCTCAAGGAGTTTTTCAGGGCTAAAGGGTTTCGCCAGGAAATGCACGTCAGGCAGGAGCATTCCTCGATGCGCCAGCTGATCTTCCGTGTAACCGGAAATGAAGAGAACGGGTAGCAGCGGAGCCTTTTCCGCAAGGTGACGGCTCAGTGCCGCACCGTTCATTTCAGGCATGACCACATCCGTCACCACAAGATCCACTTTGGGCATCCCTTCCAAGACTTCCAGAGCTTCCGCACCGGAAGCCGCCGTGACCACATTGTAGCCGTTTTCGCTGAGGACCTCTAGAACCATTTCCCGTAAAGCCTCTTCGTCCTCCACCACAAGGATCGTTTCTGAACCTGGTGGAACCGCGCATACCTGGGTTGAAGAGGCCGCCGAGATCTGTTCCTGCGCTGTGCTTCGAGGAAGAAAGATCTGAAACGCCGCCCCTTGCCCCACCCCACTGTCCACCAAAATATAGCCTTCCAGCTGCTTCACGATGCCGTAAACGGTGGCAAGCCCGGTGCCTCGGCCCTCGGGTTTCGTCGTAAAAGGGGTTCAAAAATCCTCTGCTGAATTTCCGGGTCGATACCATGGCCCGTGTCGCGCACACGAAAACACACGTAATCTCCCGACCGAATGACAAAGAGCCCTGCATCTCGATCCTCACGCAGCGGCTCGTTCCACGTTTCAATGGTGATGCGGCCTCCAAGGGGCATGGCATCCCGGGCGTTGATGACAAGATTTAAAAGCGTCTGCTCCAAGAACACGGGATCGGCTATGACAGGCCAGAGATCTTTTCCCAGGTTCTGGCTGATTTCAATGTCTTCCCCCACGGCACGGCGAAGAATAGGGTAGAGATCCTGGATGAGCTTATTGAGGTCAAGGGCTACGGGCTGCATGAGCTGTTTTCGACTGAAAACCAAAAGTTGCCTGGTGAGGTTTGCCGCCCGTTCGGCCGTCTTTTCGATTTCGTCGACACGCTTTCTTGTGGCGGAGTCCAGACTGGATTTTCTCCGAATGAGGTCACAGCATCCCAAAATGATCGTCAGGATGTTGTTGAAGTCGTGCGCGATACCGGCGGAGAGCTTCCCTATGGCTTCCATCTTCTGGGAATGCACCAACTGTTTATGCGTCTGGATTTCCTGAGTGATATCACGCGCGCACTGCACAGCGCCGAGCAATTCCCCCTGCCGGTCTCGTAATCTCGCGGCGACGATGCTCATGTGACGTTGCTGGCCTTGCACCACGATTTTTCCGGTCAATTGAATGCCTTCGGCATGAAAAGGTAAAGGCTGAGCCTTCCATTTGGGATGTCTCTGAAGAAAATCCTGAGCGGTCATTTGCAGAAGCAGCAGAGCGGGAATGGGCAGGTCTTTGCCTTCGAGAATGGGCTTCAGGTTTAATGAACGACCCAGGACCTCCTTTTGAGACATTCCAGTGATTCTTTCGCACACCGCGTTCCAAAAAACGACGCGGCCTTCCAGATCGATGACAAAGAGGGCGATGGGAATACCGTCCAGCACCGTCTGAAGGTATTCCCGCTGTCGTTCCCGCTCCATTTGCGCCGCCATCTTATGCGAAACATCGCGCACACAGGCCAAAATGCGCGCCTGGTCCGCCTGGAACATAAGGCTCAGCTGCACTTCCGCCTTGAAGGTTTTGCCGTCCAAGGTTTCGTGCATCCATTCAAACCGCTGGGAACATCCCGCTAGGGTGGATTCCAAAAAAACCGCCCCCTTTCGGTGGGACAGACTGCCGTCCGGCTGAACTCCCGGCGAAAGATCCATGGGCTTTTTCCCCACAATGTGCTCTTGAGATACATTGAACAATCGGCATGCGGCGGGGTTGCATTGAAGAATGATGCCTTTCTCGTCAAGAATCATCTGAGCGTCATCCGCCTTTTCAAAGCAGGCTCGGTACCAGCGTTCCACTTCGGCCAGAGCGCTCTCCGCGACGCGCTGTTTGGTGGCCGCGTCGTCGAGCCGACCGTGAGCATCTTGAACGCGTCGAATCATCACGCGAAGTTGAGACCGCATAAAGAAGATGACGGCCGCCAAGATCGCGATGCCCGCTAAGGCTGCATAAAAATAGGTGGGCAGAACACCTTGTTCAGAGGATTCTTTCGGTACGAGAAGCCACCGCTGCATCGCCTGATGGAATAGAGATTTCCCATCGGCTTTCCAAATTCTGAGATGCTCGTCGATCGTGTCGACAAGCCCAGGTGCCGCCTTGTGGGACGTGGCGAATTTCAGTTCCACCGGATGCACCACAATGGGCGTCATCATGAGGCCGGAACGCCTCTGGGCAAAAGTCGCGTAAGTTCTGCTGGTAAGGCCCGCGTGCGCGAGGCCGCTTTCCACCTCAGAGAGCACGGCATCATAGGAGGCCACCTGGACGTATTCCACTTTAAGTTGAAACCGATGCAGCAGTTCAACCAAGGCTGGGGCCTAAAGGTCTTCATTGGCCACAGCGATCCGCTTGCCATCAAGCTCTATAATGTTTTGGACGCCACGTCCTTGCGCGGTAATCAACACACCCCAGTTCACCAAAACGGTTTCGCGGCCGAATCGGTACAAGCCGGCCCGTTCCGGATCTTCACCAATGGCTGGAAGCACGTCCACATCACCGTCTTTTAACGCCTGCAGACAATTTTCCCAGCTGTCGTGACGGTATTGCAGGGTCCAGTTTTCCCTTAGGGCAATTTCTCGAAGCATGTCATGGAACAGGCCCGAGGCTTGCCCTTCCGCATCGCGAAAGGTAAGAGGAAAATTCTCGTAGGTGCAGTCTCGAATGGTTTGGCTTGCCGAGAGTGCCGGGCAGACTGCCGTGAGCAAGGCCGTCACAAGAAGACAGAGGCGCCACTTCTTGTCCATTTCAGGTCTCCTGCTTAAGTTTACGTCAAGAAGGCCATGAGGCTGAGATCAATAATGATATCTTTGTAGCGGAATTCTTCACCATGTGTAAAGTTTTCATTTCTTAAGACCAAAAGGAGTGTGCTCATGTCGCAGATCATCGCTTGTGAGACCAAGGAAGGGATCGTTCTGGGCGTAGACGCCAAAGCCGTGGATATGGATCCACAAGGAAACGTCACCCACAGCACGGTGGAATGGCTTCATCCTTTGGGAAAGCGAGCCGCCGTAGCCGCCGGCGGTGCGCCGGAAGGCGCGGAGATGGCTCGGTTGCTGAGCCGCTTTGTTGCCGAGGAAAAACTCGAGGACATCGCCGAAATCTACCCTGCGGCTCTTTCCTTTCTTGCCTCGCAATTCCAAGACTTTCGGCGCAGGATGTGCCGCGTGGTACCCCTGGATCCCATGCACCAGGTCTATTTCCTTTTGACCGGAGTCTCGGCCCAAGACCCGGAAAACCCTTATAAGCTCTATCTTGTCTGGACAAAGAAGAAGCAGCCTCAACTGGATGGTGAGGAAATTCGCCATGCCTTTACGGTACCTCGACGCATGGCCTTGGAATATCGCCTCAGCCAAATGGCGCAAAGAGGCGCTTCGGTGCAGGACGTGTTCAAGGAAGTGCGCGCGGCCATGGAATCCCTCACCTGGTATAAGGAAGAAGTCGGCCCGCCGTATCGTTTCGCCGTGCTCTCCATGGACGGTCTTCGTGAGCTGCCGGGATCCTGATCCGCATCATGAGGGCACCCTGCCATGGCGAAGCGGCGCCTACCGGTGCGAACCTAGACGGGCTGCCGGCAGCGTGTCCTTAAATGTGTTCTTGAAGCCGGAAACGTCCAATGTTGTGGAAACACGCAAGGCGCGATAAGAAGCTGCACTTCGCTATGTTTCCACAGGGGATCCCACCAGGGGCCTCCCATGGGTCCCCAACCGAGAACTGGACCGATTTGCACGGCCTCTCGCAGCTTCTCGAAGCCCAGGGTCACTGGGAAGGTTTGCGCGTCCCTTCCACCACCCATTCCAGGTACGGTTCATGGCCGTCTTGCACAGGCACTGCGATGATTTCCGGAACTTCGTAACTATGTAAGGCCTTGACACGGGCCTTTAACAGGGGGAAAACATCGCGCGTGGTCTTGATCAAAAGAAGGCATTCCGCATCGTCGCACAGTTCCCCTTTCCACCGATAGACGGAACGGACGGTGGGAATGATGTTCACGCAGGCAGCCAAGTTTTCCTCCACCACGGTTTTGGCGATGGTGTAGGCCTGATCGGCATGTCCTACGGTAACGAAGGTGATCCAGACTTCGGATGCCATACCCGCTCCTTCTTCTCCCTATGGCGTGTTGGCCCACGACACGACACGTAAATGGAGACTCTTGCGTGCCCTATGAGCGAATACAATCGGGACCAATGGGCAAGTTTCACCATGATTCGGGCCGCCATGGAAACCCTTTCTGAGGATCATCTCGCCGGGCTGCAAGCGACCGTGAAGCCTTATCTTGTCTTTCGGCAAAAGCTTCGTGCCTTCCACGAAAGCTTTTTCGCACCTCATTGTACGGCACGCTGCTTTGAAACGAACCAGAGCGCCTGCTGTGGATTTGAAAGTATCTTCACTTTTTTCGCCGATCAGGTCATCACTTACCTTGTGTCCGAACTCGACGAAAGAGAAAGGCTTTTTCAGGCCCTGCTTCGCCCCTTTAGATCGGATCGCTGCGTGTATCTTGGGCCCCGGGGCTGTGTGTGGACTCTGCCGCCCATCTCCTGCGCCATGTTCTTTTGCGAAGAGGCCAAAGAACAGGTCTTTGCCAAGCACCCGAAGGCACATGCCACCTGGCAGGCATTGCGGGCTGAAGAAAAGGCTTTTACGTACCCGGACCGGCCCGTGCTCTTTGATGCCATCGAGCGCCTTTTTCTGGCCCTCGGCGCGGATTCTCCGCACATGTATTTTCACAAAAGCCCAGGCCTCTTACGGATTAAAAGAAAGGCCGGCCTGCACTTCGAACTTGAAGGAAAAGGGGACACGTAGAACGCGATTGCGCATCTTTCAACCTTTTCCACACCTTCCCCGTTTCAATCTATGGCAGAGCCCTCATTGCTATTAAAGAACGCTTGCGTCACTCTCTTGGGGTGCCTATCCCGCTCCGTGGGAACGCCCACAGCGAAATACCGGTTGGCAATGTGCACCGCTCCTGCGACCTTTTTCCCGAACAAGCTTCGGGAGACTTGATCAACATTGGTCTTTTTTGCGTGCTTTCAACGTTGACAGCATGAATTGGCAGTGCACAAGACGCCGTCAACCTAATTTGGACGAGCCCCTGAAATGAAAAGCCCTTTCGACCCGTCGCGAAACCTTGGTCAGTAAGCGTTTTCGCTCTTCCAGACCTGGAAAACGGTCAAAAGAAGGATTTTGATATCGAGCCACAGGGACCAGGAGCGCAGGTATTCCAAGTCGAATTCCACCCGCTTTTGCATCTTTTCCAGCGTGTCTGTTTCCCCGCGCCAGCCCTTGATCTGAGCCAACCCCGTGATGCCGGGTCGCACCTTGTGGCGAAGCATGTAACCGAAGACTTTTTTACGAAATTCCTCGTTTAAGGCCACCGGATGCGGTCGAGGCCCCACCAGGGACAAGCGACCCTGAATGACGTTGATGAGTTGCGGCAGTTCGTCCAGGGAACTCTTGCGCAGGAACCTACCCAGAGGGGTGACACGAGGGTCCCCTTTGGTGGCTTGTTTAAAGGTATACCCGTCTTCGCAGACGCTCATGGTTCGAAACTTGTACACCTTGATGGGTTGTCCATCCAGGCCGTAACGCCATTGCTTGAAAAGAACCGGCCCTGGGGAAGTGAGTTTCACCAGCACGGCAATGACGGCCATCACCGGCGCCGCCACCAAAAGCGCCAGGCTTCCAAGGATCAGGTCTTCAGCCCGTTTGAGAAGATTGTTGACCCCCATGTGCGGTGAATCCCAGAGGCCCACGAAAGCCATGTTGTCCAGACGGATGATGTGACCACCAAGGAACACATCCAGCAGAAAGACATCCGGGACCACAAAAACAGAAGCCGTGGTGTCGGCCAATTCCCTCACGAGCCATTCGGTCTTTTCGTAGGCTTTAGTGGGCAAGGCCAGATACACATGGTGGATATTTTTTTCCTTGACGTATTGGGGAAGATCCACGAGCGGACCCAGGTAGGGGAGGGTATCCAAAGGTGTGTCGGTCTTATCGTCAAAGAATCCTGTGATTTTGACGCCGATCCACGGGTTTTCTCGAAACCAGGCAATGAGGTGTTCCGCCAAATGCCCACGGCCCGCCACCACGGCATGCCGCGTGTTCCACCCCTTTGCCCGCAAGCGCCGCACAATGGTGCGCATCACCAGTCTTTCGCAACACAAAACAATGGGCAAAAGGGCCATCCAGGACAGCACCACTTCCCTGGTGTAAATGGCATGCATTTTCAAGGCATAGGCCAGGACAAGGGATGTGGTGAAAAGGATGAGACAGCCCCAAAGCACGCGGTACAGTTCCTGGCGCAAAGGCGTGCCCCGCCAGGACCGATAAATGCCGGCCAGGTGAAAGATACCAAAGCCCTGAAGAAAGATGACGCTGGCCGCTGCAGGATACAAGGGTTCGTGGTAGTTTCGAAAATAGACGCTCACGGCCAGGAACACCAGAGCTGCCACCAAGGGATCCAACACTCGGTGCGTGGAAATCAGCAAGGGTTCATAAGAGCGAAGACGTCCTTCACTCATCTAGCTTGATCCTTAACCTCGGGCCGGTGTGCCAGGCGACGGCTCAGAAATTCCGCCGCCACAAGCCCGGTCAGATAAAAGGGTTCCACAAGATAGCGCTTCCACAACCGCCTCGGTTCGCTCAGAAGCCGATAAAGCCACTCTAATCCCAAACGGCCCATCCAACGCGGCGGCATGGGAACCACCCCGGCCACAAAATCGAAACAGGCCCCCGAATTAAGAATCACATGGGTTGGCAGGGCCTGGATATTGTCCAGAATCCACGCTTCCTGCCGAGGCATACCCATACCGACCATGAGAATGTGCGGTTGATAGTCTGCAAGGATGTAAAGGACCGCCTCGTTTTCCGGCCCTTTGGTGTCAAAGTAGCCATGATGTGTCCGAATCTGAAGGCCAGGAGCGGATCGGCGCAGTACCCCTGCCGCTTTTTCCCCTACACCGGGGCGTCCTCCCAGGTGAAAGACCCGGTATCCCTTCTGCGCCGCGGTTTGCATGAGCGGCACGATCCAGTCCACGTAAGTGGTGCGGTGTTCGGCGCGGAGTGGAACACCCAGAAGCTTGGCCAGCAGCACCAAGGACATACCGTCCACGTGAATGACGGACGCCGCATCGCAAAAAGCACGAAAGCGGGGGTGGTGATAGTACAAATAGACGCTGTGCAGATTGTGGTTACCCACAATCACCTTGCGCCGCTCTTCCACCGCTTTCACGACCCATGCGGTCAGCTGTTCGGTGGTCAGCGCATGGACTGTGATGCCCAAAAAGCGAACGACTTCCATCTAGACCCGCAAGACCCTTTCCGAGACAGGATACGTTCTACTTCCGCGATGAGGTGGCGGACGCGCACTACCCATCCATGCCGAGTGAATGCCTGCTGGCGAGCCTTGGCTCCCATGTCCTGCCAGCGCTCTCGATGACGGTAAGCGCGGCGCAGAGCCCTCTTGAGCTCGGCCATGGAATCCGGCGCAAAAAGATACCCTGTTTCCTCCGGAACCACAACGCGCACGGCATCTTCATAGGCTGCAGCCACCACGGGTTTCCCCATGGCCAGGTATTCGTAGAGCTTCAAAGGGGAATGGTACATGGTGCCGATCTTCATGGGGACCTGCCCGGAATACCCAACATCGATGCGCCCCAGTACCTGGGGCACCTGATCCCAGGGAACCCCGCCCAGAAAGAGGACCCGATCGCTCACCCCTCGATCCCTCGCCAGCGCCTCCCAAGCCCTGCGTTCCGGGCCGTTTCCGGCAATCACCAAAGCCCAGTGGATACCTTCCTGTTTGAGTTCGGCCACGGCGGTGATCAGGCGGTCCAATCCCTGCCAGGCAATGAGGCTGCCCACAAACCCCAGGGTAGGGATGGAAAAATAGCGAGACCCATCCGCTTTAGCCGGATCGAACCGCACGGTGTCCACGCCGTTGGGCACAAGCACGATTTTATCCGGAGGCACGCCCGCTTCCCGAACAATGATGTCCCGCAGCGGCTTTGTGATGCACACCAGCACATCACAGTCTCGATAGGCTTTGATTTCCAAGTGGCGCGCCACAGCACTCAGCACAATGCTGCGCCGTTCCATCTTGGCTTCGTAAAAGAAAGGTCCGTTGGTTTCCAGGATCCATGGAATGCCGCGGCGCTGAAAAGCCCGTCCCAAGGACTGAAAAACTCCAAAACGCTCATAAACCCAGTCCACCGGCCCAATTTCTTTCCAAGCCATATGCCGATGGCGATAGGCCAGGGCAAGCCGCACCAGGTCGGCGGCAGCCCGCGTCCATAAGCCGCGGCTCAGTTTCTGTTCCGATCCTGCGCTCACCCACGCCGTGGGCATACGATCTCCCACAATGAAGGGCCGTACGTCCCAGCCAAGCTGACGAAAGGCTCCGATAAACCCCAAGATGTGCGACTTAGGCCCCCAAGCTTCTGCTTCCGGCCGCGTGGACACTCGAGGAGCTCCGGACAAGTACCCCAGTTTCTTTTCACGCATATTCAAAAACCTGCACGGCAGATCCGTTGGTAAAGGTTTTCCAGGGCCTCGTTTTGACGGCGTCGATCGAAATGGGTTTCCACCCAAGCCCGCCCAGCTCGACCCATGGCGTTCCTAAGATCGGCATTTTCCAGCAAAGTCTTGAGGTGTCGGGCAAGAGCCTCGACGTCGCCCTCTTTGGCAAGAAATCCCGTCACACCATGAGCCACCACCTCGGGAATGCCTCCGACAGCATACGCCACTACGGGTACCCCACAGGCTTGGGCTTCCAGAAAAACCATGCCGAAACTTTCGGCTTCCCCATTGGGCATGCTGATGCTGGGCATGCAAAAGACGAAAGCTTTTTGCATTTCATCACGGACGGCCAGGTGAGGCAGGGCTCCCAGAAAGGTACAAGCCGTGCCGAGCTTTCTTCGTGCAAGCTCTTCAAAGGCGCGGCGCTCCGGGCCGTCGCCCACAACCCTTAAATGGATGCGAGGAAAAGAGGCCCGAATCCTAGAGATGGCCTCGATGAGATGATGCAGTCCCTTCAGTTCCACGAGGCGCCCCACAAAAAGGACGCGGCCCTCTCCCGGATGCGGCTCTGGATAAAAACGCTGCACATCGATACCATGCGGAATCACGTGGATCTTTTCTTCAGGCATTCCTTGTCGCAGGACGGCCATTTTTTTGACGAAACGGCTTGGCGTGACAAAGGCCTGGGCGGTGCGAGCCAGCTTTTGACGCCGCAGGCGATACAGCCGATGGCCGATGTAGGAACCCCACGCATAAGCATCTTTGACCGTGGCATCGCTGCCGTGATAGCTGACGATGAGCGGCAGTCCCAGGCGCTCAGCCAAGGGCATGGCCAAGGTGCCGTCCTGGCCGAAATGAGCGTGCACAAGCACGGGCCGAAGCGAGTGACACCATTGAAGAATATCTCGAGGAATCCTGCCAAAGAATTTAAAGAGAATTTCCCTGACCAGCCCCTCGGGTCCTCCGGTATTGAGCAGGCGCAGGCGATCTCGAGGAAGTTCGATGCGCGGCGCATGCCCGGGTTTGGCGCCGAGCAAGAAAGCCTCAAAGCGTTCCAGACCAAGCGTTTGATTGACCACAAAGGTCTCGCTCAGCGGCAGCAAATGATCCCGATATACCAAAACGCGGGGACGATGCGTCAAGAGCGCTCCTCCTGATTCTGCGGTGCAAAGGCCGCGGCCACACCCAAGAGCCACAAAACGCTGTTGGGTCGCATAAAGTACGACTCAGGGAGGTTATAAAGCAAAACAAAAAGCCCGAGAAGAACCCAAAACAAATCCAGGGGACGCCCCTGTGTGGCACCGCGTCCATGGAAAACGAAGGGGCTCAGCACAAGCCCGGCCCCAAGCAGCACGCCCACAAGCCCAAGCTCCAGCCATAGATCCAAGAACCCATTGTGCGCGTGCTCGGGCAACCACGTCAGGGCGCGGTAAACTTCCGCGGAAGGCCCTTCCCACCCCAACCAGAAGGCTCGAAAACCATAACCCGTCCAGAACTTTTCTCGAAGCAAAGGCATCAGAGCAGCCCACAGCGGCGTGCGGCCGGTCAGGGTCACATCCCGCCGAAGGATTTGAAGGATCAGATCCACATTGAGCAGCGCATAAAAAGCGGCTGTGGCTAGTCCCATGGCAACCACCATCGCTGTGCTTCCCTTCCACAGGCGCCTTTGAGGCAGTGCACGCAGACCAAGCCCCAGAGCACTCAGGACGACGACCACAACCAGAGACGATGCCGACTGGGATTTCCATAAAGTGACGGCCGCCAGAACCAAAGCCCCGCTCCACAGAGCGGAATGCTTGTTGGTGCAGCGCAGAAAAGCGAAAAAGAGGATGCCCAAAGCCGCGATACGCCCCAAGACATTCTTATGAAGGAATGCGCCGTTCCAGGCCCCTTCATGGGGGTATTCCATCACGGCCCAATGGGGCGTCACCACAACCATCACCACGCTGGTGGCCAAGGCGATGAGCAAGGCCCAACCCACCAGGGTCATGAATGCCTGATCCGTAAAGCGAACGCGCAGGACCAGAGCATACACCGCCACCAAACCCACGCCCACGCTTCGGCGCATGGTCAGATCCGGCGCCTCAGACCAGAAAAAGGAGATACCGGCCCAAAGCAAAAGCATCCACACCAGGGGGGAGCGCATTGCGGTGCGAAGGGCCTTCCATGGCGCCGTAATGACCACGGCCCCCGCAAACCCCAGGGAAAACACCACCGTGGTCACTTGCGCCGGGCCCAGGTCCGCCGCTTCTTCAAGGCCTCTCACCTCATTCCACAGCGGCAGGAAAAAGTCCATAAGAAGCCAAAGGACGGTCATGTGCAGGATTTTTTCGGCTATCAGACCCAAACGCTTAACCATGGCGATGTCTCAATGTTCCAGCCAGAACCCACAGGCCCACAGCCAAGGCCCCATCGGAGATGAGACTGCTCCACGCAGCCCCCAGCCAGCCAGAGCGCGGAATCCACCAAAGATTCAGCACCAGGTTGAGTAAGGCCACTGCCACTTGGGCGGCACTGCGATGGCCTTGATAACCGGATCCCGTCAATGCATCAGCGGCGAGAAAATGCACGGTGCGAATGAGCAGCAATGGAGCCAACCAGGGAATCATGGCTGGAGTTAAAGCGTAGTCGCGTCCTAATATCCAGGGAAAGAGCGGCGCACAGAGGATAAGGCCCAGCCAGGCCAGAGTCCCGTATGCGCAGGACCAGGGCAGAAGTTTTCGAGAAAACTCCAAGGCCGCCCCCAGTCCTTTGGCGCCTTCCTGAAAAAACCGAGGATACGTGGAAGCCAGCAAGGCTTTGATGGGGGTAAAGCCGGCATCCACCAACCGATAGCACGCGGCGTACGCTCCCGCCAGATCCCCGGATCCCAACCGCAACAGGATGGTCTTGTCGATGTCGTTATACGCTCCCTGCGCCGAAAGACTGATGGCGAAATAAAAGCCTTCACGCCATTCCCCGCGAAGCGGTTTCAAAGACCATGAAGCGGGTCCCCACAAAGCCCTGACCCAATAAACACCGAACAGGCCGGAGCCCAGCCCGCTCAGCATGTAGAACAATGACCACAGGGCGGCGGTCTTTTCCCAAGGAAGCCACCACAAAGCCACGGCCCCCACCAACCGCAGAAGACTCACGACGCTCCAAATGATCGACGCCCCGGAGAGCTTTTGTTGAGCCTGAAAGGCCTGGCTGGCCAGATCCGCGCAACGCGTTCCCAGAAGATCGGCCACAGCAATGGGAGCCATAACGGTCAAGGCCAGGTGCGGTGAAAAAAGCACCATCCCGATCCCGACGGCACAGGCCATGAGGGCGAAACCCGAGAGCAGGGCGGTGAGCAGAGCTGCGCCCCAGTAGGTCCTGAAAAGCTGAGGCCGGCGCGCCGTATGTTTGATGAGAATATTGCCGGTACCCCAGGTGGCAAAGGGCACCAGCACGGAAACCACGGCCAAGCACCCAGAAAACACTCCAAAGGCTTCCGGTCGAAGCACACGGGCCACCAGCACAAAGGTGGCGAACTGCACACCGAGGCGAAACCCAAATCCGCCCAGCATCCACAACGTGTTTCGAATCAGCGAGGCCGAAGCCGGTATTTTCAACGAACCCCTCGAGAGCTCTCTATTGAAAAAACTCCTAGAAACCAGCGGAACGTTGCGGCGCCATCGCTGACCCATCGGCACTTAAGGCCCGCTGTCGCAAGAAATCGTCAAAATAATCAATGGTCTTGCGAAGCCCTTCACGCAGCGGCACCGTCGGCGCCCATTCAAGGATCTGTTGAGCTCGCGTGATGTCCGGACGGCGCCGCACGGGATCGTCTTTCGGCAACGGTTCAAATCGAATTTCGGACTTGGAGCCGGTCAATTCCAGCACCAGCTGGGCCAGTTCCATAATCGTGAATTCATCGGGATTGCCCAAATTGATGGGCCCCGTGACCTCCTCGGGGGACTCCATCAGCCGAATAAGGCCGTCGACCATGTCGTCCACATAGCAAAAGGATCGGGTTTGGGAACCGTCACCAAAGACGGTGATGGGCTTATTGAGCAGCGCTTGCACGATGAAGTTGCTCACCACCCGCCCGTCATTGGGATGCATGCGCGGCCCATAGGTGTTGAAGATGCGCGCTACCTTGATGGAAAGCTTATGCTGGCGACGATAGTCAAAAAACAGGGTTTCGGCACACCTCTTGCCCTCGTCATAACAAGACCGTGGGCCGATGGGATTGACGTTGCCTCGGTAGTCTTCCGTCTGGGGATGAACCGTGGGATCACCGTAGACCTCCGAAGTGGAGGCTTGCAGAATCCGTGCTTTGAGCCTCTTGGCCAGGCCGAGCATATTGATGGAGCCATGAACGCACACCTTGGTGGTCTGGACCGGATCGTTTTGATAGTGCACTGGTGAGGCGGGACATGCCAGGTTGTAAATTTGATCCACCTCCACAAAAAGGGGAAAGGTGATGTCGTGCCGATGGACTTCAAAAAAGGGGTTTGAAAGCAGGTGCGCGATGTTGCCCTTGGTGCCCGTATAGAAATTATCCACACATAAGACGTCATGGCCCTGCGCGAGAAGTTTTTCGCACAAATGGGAACCTAAAAAACCGGCGCCGCCTGTGACTAGGACACGCTTTTGCAAATGCATCGATAGGCCTCCTGTTTTTCCCTCCTTGAAAACGTGGCACCGCCGACGGGTTTGGCTTTACCGAGCGGCGGACCCTGAAAGCCGACGCTCCCGCAGGCCAAGCCCCAGCAAAAGACCCAAAAAACTCCCTGCCATGACAGCGCCCACCACGTGCCATTTCTTTTGCGGTCGAACAGGGTAGGGACTGGCCACGGGAGGCACCACCTGTTCCAATGGAGCGAGCGCGGCGAGCTTTTGATGCTCCAAAGCTTTTTCCGCCTCTAGGCGGCGTTTTTTTATGTCCAGAGCGTCCCGGGCCAACTGAAGGCTCGCGATGAGGCGGGATTCCTCGGCCATGTCGCGGCGCAAGGTCTTGGCCAGGCTTTCATGTTCCAAAAGAACGTGGAACACCTGGGGATCAGGCTTGAGAGCCGCCATTTCCTGAATCCGCTTCTCAACGGTCGCCAAAAGCCGGCTCATGGCCGCAAGCTCCCCCTTCCTTCCTTCCAATTCGGCCTCCACAGTCGGCCGTTCCACGGCATCCACAGAGTGCATCAAGCTTTCCAGCGACTGCAATCTTTCCTGAATCTTTTTGGTGGATACCGCAATGAGAGGTTCTTTGCCCGAAGTTTGGTAATGCTGGAGCAGGTTGTCATAGAATTGCTGCAGAAGACGCACGCCCTCGCTCGGATCCGCATGATACAAGGTCAGCGTCACTGTCGTGGCACTGCGGCCTTGCGCAGGATGCAGGGTGAGGGGCTTCCCGGAAGATCCGCTCTTCGGTAGAAAGGCCCGATACGCATCCTGGCGAAAGAAGTCCATGACGTCGCCCACATTCCAACTGCGAATTTCTTTGCCCGTTTCGTCAAAGGCCGTAATCCCCGGCCTCACCTGCATCTTGACGGCATAGAGCGGTTCGGCTTTCCACAGATAGAGCGCCGCCGCCGCCAGGGCGATCCCTATGCAGATGACCACAAACTTCCAAGAAAAGACCACAAGATCCACCAGATCCGCAACAAAGCCTCTGCATTCATTGGATGGCATGGCACGGTTTCTCCCACGACTTCGACACACGCGTTTTCCGGCACCTCAAAGGTTCCCGAACGCCCGCGGAAAAAAACCCTCTCGCATGGGAGAGGGTTCCGGCGGTCGATCGGGCGCATATCTACACGAGCCGACAAAGCGGGTCAATGGGAATCATCGGAAAGCGAATGAGATCCAGCAGAGCACGCTCCCTCAGTAGGGGGGCGGCAGAAGCAGCCCACAAGGGCCGAAAGAGAGCGGGCCGTCAGATCCTTTTTTCCTGCACCAGGCGCGCAAAGTGTTCAAAGGATCGATCGTAGGTGCGTTCGGCGTCCTTGGGAAAACAGCAGCCCGGAAGCTGCCGACTTTTCAAATGATACTGCAGACATTCACAACAAAGGCCCTTTTTGGCACAGGGCTCATAAGAGCACGCGCACAACTCCACGTTCTTTTCTTTGCGGCATTCCATAAAAGTCCCTCAATAAATCAGCGTCTTAGTGATGGGCTTCTTGGGTCGCTTTTTTGTCTCCTTTGGCGATGATGAGGCTGAGAAGAAAAAGAAGCACGATTTCCCACACCACCACCGCCGTCCATTTTTTAAAGAGATGCCAAAACAGCCCCCCACCAATAATGGCGGGAACGCAGCCCACCACCAACATGCCAATGCGCCACGCCCATTGCGACATAGATCCCTCCTGTAGGCGCTTTATTTCACAACATGGCTTTTTAACAGATTCCACGCGACCGTGCAAGAACTACTCTCCCTGCATCTTTCCATGGGCGTGCGCTTCTGCTAAAGGGACAAAGACGTCGCACGTCGACACACCATCTTTACCGCTGCCTTTTTTGAATCCATGTCGGGCTTTACTACCACCGGCGCCTCGGTGCTGATCGACATCGAAAGGGTGCCTGAGAGTCTCCTGCTTTGGCCGGCTTTGACCCACTGGTTGGGCAGCATGGGCATCATCGTGTTATCCTTGGCCATCCTGCCTTTTTTGGGCGTTGGCGGCATGCAGCTCTATAAAGCTGAAGTTCCATCCCCCGTGCCGGACAAGCTACGCCCACGTATCAAAGACACGGCCATGGCTCTGTGGAAGGTCTACATCCTTTTCACGGCGGCGGAAACCGTGCTGCTCATGGCCGGAGGATTGAACCTCTTTGAGGCCTTAAGCCACACCTTTGCCACCTTGGCCACCAGCGGCTTTTCCACCAAGAATGCCTCGGTGGGCCACTACCAGAGCGCCTACCTGGATGGTGTGGTCATGATCTTCATGCTCTTGGCCGGTATCAACTTTTCTTTGCATTATGCGGCCCTTAGGGGCCGCGTTCACTCTTTTTGGCGCGATCCCGGATGCCGCTTTTTTCTTGGACTTTGCGCCCTGTTGATTGCCGCCACCGCTGGAAGCCTTTATGGTTCCACCGATACCAGCCTATCCCAAGCCTTTCGATATGCCGCCTTTCAAGTGATCTCCATTCTCACCACCACCGGATTTGCCACGGCGGACTATGAGACATGGCCGCCGCTGGCCCAAGTCGTTCTCTTTCTGTGCATGTTTTTGGGAGGATCTGCCGGATCCACCGGTGGTGGAATCAAATGCCTGCGCATTCTTCTTTTGATCAAGCGGGGATACCGAGAAACGCTGCTCCTGATACATCCTCGCTCGGTTTTTCAAGTGAAACTGGGAGGTCGCATGGTGCCTGCGGACGTGCTGCACAGCATCTGGGGCTTCTTTGTGCTCTACTTGCGTCTGTTTGTTCTTTTTTCCCTTCTGATGGCCGCCTTGGGTTTGGATCTTCTCACTGCTTTTTCCTCCGTCGCCGCCACCTTGGGAAACATCGGGCCGGGTTTTAGCGCCATGGGCCCAGCAGACAATTACGCGGCCTTGCCTCAAGCCGCCAAGTGGCTTTTGTCTTTAAGCATGCTCTTAGGGCGACTGGAAATCTATACGGTCCTGGTCCTTGTGATTCCCGAATTCTGGCGCCCTTAAAGTGTGTTCAGGACAGGGAGGTGCCGCCGCGCCTCCCGGCATGGAAGTGCTAACGGTACTGCTGGCGCATAACCTTTTTGTCCAGCTTGCCCACACTGGTCTTGGGCAGTGCTTCCACAAAACCGATTTTGTCCGGAACCGCCCATTTGGTAATGGCGCCCTCGTCCACAAACCGCATAAAATGCCGGCGAATCTCCTCCTCCGTGACCTTTCCTTTGAATTCCTCTTTGAGCACCACGAGCACCATGGGCCGCTCGCCCCATTTTTCGTCCGGAACGCCAATGGCCGCCGCTTCGCTCACGCCGGGGTGCTGCATGAGAATGTCTTCCAGAATGAGGGTAGAAATCCATTCTCCGCCGGTCTTGATAACATCCTTGATGCGGTCGGTGATCTGCAAATAGCCGCGCTCATCAATGAAGCCCACATCCCCCGTGTGCAGCCAACCTCCGTCCCACAGCTCTTCGGCACGTTCGGGGTCCTTGAAGTAGCCTTGAGTGAGCCACGGGGAACGGACCACCACCTCCCCGGTGCTTTTGCCGTCGTGGGGCAGAGGCACGCCGTCCGACGTCACCACCCGCAGGTCCACCAGAGGAATGGGCTGGCCCGTTCGGCACCGCACCGGAATTTGCTCATCAGCGGACCAGGACATCATGTCAGGTTGCGGCTGGGCTAGGGTGAGCACAGGGCAGGTTTCCGACATGCCATAGCCCGTGATGAGGTCCACACCTCGGTCCATGGCTGCCTTGCACAGGCCCTTAGTGAGAGCGGATCCACCGATGATGACTTTCCATCCCGCAAGATCCACATTCTTGGCGGCCGGACTGGAGAGAATCATGTGCAAAATGGTCGGCACACAATGGGAAAAAGTCACCTTTTCGGTCACCAAGAGTTTTAAAATGACGGCCGGATCATAGCGACCCGGATACACCTGCTTGACACCCAACTGAGCAGCCACGAACGGAATGCCCCACGCATGGACATGAAACATGGGCGTCAGGGGCATGTAAACGTCATTGGATCGAAAGGCGGCCGCCGTGTGATAGGATCCCGCCGCCGCCAACACGGCCAGCGTATGCAGCACCAGTTGTCGATGACTGAAATAAACCCCTTTAGGCAGCCCCGTTGTGCCCGTGGTGTAAAAGGTGGTCGCCTTGGCGTTTTCGTCAAAATCGGGAAAGGCATAATCGTCGGAGGCTTGAGCCAGCAGCTCTTCATATTCGCCGTCCAGAGGCACCTTGGAGCTGGGTGTATCGGCGCCGTCCTTGAGCACCACGATCTTCTTCACGGTTTGGAATTGATCCTTAACGGCCTCTACAATGGGCAGAAAGTCCGTGTGTACAAAGAGCACGTCGTCTTCGGCGTGGTTGATGGTAAAAAGAATCTGTTCGGGCGAGAGTCGAATGTTCACCGTGTGCAAAATGGCACCCATCATGGGCACGGCGTAGAAGAGTTCCAGATATCGATGGCTGTCCCAGTCCATGACACCCACCGTGGAACCTTCGGCCACCCCAAGGCTTCTCAACATGTGGGCCGCCTTATGCACCCTTCGAAACATCTCGGCGTAGGTAAAGCGATACAAGTCCCGGTAAACGATTTCCTGGTTCGGCGTGCAACGCAACGGTTTGTGCAATAGATGCTTGATGAGAAGCGGGTAGGAATAGGCGGACGGCGTTCGGTCGACGAGCTTCACTGGCATGAATCCCTCCTTGCATGGTTAAAAGAAACCTCCTGACGCGCACTCTTTCCAAGGCCAGGCCCCTGGAAAGTGTTTGTACCCGAAAGCTCAATAGAATAGTTTGGCTGGTCCCGTCAATTGTTGCCTTGACGTAAACGGTAGATTTTTTGAACCTCGGCAAGGGCCTTCGGCGTGTCCACGCCCATGACTTCCCAGGGTTCCGCCATAGTGAGCGTGACCGTGAGGCCTTGGGCATTGAAGATTTCCACCAGGTCTGTGAGAAAATACTCCTGAATCACAACCCATCGGCCGTCTCTTTGCTTGCGCACGTCGTGAGGGCGTTGCGCCAGGGCGTCCAGGCCTTCCAACAGGGCGCTTCGGTCCACGGCATACACGCCCGCATTGCATGGGGCCTGTTGCATGTGCCCCTCCATGCTGCGCCAGTATTGCCATTCCACAATGCGTTGCACACGTTTTTCTTGAACATCGAGCTTGCCGTACTGGGCCGAATCCTCAGGGTGAAATGCCAGAACGCTCATGTGAGCGGCCTCCAGGCCTTTCAAAAGGCGAGCGTAGGTTTGACGGCGAATGAGCGGCACATCGCCCATGGTGATAATGATCGCCTTTTCCTCAAGGTTTCTCAGGAACGGCCGGGCAGCCAGCACGGCGCCTCCCGTACCGTCGGTGACCGGCTGAAAGATATAGGTGCAGTCCATAGACGATGTTTCTCGCCGAACATCTTCAGCTCGATGATGCACGACGATACCCTTGGGGCCTGGCGGGAGGTTTTCCAAAACTTCCACGAGTATGGGATGTGATCCCTCGTAGGGGTTGCGGGCCCTGGGAAGCAGGGGAAGAAGGGTTTTGTTGCCGTCATAGCCCCTCATTCGGCTGCCCTTACCGGCGGCGAGAATGAGACTTGCCGCAGTCCGTGGCCTCTCAAAGTGCGCGTTAGAGTTGTTCATGGCATGTCTTCGGCATGGAGTTCATTTACAGGAACGGTTTCCCCGTTTCGGCCTTCTTGCTTCATGGAGCGAAAACGCGCCACGGCCTCCACATGTTCCTGATAGGTGCTGGAAAATGTATGGGATCCGTCATTGTTGCTGACGAAATACAAGTAGGAACTCTTCTTGGCCTCCAGGACCGCGCGCAAGGATTTCTCTCCGGGATTGCAGATGGGCCCGGGCGGCAGTCCCTTGTGAAGGTATGTATTGTAAGGACTCTCCCTTTCCAGATGGCGCCGAAGAATGGGGCCTGTGAAGTCCCCCAGATCGTAGACCGCCGTCGGATCACTTTGCAGGGGCATTTGGCGCTGCAGCCGGTTGAGGAAAACCCCGGCGATCACCGGCCGTTCGTCATCCCTGACGGTTTCTTTTTCCACCAAGGAGGCGAGGGTGACCGTTTCATGGACGGTAAAACCCATCCGGCGCGCTTGAGCTTGCCGTGGGGGAGAAAACCTGCGCCAAAATTCCAGCACCATGCGTCGCAGCACGTCTTGAGGACGATCCGTGCGTCGAAACAGGTAGGTTTCCGGAAAGAGGTAGCCTTCCAGGGACGAAGCAGGGTGCGTCACATTCAGAGAGGCCATGAGGTGGGGGTCTCGAGCCCATTGCAAAATCGCGTCGGCCTCGGCGAGCTCCGTGGCGGCCACAAGACGTGCCACATCCTTGAGGGTTGCGCCTTCCGGAATGGTCACCCGGTACACCACCACCTTGCCTTGCAGCAAAACATCCAGCACCAGGTTGGGCGTCGGCGCCGCCGGGAATTGATATTCGCCGGCTTTCATTCGGCCGGCCACACCTCGGGCTCGAGCATACCAGTAAAAAAGGTTCGCGTCGGTGACCACACCTTCTTTGGCCAGTTGGGTCGCCACGGCGCGAGCGCCCGTGCCGGTTCGAATGAGTACCTTTGCAGAAGGTTTGTAAGCCACGGCCGGTGTCGAGCCAAACAAAACGAGGCGAAAACCAAAACCCACACTTAGGGCTGTAAAAGCCAAGAAAAGCCAGAGGCAAACCGCTCCGATCCAGATCTTTCCACCACCAGGACGCACCTTGCGCCTCCACTGCCGTAGATCATCAGCCATCTCAGCCTTTATCGCCTCCTATCACAGCGTCTGATCTTTCTCAAGGCTTGCCCTGGAGGACGAAACACGGTCTTGGTTGATCCACCAAGCTGTGGAAGCGCCGCAACGTGCGGGAACGTCGCGCGGCTCACACCGCTTCTGGGAATCGCTTTCTCAAAAAAGGGCTGGTTCTCTTCTAAGGCAGCTTCTTTTTGGCAACCGCGTTGAATTGCAGGAGCGAATGTGGCACTATGCCGAAGAATACAGCCTATTCCACATCTTTTGGCGTGAACGAGGTCAAACACCATGCACCAAGTCGTGCTCGGCACCGCTGGTCACATCGACCATGGAAAAACGTCCCTCATTCGTGCTCTGACGGGAATCGACACGGATAGGCTCAAAGAAGAAAAGCGTCGGGGCATCACCATCGAGTTGGGGTTCGCTTATCTGGACCTGCCTGACGGCACGCGACTGGGCATCGTGGACGTACCGGGACATGAGCGTTTCGTCAAACACATGGTGGCCGGGGCCACGGGCATCGATCTGGTGGCTTTGGTGATTGCCGCCGACGAGGGTGTCATGCCGCAAACACGCGAACATTTGGAAATCTGCCAACTGCTTCGCGTCAAACAAGGCCTGGTGGTGCTCACCAAGATCGATCTAGTGGACGATGCGGAATGGGTCGATATGGTGGAAGAAGATATTCGCGACTTTCTCCAGGGAACTTTTCTGGAAAACGCTCCCATCGTGCGGGTTTCGGCGGCCACAGGCGAAGGGCTCGATACCCTGAAACAGCGCCTCTTGGAAATGGTGCCCAACGTGCCTGCTCGAAACACCTCGGGACCCTTCCGCATGTCCATCGACCGAGTCTTTACCATGAAGGGATTCGGGACCGTGGTCACCGGCACCAGCCTTTCAGGTACGGTTCGCGTCGGGGATGCCGTGACCCTTTATCCGTCACGCATCGAGACCAGGGTGCGCGGTCTTCAGGTGCACAATCAGGAAGTTCAGCAGGCTTTTCCGGGACAGCGCACGGCCATCAATTTGCAAGGGGTGGAACGGGACGCCTTGCCACGGGGCGAAGTGGTGGCCACTCCGGATTCCCTGCTGTCCAGTTACATGCTGGATGTGTCCCTGGAGCTTCTGCCGGACGCTCCGCAGCCGCTAAAGGACCGGCAAAAAATCCGATTTCACACGGGAACCACCGAAAGGGTGGCCACGTTGGTCCTGCTGGACCGAGACCAGCTCGCGCCAGGGGAAAAAACCTACGCGCAGGTGCGGCTGGACCGCCCCTTGGCCGTCCTTCGAGGAGACCGGTATGTGCTGCGGTCCTACTCGCCCATTCGCACCATGGGGGGTGGGGCTGTGTTGCATCCGGTGCCGAAAAAGCACAAAGGAAAAGACAAACCCGTGGCCGCCCAAGCCCTCAAGACTTTGGAAGACGCCGAGCCCGCCGTTGCGCTTCAATGGCATCTTCGGGATGCCGGCTGGCTGGGCGTGTCGGAAAAAGAGCTTCAAATTCGAGCCAACGTCTTTGGAAAATCGTTTTCCGACGCCTTGGAAATGTTGCTCTCACGCCAAAAGGCCATTCTCTACGACCGAGAAAACCGTCGTTTCATCGACCTCGAATCCCTGACCGCTCTGCAGGAAAACGTCACAGCTATTCTGGCAACCTATCATGCAAGGAACCCTCTGAAACCCGGCATGCCCAAGGAAGAAATTTCGGCCCAGACCGACCGCCCGGTGGACCCCAAGCTGCTGCACCATGTGTTACGGCGTCTCGCGGAAAAAGGGGCACTGGTTCTGGACAAGGAATGGGTTCGCCTGTCCAGCCACAAGGGGGATTTGAGCTCCGATGCCAAGGTCATTCACGAGCAGATGGAAAAAATTTACAGCGAAGCAGGCTTGCAGCCGCCCTTTTTCAAGGACGTTTCGGCTCAAATGCCCGGCACGGCCCGCCAGCACAAAGACGTTCTTGACTGGATGTTGAACCAGGGACGATTGATCAAGGTCAAAGAAGACTTGTTCTTTCACGTTCAAGCCATCGCCGGTTTGCAGGAAAAACTGGTAACCTTCCTGCAGGAACACGGAGAAATTTCCGCAGCCCAGTTTAAGGAAATGACCCAGGTGAGTCGCAAGTACACCATCCCTCTTTTAGAATATTTTGATGGGCAAAAGCTGACCATTCGCATTGGGGACGTCCGGCGCCTGAGAGAAACCAAGGGAGCCGGGGCAAGAGATGACGCGGGCGCCTCGGGCCGCTAAATCTGTAGGTCTTGGAAAAAGTGACGAGAAATAGCGGAGGTGACAATGATTAAACATGTGGTGGTCATGAAGTTCAAACCCGGAGTGAGTGAGGCGAATATCATGCAATTGGAACAGGGGCTGGATCGGCTCCCGGGCGCCATTCCTGAGATTCTCTCCTATGATTTCGGGCGCGACATCGTCCACTCCCCGCGATCCTTTGACTTCGCCTTGGTTTCCAGTTTCACGGACATGAATGCTTTGCAGCGCTATCAAGGGCATCCCGAACACATGAAAGTCCTGGAGTTGGTCCAAAGCCTGTGTGACCAGATCATCGCCGTGGACTTCACGTTTTGAAGACCGAGCTTTCCGAGGTGCCCATGGGCATGGCCAAGCAGAAGCACGTCTATGACTATGTCATTGACGCGCACGGAAACTGGTTCTGTGAAGGGAATCCCGTGACGGATCCCGAGCTCTTTCGCATGCTCAGCCGCTCTCTGTTTGAAAAAGGCGGTCGTTACTACGTGCGTTGCGAAGGGGAGGTGCATCCCGTGCGTGTTGCCGATGCCCCTTTGTGGGTTCGCTACGTGTTTCTGGACGAAGAACCCGAGGGAAAAATCCTTGCCGTCCATATCCAATTGGAAGACGGACGGCGGGAAGTTCTGCGGCCGGAAACCCTTTCGGTCAAGGAAGAAAGCGCCCTGTACTGTTTGGCAACGCGCAGAAACCTTCTGGCGCGGTTCGCCAAACCAGCCTATTACGAGCTGGCATCCCGACTCTCCTATGAGCCCGAATCCCGAACGTATGTGCTGACCGTCGCCGGTCATGCCTACCGCCTGGCTTCGCGCCCCTGATGCGCGCTCTTCCTTGGGGGGTTCGAGGAACTGGCCGGCGAGCGTTCTTTAAGGGTTCTTGTGTCCGTATGAAAGACTGGTGCGCCGACTTTTTCGCAGGCACGGCATTGTGCGGGCGAACCGTGGCAAAGGAGGGACGCGCTCCTGCGCGCCCCCAAATACGCCGATTTCTCAGGGTCCGTCGGAAAACACCTTTTGTAGAAGCGGCGCCGGCCGCGACGCCTGATCGCGCCCTGCGGCGCTCCTACAGAATAAACGGGCCCGCATGGGCGCTAAGGAAAGGCCTTCTCGAACGGACTTGAAGACACGCCAAAAGGCACGCTCATTTCCTCGAAGGGAGCGTGCCCCGGCGTTTTTCCTGAAGGTTACATGGGAATGTTGCCGTGCTTTTTGGGAGGCAACGCCTGCCGCTTGGTGGCCAGCAACTCATAGGCTTCCACGAGGCGCATGCGCGTCTCACTGGGAACAATGACGCCGTCGATGTAGCCTCGGGAAGCAGCAATGTACGGATTATAGAGAAGGTTTCGATACTCTTCGATCTTTTCCTTTCTTTTGGCTAAAGGATCCTGCGCGGACTGAATGTCTTTACGAAAGATAATGTTGGCCGCACCTTCGGCACCCATGACCGCAATTTCCGCCGTCGGCCAGGCCAGCACAATGTCCGCTCCCAGATCCTTGGAACACATGGCAAGATAGGAACCGCCGTAGTCCTTGCGAATGATGAGGGTGATCTTGGGCACCGTGGCTTCAGAATAACACCAGAGCAGCTTGGCCCCGTGCCGAATGATACCGCCCCATTCCTGCTGCTTGCCGGGCAGATATCCGGGCACGTCGGCCAGGGTGAGCATCGGAATATTAAAGGCATCGCAGAAGCGAATAAACCGCGTGGCCTTATCGGAAGAATCCACGTCCAGACAGCCGGCCAAAACCTTTGGCTGGTTGGCGATGATACCGATGGTTCGGCCGTTGAGACGAGCAAAGCCCACCACGATATTTTGCGCATACCCTTCATGGACCTCGAAAAAGTCGCCTCGGTCCACGATGGCGCGAATCACATCCTTCATGTCATAGGCGCCCATAGGATTGTCCGGCAAAATAGTATCCAACTCGGGAGCCAGCCGACAGGGGTCATCACCCGTATTCGCCATAGGCGGATCTTCCATGTTGTTGTCCGGCAGAAAGCTGAGCAGCCTCTTGATCTCATCGATGGCATGTTGGTCGTTTTCACAGGCGAAATGAGCGACCCCGCTCTTGGTGCTGTGGGCAATGGCGCCGCCCAGCTCTTCCTGCGTGATTTCCTCTCCAAGAACGGATTTAATGACATCCGGGCCCGTAATGAACATGTAACTGGTATTCTTCACCATGAAGACGAAATCCGTCATGGCCGGGGAATAGACGGCGCCGCCGGCGCACGGCCCCATGATGGCGGAGATTTGCGGAATAACCCCTGAACTAATGGCGTTGCGGTAGAAAATCTGACCGTATCCGGACAGGGCATCCACACCTTCCTGAATGCGAGCCCCTCCCGAATCGTTAAAGCCCACAAAGGGTTTGCCGGCCTTGAGGGCCAAGTCCATCACTTTGCAAATCTTACGCGAATGCATCTCTCCAAGGGTACCGGCCCGTGCCGTAAAATCCTGGGAAAAGGCAAAAACATGCCGACCATTCACCAGGCCGTAACCGGTAATGACACCGTCTGCCGGAATATCCATCTTGTCCAACCCAAACAGGGTGCCGCGGTGCTTGACGAAGATGTCCAGCTCACGAAACGTGCCAGGATCAAAAAAATATTCCAGTCGTTCGCGCGCGGTCAGTTTCCCCCGCTCGTGCTGCGCCGCGACGGCCTTTTCGCCGCCCATCTCCTTGATCTTCGCTTCGCGTTCTCGCAGTTCCCTGATTTTTTCCGCCACCGTCTGCATAAGTGCTACTCCTGTTGATTCTAGTCACATGGAGGGGTTATGGGCCGTAGCCATTTTTGGAGCTTCGGGCAATTCTATTGGCTGGCCCCACGATGTCAAGCGCTTTGCCGACTCCCTTGGCGCCGTGTGGCGTCGCCACCGGTCCCTGCGTTTCACGCCGCATTCGTCATGACAGTTCTCGGGCGGAGACGTACTGGCAGCTGCGCCCTTTGCCCATCCGCATCAAAAGGCCTCGATCCACCATGTCCGTCAGTTCCCGCAGGGCCTGGCGCTCAGAGACTTCATTCAGGCGCGCGTAATCCCGATTGGTGATGTAGCCCTGGGATTGCACAAGATCCAAAGCTCGAAGCTGACGCACACGTTGCGGCCCCGGCGCCAAAAGCCGGTCCGCTTCCCGTCGCTCCGAAGACCCCTGAGACGGTGATGCTCGATGCGCCCCCATGGGCGGTTCCAGAAAAGTTGGGGAGGGGGCCGTCGCGGGACGAAGAACCTCAGGAGGCAGATCCTCGGGAGTAATTTCGCGATCCGGGCACAAGATCACCGCTCGCTCCATAACGTTTTCCAATTCCCGAACATTTCCCGGCCAGGAATAGTTCAGCAAAGCGCGCAGGGTGTCCGCGCGAAGACGCAGATCCTCACGGCTGGTTTGTTCTCGGAATTTTTTCAAAAAATGATGCGCAAGAAGAGGGATATCCGACGGGCGTTCTCGAAGGGGGGGCAATTGCACATGGACCACATTGAGCCGAAAGAAGAGGTCGGAGCGGAATCGACCGGCGGCGACTTCTTCCTTGAGGTTTCGATTGGAAGCGGCCACGACCCGCACATCCACGTGAAGGGTTTCCGTGCCGCCCACCCGTTCAAACCGCATCTCCTGCAAAGCTCGCAGCAGCTTCACCTGAAGCGGCGGCGACATTTCGCTGATTTCATCCAAAAACAGAGTTCCTCCATGGGCCAGTTCAAATCGGCCCTTGCGCAAGCCGATGGCTCCTGTAAAAGCGCCACGTTCGTGACCAAAGAGTTCGCTTTCCAAAAGATTTTCTGGTAGGGCACCGCAGTTGACCGAAATGAAAGGTGCATTCTTTCGCGGGCTGTTAAAATGGATCGCTCGCGCAATGAGCTCTTTTCCCGTGCCGGATTCTCCTGTGATCAGCACCGTCGCTTTGGTAGGCGCCACTTTGCGAATCAGCGCGTAAACCTGCTCCATGGGGCGGCTTTTGCCCACAATATTGTCAAAATGGTACTGTCCCGCCAGAATCTCACTCATCCGCCGGTTCTGGCGCACGAGCTGATGGTGTTCCACGGCCTTTTGCACAAGCACCTTGAGCTCTTCGTTTTCAAAAGGCTTGAGAATGTAGTGGAAGGCTCCTTTTTTCATGGCTTCCACGGCCTTTTCCACCGTGCCGAAAGCCGTCATCATGATCACCGGCAGGTCCGCGTTCAAGGTCCGTATCTGTTCCAGGACCTCCATACCGTCCATGCCCGGCATCTTCATGTCAGTGACTACCACATCCAGATCGTTGTGTTGGGCCAGTTCCAAACCTTCTCGGCCGTTTTCCGCCGTCAACACATGATGGCCCTCTTCCGACAACAGATCCTCTAAGATGATGAGATAATTTTTTTCGTCGTCGATGATCAGCACATTTCCCATATCACGGCATTCCCGTAGACATTTCATCACAGCACTGTCCTCAAAGCCCCACGCCCACAGAGCGCCTTGTGTGAACCCGCAGGTCCACTTTTTCGTCGGCCGTCATGAAGGCCCTTCGCTGGTGTCCTGCGGTTTCATGGGCAATCGCACCACAGCGCTTGTTCCTCCTTCCGAACGCGGCACCAGTTCCACCGTGCCATGATGGCTTTGGATGATGCTCAGCACAATGGACAGTCCCAGGCCAGTGCCTTTCTCTCGAGTGGTGAAAAAAGGGTTGAAGATCTTAGGCAACACCTCCGCTGAAATGCCCGGCCCCGTATCGCTGACGCGCACCTCCAGCCAGGGTTCCTGACGGCTGTCGAGGCACTTCAGGGCTGTGGCAATTTCCAACGTGCCCCCCGCCTCCATGGCCTGCACCGCATTGACCATCAGGTTCATGAAAGCACGATAGAGCAGATTGGTATCCGCTGGGGTCAAGGCTCCACCCGTCTTGTAGTCCCTGAGGATGCGAATGTTGCGTTTCTGACATTCCGCTTCAAGCACCGTGAGGTTTCGCTCAAGGATTTCTTCCACACAACACAGCTCCAGCCTTAGATCCTTGGGTCGAGCAAAGTCCAGAAATTCTGTGACAATATTGTTCAGTCGAGTGGCCTCTTCAATGACGATCGACGCCAGCTTCTTTTGTCGAGGATCCTCCGAGCGCTTTTCCAAAAGCTCGGCCGTACTTCGAATAATGCCCAGAGGATTTTTGATTTCGTGGGACACTCCCGCAATCATCTCTCCCAGCACAGCCAATCGCTCTGCACGATGCAGTTCATCTTCCAGCTTCTGACGCTCTCGGGCTCGAGCTTCCAGAATTCTTTCCGCACGCCGTAAAATGGCCACAAGCGCCGCGAACAAAACCCCCACACAGGCCGCAACGCTTGCAAAGATGATCACCTGAAACCGCGCGATGTTGGCCTGATCCGCCGTCACATCCTGAGTGAGCTCAAAGACCCCGATGATGCGCCCTCGCTTCCAGCTCAAAGGAAGCTCCACCCACATGGGCAGATAGGTGTGCATCTTTTGAGGGCCGATGGGCCAGGAAATGCCCAGGAGCGACAAGCGCCGCCCTTCCATGACGGAAAACATGTCTCCGGAAAGGGCCTTCTGAAAGGGCTCTCCCAAATCCTTCTTTTCGCCCAAGGGCACCTCTTCCGTGCTGTAGGTCAAGATGCCTTCAGCGCTATAGATGTTGACGCTTTCCACGGCCAGCCCGTGAATGGCGTTTCGAACCACCCGGTCCAGGCGCTGGTACTGCTCCTTTCGGCTGAGCCGTATCTCACCCTCGACGGCCAGCGTGATGGTCGTGAACTGGTAAAAAACCTGAGAGTTCAAGTTTTCCGCTGTCAGAGACGCATACTGCTCGCTCTTTTGCACAAGGATTTTCCTGGCCCGGTGGGAAAGAAAGGCGGAAAGAAACACCGTGCTGACGAGAATCACCACCAGGCTGGAGACAGCCACGGACTTCACCAATCGAAACGGTTTTTCCCGAGCAACGCCCGTGGAAACCGCAACCTCATCTGCCGGGAGCGTTCTGATGGGCAAAGCCGCATTTTTGAGTCGCCACGATTTTAGAGGATACACAGCACTCCTTTTTCCTGTCCGTGCTTGAGCGTGAATCGATTAAAAAGGTAAAAATGAGTTCACAGCCAATCTCCAAAAACGTGTTCGACAATGACTTGCCCGCGTGCTTTCGCCATGACGCCGTAGGAGCGCCGCAAGGCGCGATGAGGTATTGCGGCTTGCGCCGCTCCAACGTTATTCTCGAACACGCTCCTTCGCTGCGGTTCCTCCGAAAATGTGGGCGTGGGAATGCTCGATATGGGCACAAAAGCCTTCACAGAGCATTGGGGGAGAGCTGCTCTTCAGCAGCGCTCAGCTTTTTTTCTTCACCAAGGCACGACGCCGCTCCAGCGTCTCCTTCCACTTTCCCTCCCACCCCCGTACGCTGGGTTCATAGAATACGGCGTCTTTTAAAGTCTCAGGCACATACACTTCAGGAACCCACCCTTGTGGATCGTCGTGGGGGTATCGATAAGCCTTACCGTATCCCAGCTCCTTCAAAAGCGCCGTAGGAGCGTTTCTCAAATGCAAAGGAACAGGATCATAGGGCGTCTTTCGCGCCAATTCCCGAGCTGACTTCAAGGCTTTGTAGACACTGTTGCTTTTTGGCGCAAGGCTCACATACACCGCAGCCTGGGCCAGGTGCAGTTCCCCTTCAGGACTCCCCAGGAATTCATAAGCGCGAACAGCGTTCATGGTCAAAACCAAGGCAAAGGGGTCGGCAAGCCCCACGTCTTCAGACGCGGCCACAACCAGCCTTCGGGCGATGTAGAGGGGATCTTCGCCGGCTTGCAACATGCGTGTCATCCAGTAGAGCGCCGCGTCCGGATCCCCGCCTCTCAAGCTCTTGTGAAAGGCGGAAATCAAATTGTAGTGTTCTTCCCCGTTCTTGTCGTAATGACCAGGCCGTTCCATGACATCCAACAACATAGAGGCCTCCACGCGGCGTACACCGTCCGCATGGGGAGGTGTGCTGAGAACGGCTGTTTCCAAAAGGTTCAAAGCCACCCGCGCATCGCCTCCAGCGGCCTGCACGAGAAGTTTCAAGGCCTCTTCGCTCAACACAGGGCGTAGCAACCCTAAGCCTCGCTCCGAATCACTCAGAGCTCGCACCACCACATGGGCAAGATCGTCTTCGGACAAAGGTTCGAGTACCAGGACATGGCAGCGGCTGAGCAGAGGACGAGTCATTTCAAAGGAAGGATTTTCCGTGGTCGCCCCAAGAAGATACAGAGTGCCTTTTTCCACATGAGGCAAAAGGACGTCCTGTTGCGCCTTGTTCAACCGATGCATTTCATCCATGAAGAGCCAGGAGCGCTTGCGCACCGAAGCCCACACGTGGCGCGCCTCTTCGACGGCTTCACGAATCTCCTTGGTGCCCGCCGTGACGGCCGAAAGGGCTATGAGATGTCCTTCCGTGTGACGGGCAATGAGGTGGGCCAAGGTGGTCTTGCCGCAGCCCGGAGGACCCCAGAGAATGAGGGACTGGAAGAGGGCGCGATGCAGAAGACGATGAAGGATCTTGCCTTCCCCTAAAAGGTGCCTCTGTCCCACAAATTCTTCCAGGCAGCGCGGACGCACACGCTCCGCCAGCGGCTCCGTCGGAGACCATGCGCTCGATAGATCCGGCTTTGAAGACATCTTGGACAAAGCCTTTTTCCTTTTCCATGAGCAGCAGTGCTCTTAACTTATAAAAAATTTTTAAAGGGTTTCCAATAAGGCATCTTTGTTCCTTGACATGGTCGCAAAGACGTGCCACATGAGCGGCGCTTTTTGAGAATCATCTTGGACGTAAGAGCCATCGGGGAGGTTGTCTGAGAACACCTCCAGTAGGAGCGGCGCACGCCGCGACGCCTTACCGCGCCTTGCGGCGCTCCTACTGAATGAACCGAAAACGGCCGCGAAAAGCCATTTTCGGACAGGCTCCAAGGCGTCCGACGGAGGAAGGGGTGGTTTCGCGAGCATCTCGACTGGCATCGCGTTCCGTCTATGATGCGGCGATCATTCAATTCCCCAGGATTTTGGATGATCGGGGCAACCTCACCTTTATCGAATCGCGCCGACATCTTCCCTTTGATATCGCCCGCGTCTACTGGATCTACGACGTTCCGGGCGGGGAATCCAGAGGGAGCCATGCCTACCGCACGCTCCATGAAGTGATCATCGCCTTGTCGGGAAGCTTTGAAGTCTTCCTGGACGACGGCATGGCTCAAAAAACCGTCATGCTCAACCGGGCTTACTACGGGCTTTACGTTCCCAACCTCATTTGGCGCCGCATGCAACATTTTTCCACCAATGCTGTGGCTCTGGTTTTGGCGTCCAAGAGCTACGATTTAAATGATTACATTCGAGACTACGAAGAATTTCAGAGGTTGAACCAAAGGACGTGAAAACCACCGTTCACGACTGCAGACTCATCGATCTTCCCAAAATCAGCGACCGCCAAGGGGCCATCACTCCCATCTACGGGGGCGTGCACCTTCCTTTCAGCATCCAGCGGGTCTATTATCTCTACGATGTTCCCGGCGGGCAGAGCCGCGGAGGACATGCCCATCGTGAACTGCAGCAACTCATTGTTTCGGTCATGGGGGCCTTTGACGTGGTGCTGGACGATGGGACCGAACGCCGTCACATTCACCTGGACCGCGCCTATTACGGACTTTACGTGCCCAAGATGATTTGGAGAGAGCTGGAGAATTTTTCTTCCGGCGGCATCTGTCTGGTTCTGGCTTCATTACCCTTTGATGAAGCGGATTATCTCCGCGACTACGAAGCCTTTCGCCGGGAAAAGGCCTCATGAAAGTTCCCTTTCTGGACCTCAAAGCGGCCTATCACGAACTGCAGCCCGCCCTGGATGCAGCCTACCGTCGCGTGATGTTATCGGGCCGCTACATTCTGGGAGCGGAACTTCAGGCCTTTGAATCGGAATTCGCGGCTTACTGCGGTGTGCGACACTGTATCGGGACGGGAAACGGGTTGGACGCCCTGCACCTGATCCTTCGCGCCATGGACATCGGGCCGGGCGATGAAGTCCTTGTCTCGGCCCATACCTTCATCGCCACGTGGCTTGCCGTGACGTACGCCGGAGCTGTTCCCGTCCCTGTGGAACCTCTGGAAGACACCTACAACATGGACCCCCGTGGCATCCCTGCCGCTGTGACACCGAGGACTCGAGCATTGATAGTGGCCCATATGTACGGCCAACCGGCCGATATGGATGCCATCGCCGCCGCTGCACGCCCATACGGACTCCGCATCATCGAAGATGCCGCGCAGGCTCACGGCGCCCGTTACAAGGGGCGAAGAGTCGGTGGCTTGGGAGACGCCGCCGGTTTCAGTTTCTATCCCGGTAAGAACCTGGGAGCTTTTGGGGACGGCGGGGCTGTGACCACCAATGACGACGATCTTGCCCACCGGCTGCAAGCTTTGCGCAATTACGGTTCGCACTGCAAATACATTCATGAAGTCAAAGGCGTGAATTCCCGCCTGGATGAAATGCAAGCGGCGTTCCTGCGAGTCAAGCTGGCAAAGCTGGATACATGGAACGCTCAACGAAGGCTTCTTGCCGCCCGCTACACAAAAGCCTTGCAAGACCTCCCCGGCATCATCACGCCCTTTGTACCCGACTGGGCCGAACCGGTGTGGCATTTGTTCGTCATTCGCTCCCCCTTCAGGGACCAACTGCAACACGCCTTGGCACAGCAGGGCATCGAGACGCTGATCCATTACCCCATCCCGCCCCATAGGCAAAAGGCTTACGAAGACACGGCGCTCAGGTCCTATCCCGTTACGGAAAGAATCCATAAGGAAGTTCTGAGCTTACCCATGTGGCCGGCCATGCCGAAGGCCGACGTGGACCGGGTGGTGTCAGCCATTGAGGCCTTTTGCGAAAAACAAGATGCCGAGAGCCTTCGGCGGCCCCTTTGTTCGATGGAGCCCATTGGGCCATGAAACCCTCGGCTTTCAAGAAGCCCGTCATTCAGGTGGCGGGAATTCAAGATATCCAGGAATGCCAGATGCTTGTGGATCTTGGTGTGCGCTGGTTGGGTTTTCCCCTACGGCTCGCCGTCCATCGCGAGGACCTGACGGCGGAAGAAGCCGCATGCCTGATCGCCTCTTTGCCCCGTTTCGTGACACCGGTCCTCATCACCTACGAACACCGATGGCACGAGATTCATGATCTGGGCCGATTTTTGGGGGTTCACGCGGTGCAACTCCACGGCGACGCGTCACGGCGAGAGGTTCGCCGGTTGAAAGAGGTTTGGCCCACTCTTTGGGTGATCAAAAGTGTCATCGTCATGCCGGGGGCTCGTGCAGAGGATTGCTTGCGAAGCATCGAGCCGCTTCTGCCCCACGTGGATGCTTTGATTACGGATACGCAAGATCCCGAAACGGGAGCCTGCGGCGCCACGGGAAAAACCCATGATTGGAACGTGAGCCGATGGATCGTGGAACGGTGTGGCAAGCCGGTCATTCTGGCGGGTGGGCTCACGGCTGAAAATGTCGCTGAAGCGATTCGAACCGTGCGCCCCGCGGGCGTGGACGCCCATACGGGACTGGAAGACGCCTCAGGAAGAAAAGACGCCAAAAAAGTGGCCGCCTTTCTTCGGAAAGCCCAGGCCGCTTTTGCCAACCTGTGGAGCGCGTCCCGGCCGGCGCATCCCTCTTACTCCTCGCCGAGATAGGCTTTGCGCACACGTTCGTCCGCCAAAAGTTCCCGTCCTGTGCCTTCCAATGCGATGCGGCCGGTCTCCAACACATAGGCATAGTGCGCCACGTGCAGCGCGGCCATGGCGTTTTGTTCCACAAGCAGTACGGTCGCTCCCTGCCCATTGATGGTTTGAATGGTCTGAAAAACTTCTTCCACCACCAGGGGCGCCAACCCCAAGGACGGCTCGTCCAGAAGCACCAGAGAGGGGCGGCTCATGAGGGCTCGGCCCAAGGCCAGCATCTGCTGCTCCCCACCGCTCAACGTACCGGCAAGCTGCCTGGACCGTTCCTGAAGTCGAGGAAAAAGAGTAAAAACCCATTCCAGATCGTTGCGAAACTCTCCAGCCGGGCGATTGTAAGCGCCCAGCTCCAAATTTTCCAAGACCGTCAAGTTGGGGAAAACCCTTCGCCCTTCAGGCGCCACACCGATGCCGAGCCGAATAATCTTATAGGTGGGTAACCGCGTCAGTTCCTGCTCGACAAAGGTGATACTGCCCCGCTTGGGGCGCACGAGGCCCGCTATGGCTCGAAGGGTCGTGGTCTTGCCCGCCCCGTTGGCTCCGATGAGCGTCACAATCTTGCCTTGAGGCACTTTGAGATGAATGCCTTTCAAGGCATGAATGCCACCGTAATATACATGCAGATCCTTCACTTCAAGCATGCTTGGGCTCTCCCAGGTACGCCCTGATGACGTCGGGGTGGCGTTGGATTTCCGCAGGCGTGCCCTCCGCGATAGTGATGCCGTAATCCAACACCTTAATGCGTTCGCACAATCCCATGACGAATTTCATGTCGTGCTCGATGAGAAAAATGGTCAGTCGATGCCGGCTTCGAACTTCCCGGACCAGCTGCGCCAGTTCCATGGTTTCTTGAGGATTCATGCCGGCGGCGGGTTCATCCAACAAAAGCAGCTTGGGTCGAGCGGCCAGGGCACGTGCGATTTCCAAACGGCGCTGTTGGCCGTAGGGCAGGGCGCCGGCCTTTTCGTCGGCTAAATGCCCCAGATGGAGTTCTTCCAGAAAACCACGGGCTTCCCTTTCGATGCGCGCCTCTTCTTTTCGGTGGGAAGGAAGCCCCAACATGGCTTTCCAGAACCGCGATCGAAGCGCGTAATGAAAAGAAACCATAACGTTTTCCAGAACGCTCATGTCCGTAAATAGCCGAATATTCTGAAAGGTCCTGGCGATTCCCTGAGCGGTCACAACGTGAGGCGGCGCTCCCGTAATGTCTTTTCCGTTCCACAGAACTCTTCCCGAGGTGGGCGTCAGGAAGCCGGTAATCATGTTGAACACCGTGGTCTTGCCTGCGCCGTTGGGGCCGATGAGGCCCACCAGTTCCCCGGGTTCGATGACCATGGAGAAGTCCTTGACAGCGGTCAGGCCCCCGAATTGCATCACCAGGTTCTCAAGCCGAAAGAAATCGCTCATGCACAACACCTTATGACTTCGTCTGCAGGCGTAGCGCCGTAAAAAGGCGGTCCCAAGACAATTCGCTTCGCCCCATGATGCCTCGGCGAGCAAACAAGATCACCACCATCAGAATGATACTGAACAGGACCATCCGCATGCCGGGAATGCCCGGAATGGTCAAGAAGCCGAAATGCATGGGGCTTTCGACGACGCGCAGGGCCTCTCCACCCCAGGCGAACAAGGCCGCCGCGACAATGGCGCCGCTGGTGCTGCCCAACCCACCAACGACAATGATGATGAGCAGGTTGAAAGTGAGGAAAAAAGTAAAAAGGGTTGGGGAAATGGTGGTGATGAGATGGGCCAGCAGCCCGCCGGCAACCCCCGAAAAGAACGCGCTGATCAGAAAAGCCAACAGCAAATGCCTGAAGGGATCCACTCCCATGGCCTTGGCGGCCGTTTCGTTTTCGCGAATGGCCTTCATGGCGCGGCCATAACTGCTGTTAACCAGCTTGGTAATGACCATCACCGTAAAAACAGCCACGCCCCAGGACCACCACAGGGTGGTGTAAGGGGTGAGTCCTTTAAGGCCCAGGGGCCCGTTGGTGAGGCTCTGCATGGCGTTGCACAGAACGCGGACCACTTCCCCAAACCCCAGCGTCACAATGGCCAAATAGTCCCCACGCACGCGGAACACGGGAAAACTGATTAAAAAGGCAAAGAGCGTTGCCGTGATGCCGGCCGCAATCAAGGAAACGGCAAAGGGAACCTGAACAACACTGAGCGGCCAAATGAGGGGCTCAATGATAAAACTCATCTGCTTTTCGGCCGGAGACATGGTCAACAGGGCGGAGGTGTACGCCCCAATGGTGATGAAGGCGTTGGGACCCAAGTGCAGAATGCCGCACATGCCGTTCACCAAATTGTAACTCACCGCCAGGGTGATGAAGATGGCCATATTGTTGAGAATCCGGATTTGATATTCGGACCCGTATTTTTCAAAAAAATAAAGAATCAGGCCCAGGACGACCAACAACAAAATATTACAGGTGGTGTTTCGTCTGGATGTGTCCATTATGCAATCCTTAACAAGCCATCACGTTTTGTCCGTAATGGGCTCGCCCATGATGCCCGTCGGACGAAAAAGCAGCACAAGGATAAGGACAGTAAAAGCGAAAGCGTCCCGGTACTGGGCCATTTGAGGAAAAAGGGCCACGATGAGGATTTCCCCAAGACCGAGGACGAAGCCGCCCAGGACAGCACCCACAATGTTGCCGATGCCCCCCAGCACGGCAGCAATGAAGGCTTTCAGACCGGGAATGACTCCCATGAAAGGGTTCACCTGGGGATATTTCATAGCCCACATGATGCCGCCCGCAGCGGCCAAACTCGAGCCCAAAAAAAACGTCACCGCGATGATGCGATCCAAGTTGATGCCCATGAGACGCGTCGTTTCAAAATCCTTGGAAGCCGCCCGCATGGCCTTGCCGACCTTGGTTCGATGAACGATGTACAGAAGCCCCAGGAGGAGCGCGAGGGTCAACACGGGCGTATAGATGGTCAGCACCTGAATACGTAATCCCCACAGCTCAATGACTTTGGCAAAGACCTCAGGGCGAGGAAATCCTTTGGGTACGCCCCCGATGATGACAATGGCCAGGTTTTCCAGGAGAAAAGAGGCCCCGATGGCGGAAATGAGCAAAGAGATGCGCGGAGCGTCCCGCAAGGGTTTGTAGGCCACCCGGTCCAAAAGGATGCCAAACATGCCCGTCAAGACCATGACCAGGGGAAAGCTGATCTGCCACGGTAGACTCCAAAGAGTCACCGCATAAATGGCCGCATAGGCAGCCACCATGAGCAGATCGCCATGGGCGAAATTGATGAGCCGAAGAATCCCATAAACCATTGTGTAGCCGATGGCCACCAGGGCATACAGGCTTCCCAGGGAAATGCCGTTGATGACTTGCTGCATGAAGATGTCAATCGTCACGAGGCTTTCCTTTGTGTCGTGCACAATGCCTTACGCAAAATGGAGCAGGAGGTGCCATGCCCGCCCTGCTCCTTGATGGGTTTACGGGCTTTAGAGAACCTGCGTCCGCGGTGACCTTGCACGCCTGGGATCACCAAGCTCTTGCCGCATGAAAGCAAGGACCGGAAACCGAGGGGCGCCCGCCTGCACCCTTACGGATTGACCGTGGTTACATACACGAATTTACCGTCTTTGACCTTGTTGATGACCATGCTCTTGACAGGATTGCCGTTTTCCTGCATGGTGATGAACCCCGAAACCGCGGGAAAGTTCTTGATGGCCACCATGGCCTCTCGAATCTTAGTGCCGTCGGTGGATCCCGCCTTTTCAATGGCTTCAAGGAGCAGGAAATAGGCGTCAGCGGCCAGGGCTCCAAAGGCGTCCGCTTCCTTGCCTTTCTTGGCTTCAAACCGCTTGATGTATTCCTTGGCCAGTTCCGTGGTGGCCGCCTGTTTGTGAAAATGGCCGGTAAAATACATTTCTTCCACGGCCTTACCGCCGATCTGGATCAATTCATCCGCCTGAGCCCCGTCACCCGTAAGAATGGGCACATTGATGCCCAAATCCCGAGCCTGCTTGGCCATGAGGGCATCTTCCGTGTAGTAGTTGGGCGCATAAATGATGTCAGGCTTGGCCGCCTGCACGGAAGAGAGCTGTGCCGAGAAGTCCTGGTCACCCGTTTGAATGTACGTGGTGGACACCACTTTGCCGCCCAGCTTGACGAATTCCTTGACGAAGAAGTTGGCCAGCCCCACACAATAGTCCTGCGCAATGTCAATGATGACAGCAGCCGTCTTGGCCTTCAGGTCGTTGACCGCGAAACGGGCGGCCACTTCCCCCTGAAAAGGATCGATGAAGCACGCACGAAAGGCATACTGTTTGCCTTGGGTCACCAGCGGGTTCGTGGCCGTCGGGCTCACCGAAACGATCTTGGCGGCTTCGGAAATGGGATTGCCGGCCATGCTGTTGCCACTGATGGCCTCACCCAAAATGCCCACCACCTTTTCCTTTTCCACTAGGCGACTGACCGCATTGGCCGCTTCAATTTTGTCGCTTTTTGTATCCACAAGGACGAGCTCAATCTTCTTGCCCAAAACCGCCGGCTTGATTTCATTGGCAATCTGTATGCCGTCCCATTCCATCTGCCCGTAGGCCGCCACCGCTCCGGTCATGGGCAGGTAGGCTCCAATCTTGATGGTATCCTGTGCCAGCGCAGGTCCCGCCACCACAAAAGCCACACCACACAGACCCGCCACCAAAGCTAACCATCCTTTGCGCCCCATAAGGCTCTCCTTTTGTCTTGTTGGTTGAAAGTGATAACCGTCTTTACCCCCAATCAAAAATCTCTTCCAACATCTCAAGATCATTCACTGAAAAAGACTTTCTGCTCTCTACATGACTCACCCGCATCTGTCAACCAAAAGCCCCCGTGAAATCCTCCTTGACCCTGGCGAAGGGATTTTGCTAGAAGCAAACTCGGTTCACCAAAGACCGTTCGGGCGCACATGAGGGCATCCTTTTCAGCACCTTCTCTTTCGCATCCTCCCACGGCTTTCCCTCTTGCTTTCCGCCGACCCTGTGTCTGCGGTGATTTCCTGCGCGGCGTCTTTGCGCCGATCGGTCCGACGGCACTTTCCCGTTTCATCCCACCCAAGTCCGGCTCGAGGGATTCGGGCCCGAAAATCGGTTCTCCAACGGAAAGGAGGTATCTGAATGGACCAAGGCAAATCGTACCAGGAGCGTATGAAAGAGCTGTTCAATGTGGAAAATCTCTTTGGCAAGCGAATGCCCCTGGAGGGCGTTCGGGTCCTTGAGGTCTGCTATGTGGTACTTGGCCCGGCGTGCTGTGATTACCTGGCGGAATTCGGGGCTGAGGTGATCAAGTTTGAAGGGCAAAAGGGCGACCAGATGCGCTTTGTGTCCCCTTACGCCTTTTTCTGGAAAAACATGTCGCCCGGGCTGGAGATTGAAAACCACAACAAGTATTGGGTGGGAATGCATCTGGGCCATCCCAAGGCCAAGGAGCTTTTTTTGGAAATGGTCAAAAAGGCCGACGTGGTAGCGGACAATCTGACCCCAGGCCGCATGGCTGAATGGGGTTTGAGTTACAAGGAACTGAGGGAGGTTAACCCTCGGATCATTCAGCTGCATGTGTCCGGCTATGGCAGTTGGGGACCGTGGACGGGACGGACCAGCTACGATGCCGTGGCCCAGAGCATGGGCGCCCTTTCACCTATCACGGGTTTTGAAGGTCGAGGTCCCATCAAGTCCGGGGTCTGGATTGCCGACTGGGCCACGGCCCTGATGTGCGCCGTGGCCATCATGGCCGCCTTGAACTATCGAGAACGCACGGGCGAAGGCCAGTTCATCGATTACATGCAGGTGGAAAACGTCATTCGCTTTCTGGATTGGACCTGGCTCTATGCGTACCTGACCGGAAAGGATCGCCCTCGATCCGGCAATCGCGACCTGGCTGTCTGTCCTTCGGATCTTTTCGATTGCGCCGACGGCTGGATCGCCTTGGCCGCCTTTGATGACGCCTCTTTTAAGGGCTTGTGCCAGGCCATGGGCCGTCCGGAACTGTGCCAGAGATTTGCCGATCCTCTGGAACGGCTCAAGGACGAAAACGCCCGGGAGCTTCTCAAGATCATCGACGCCTGGACCCGCACCAGAAAAGTGGAAGAAGTGGAAGCCTTGGGCAACCAATACGGGTTTGCGGCATCGCGGGTCATTACGGCCAAAGACGCCTACCATCGGCCTCATTTTCGCCAAAGAGGCACTCTACAGGAATACGAGGACGCCCTCTACGGGCCCATGGTCCAGCAAGTGTACCCGCCGCGCCTGAGCGAAACCCCCAGTCGACTCCTGTGGGGTTGCCGTCCTTTAGGCTTTGACAATGAATATGTGCTGACCAAACTTCTCGGGCTCCCTCACGATGAAGTAGAAAAACTTAAGGCCGAAAAAGTGATTTTCCAATGGAACCCGGCGGTGCCATCCCACTGCCCGCCGCCCGATTGGGACGGAAAAAGCGGACTGAAACTCGCCTAACAAGGACTGAACGACGGGGTTGAGGAGGAGAAGGATGACGGACAAGAAACTGGGACCTTCGGTCTATGACGATATGTTTGATGACGATGCGCTGGCGTCCATGCTCAAAGAAGACAAGACCATTGTGGGCCTGGCCATCAATGAAGATTACGCCAAGTGGGCTTATTCCGAAACCAATCCCAAAGACGCCTTTCGCAAACCCGAAGCTTTGGACGACATGGTCGTGCTGGATGTGAGCTACGCCAACTTCGGCGCCCTGTATGCCTCCTCCATTTTGGCGGAATTCGGTGCCGAGGTCATTCGCATTGAACCGCCGGCAGGGGATCTGGCCCGCAAGATGTCACCGTATGGCATCATGATCAAGGACACGGGTCTGGCCTATCTGACCGAGGCAAGGAACAAGTTTCATATTACGCTGAACCTGGAATCGGCGGAAGGCCAAGCCATGTTCCGCACCTTGACTTCCAAGGCCGATGTGCTTATTGAAGCCTTCAAACCTGGCTATATGGACAGCCTAGGCCTCGGCTACGAACAACTCAGAGCCCTAAACCCAGGCTTGATCTATTGCGGCATGCACAGCATGGGGCATTTCGGCGAAGATTCGGAGAAATTCGGCAACCAACCCGATTACGACATTGTGGCTCAGGCACGTGGTGTGGTCATGTCCATTACCGGGGAACCGGATTTGGACCCCGAAGTGCCTCCCGAATACAAAAGACCCCTCAAACACGGCAACTGGATGGGTTGGTATGTGGGCGGTGCTTGGGCGGCTTTTGGCATTCAAGCGGCCATGCTAGTGAAACGACGCACCGGAAAAGGCCAGTTCGTGGATTGTTCGCCGCCCGAAGGGCTTTTGGCGATTTCCAACTACGTCATGCAGTATTACCACATGTCCGGCAACGAAATGCCTCGGGCAGGAAACTACGACTACGCCGTTTTTCCGTACACCTATGTCAAGTGTAAAGACGGCTACACCTTCATGTCCGGGTTTACGGATCCCAATTGGGCCGCCTTGTGTGAAATTATGAATCGGCCCGATCTGCAAAAGATGTATCCCACCATCAAGGAACGGCTGACGCCGGAAAATCAGCCGAAGATTCAGCATGAAATCGAAAAATTTACGGAAAACTACACTTCCGAAGAAATTCTGCAGATGCTGACCGAATACAGCCGGCGCCCGGACAAAAAAGGCACAGTGGTGACGGGACGACTGGAAACCCCCACGGATGTGCTCACGCGCGAACACTGGCGTGTCCGGGAAAGCTTCGTCAAACGCACAGATCCTTACTATGGCGAACTGCTCATTCAGAATTCGTCCTTTAAAGCCATGAGCCGCACACCGGGCCGCATTAAATGGATCTGCCGCCCTGTGGGTGCCGACAACGAGTTCATCTACCAAAAGTATCTGGGCGTGGGCAAAAGCAAGCTGCAGCAGCTCAAAGAAAAGGGCGTCGTCTAAAATCAGCGGCGCGCAAGAGGGCGGTCACGTCCCGCCGCCCTCTTGCGCGCCTTTCAGCGCCCTGCCCGTGCATCCTCAGGTAAAGAGCTTCTTTTCTCCCCCCCCTCTCTCTTCAAGAATATTCGAATAAGTCAGGTTTGGCGCACCATCAAGGGGAAGTCTGGAAGCTGTCCATACCAGGAGCGCCTTTGGTCCCGCAGGGGCCTACGCCGTCAGGTCCGCGAAGGTGCGGACGGCCGGCGGCTTGTCCGAGAACGGCTTTTCGGGGCTGTTTTTGTTACATTTTGCAGGAGCGCCCCACGGCGCGATGCAGCGTCGCGGGGTGCGCCGCCTCTATAGAACCATGAAGGTCAGGGCGCTTTGGGTGTGAGCTTTTGAAGCGCCCGTTCCAGCCGGTCAAATCCTTCGCGCAATTCCTCCATGGACAAGGCAAAGCTCAGCCGAATGCAACGATCTTCTCCAAAAGCATCTCCCGGCACCACGGCCAAGTGGACCTCTTCCATGAGGTAATCGGCCATGTCCGCAGACCCTTGAATCAAGCGCCCATCCACCGATCGGCCATAGTACGCGCTCACGTTGGGAAACACGTAAAAGGCGCCGTGCGGCACCGGGCATGTGATGCCCGGAATGCGCCGCAGCCGGTCCATGACATAGTCCCTTCTTTGGGCAAACACCCGCACCATGTGTCGGCAGGCGGTCTGGTCTCCCGCAAGGGCCGCTACGGCCGCCCACTGGGCCACAGACGATGGATTGCTGGTGGACTGGCTCTGAATTTTTCCCGCCGCCCGAATCACCTCCCGGTCTCCCAGCAGGTAGCCGATGCGCCAGCCCGTCATGGCGTAGGTCTTGCTCACGCCGTTGACCACGAAGGTTCTCGCCTTCAGTCGAGGTTCCACCATGGCGATGTTAGCCCAAGGAACATCGTCAAAAAGGATGCGGTAATAAATGTCATCCGAGACGATGATCACCTGGTCCTGTGCCAAAAGGACATCGGCCAGGGCCCGCAGTTCCTCGGGCTGATAATGGGTCCCCGTGGGGTTCGAAGGGCTGTTGAGAATGAGCATGCGGGTGCGGGCCGTGATGGCCTGTTGCAGATCCTGGGGCGTCAATTTGAAACCGCGCGATTCCGCACAGGGCACGAACACCGGTTCCGCTTCGGCCAGCCGCACCATGTCCGGGTACGAAACCCAGTAGGGGCTGGGAATGATCACTTCATCCCCGGGGTCCAACACGGCTTGAAACAAGTTGTACAGGCAATGCTTGCCACCGCAGGAGACGAGCACCTCGTCGGATTCGTATCGCAGACCGTAATCCGCCTCAATGGTTCGAACCACGGCTGCCTTCAGTTCCGCAATGCCCTGAACCGGTGTGTAGCGGGTCTGTCGTCTGAGGACCGCCTGGACGGCCATTTGTCCAATGTGATGCGGCGTATCGAAATCGGGTTCCCCTACTCCGAAACTGATGACCCGCACGCCCTGGCTGCGCAGAGCCTTGGCTTTGGCGTTGATGGCGAGCGTCGCCGACGGTTTGACCTGGCGCACGCGTTGTGAAAGCTTCATGGTCTGTCCCCTCTGTGCTGTGCGTTGTTCTTTTCTCCCCTCCCGTAATCGACACAAACCAGGTAGAGTCCATGAGCCGGGGCCGTGATGCCCGCCCGGCTTCGATCGCGACTCTCGAGAATGGCCGCAAGTTCGTCCGGTCCCATGAGACCTCGGCCCGCTTGAACCAATGTGCCCACCAAATTGCGAACCATATGCCTCAAAAACCCCGAGGCCTGGAAACGAAAATACAGATGATCCGCATCCGGCCGCCAGGCTTGAGCGGCGATCATGGTGCGCACCGTATGGGCGACGGAAGAACCAGCCGCCATGAAGGCGCAAAAATCGTGCGTTCCCAAGAGTACAGGAAGACACTGTTGGATTGTTTCCAGATCCAGGGGCTTAGGCACGTGCCAGGCGCGAAGGCGTTCCAGAGCCGAAGGCAGAGGGCGGTTGAGAATGCGGTACTCGTAGGTCTTGCTCACGGCTGAATAGGACGCGTGAAAAGAGTCGGGCACTTCTTCCGCGTGCTGCACCACAATATCCGGGGGCAACAGCCCGTTTAGCCCCCTTTGAAAGTCTTGAGGGCTGAGCCGCGTCTTGGCGTAGAAGTTGATCACCTGTCCCAAGGCGTGCACGCCTGCATCGGTGCGACCCGAAGCGCGCACCGTCACGGGCCGGCCAAGCATGATGCCCAGTTTGGATTCCACCACTTCCTGAAGAGTGAGCACTCCTTTTTGGCGCTGCCATCCATGGTAGTGTGATCCGTCGTATTCCAGGACGAGTTTAAAATTTCTCTTGACCTGAGGGTCCAGGGTTGCAGAAGCCTTTGGAAAGGCGTGCTCCCTTGAGGTGCAGCCATTCACAAGAGGTTCGTTCACGGTTGCCATGGGGCGGCTTCCAGCCCGCAATCTTCCGGAAAGCCGAGCATGAGGTTCATGTTACACACCGCTTGGCCCGAAGCGCCGCGGGTCAGGTTATCGATAACGGAAATCACAATGACACGACCCGTGCGAGGATCCACCTTCCAAGCCAGATCGCAATAGTTGCTGCCGCGAACCTGTAACGTTGTGGGAAACTGGCCTGAAGGGCAAAGCCGCACGAAACGTGCCGAAGCATAAAATGCATGAAAGGCGTCCGCCACGTGCCGTTCGTTGACGCCGGGTTCCAATTGCGCATAAACGGTGCTCAATATTCCACGACTCATGGGCACAAGGTGCGGCGTGAAGTTGATGCGCACGGGTTTTCCCGCCAGAAGGCTGAGTTCCTGTTCCATTTCAGGCGTGTGGCGGTGTTCGGCCACTTTGTAAGCACGAAACCCGTCGTTGACTTCACAGTAATGGGTCGTAAGCGCGAGCCCTCGACCGGCTCCACTCACCCCGGATTTGGCATCGGCGATGATGGTTTCCGCCACGATGAGCTGTGCGCGAAGAAGCGGGGCGCACGCCAGAATGACGCTCGTGGGATAGCATCCCGGATTGCCCACCAGGCGGGCGACGGCGATTTTTTGGCGATACAATTCCGGAAGGCCGTAGACGGCCTCACCGAGAAGGTGCGGCGCACTGTGTTTTTGATACCAGGCCTCATATACGGAAGCGTCTCGAAACCGAAAATCCGCGCTCAGATCTACCACCTTGACCCCGCGATCCAACAAGGAGGGAATGATGTCCATGGCCGCATGGTGGGGCAGGGCGGTGAAAACCAGTTGCGCTTCACGAGTCAGAGTGTCGGGATCTGTGTCCTCGAAATGCAGATCACCAAAGCCGCGAAAGGCCGGATACACATCGCCGAGTCTCTCTCCCTGATTCGCTCGGGACGTGATGGCGCTCAACCGCACTTGAGGATGCCCGCTCAAGAGCCGAATCAATTCAAATCCTGAATACCCGGACGCGCCGGCAATGGACACTGGCACCATGGCCCCCTCCCTGTTCTGCGCCCCCCAGACAAACTTCAAGGGCCCACACCGGGTCGGCGAGAGCCCCTGAGCAGAAGAGATGGCGTGATGCAGAGAAATTTTAGCGTTTGGAGTATTGGAATCGAGCCCGTGCGCCGCGTTGCCCGTATTTCTTTCGTTCCTTGACGCGGGAATCGCGGGTGATGAATCCGGCGCGCTTGAGGACCTGGCGGAACTCGGGGTTGAATTCAATGAGGGCCTTGGAGATGCCGTGCTTGATGGCTCCGGCCTGCCCACTCAAGCCACCGCCGCTCACATTGACATACACGTCCAGCTTGCCAAAGGTGCCCGTGAGCATCAAAGGCTGATGAATCACCATCTTGCTGGTTTCGCGCACAATGTATTGGTCAATGGGTTTGTTGTTGATCCAAACGCGACCGGTACCGGGTTTAAGCCATACTCGAGCGACCGCCGATTTGCGCTTTCCCGTCGCATAAAAATTCTGTTCCGCCATGGGACGACTCCTTGACTACTTGCGGCTGCCCAGGTTCAGGGCAGTGGGTTGCTGGGCCTCATGAGGATGCTCGGCGCCACTGTAGACCTTCAGTTTCTTGAGAAGCTTTCGGCCAAGGCGATTCTTGGGCAACATGCCTCGAACGGCGAATTCGATGAGCCGTTCGGGGTGTTCCTGGTTCAGTTTCTTGGCTGTTGTGACCTTAAGACCTCCGGGATATCCGGAATGCCGATAGTATTTCTTCTGCTCCCATTTGCGGCCGGTCAGACGCACCTTGGCGGCGTTGATGACCACCACAAAATCGCCCGTATCCACGTGGGGAGAAAAGGTCGGCAAATGTTTGCCGCGAAGCCTCACGGCAATTTCACTCGCCAGCCGGCCGAGGATCTGGCCGTCGGCATCCACCACAATCCATTTTCTTCCATTGGCATCGAACTTGGCACTCGTCGTTTTCATCGAAAGTTCTCCACTTAAACCACCACATGTGTCCGACTCGAAGCTCAGTCCTATAGGCAATCCCCCAGGTCTTGTCAAGGAAAAGTTCTTTACCGCGACGGCCGGCCTTTTTCACTCCACACGAGAAAAATCCTTTTTTTAGTCCTTGACATGGCTGAACCCTCTTGCTTATAAGGGAAAACACTTGAGCACGGCACGCAAAGCGTCATGGTTCGCAGAGAGGACAACACGATGCAGCGCATCGGCGCGGATCAGGGCTTTTACTTTTATTATGGGTGGTATTGGGGCCCCTTAGGGGTTGGCCGACCACCGCGCTGAGCCGTCCGAAGCTGCAGGACGCCGGCACCAAGGCCGTGGGCTAACCCCAAAGCCCACGGCCTTTTTTTGATCCCTTTGAGGCCGTGGGCACCAGCTCACGGCCTTTTGTGTCTCTGAAGCTTCGGCACGGAAGTGCCGATATTCCAGAAAACGGGAAAAGCGCAGGCTTTTCCCACCAGGCAAGGAGGACCCGCCATGATTGTTGTCATGAAACCTGAACACACAGAAGAAGAGATTCGGCAACTGGTATCGCACGTGGAAAGGATGGGACTGCGGACCCATATATCCCGAGGGGAGCGACGCACCATTGTAGGCATCATCGGCGAAAGGGAGCTCATTCAGGAGATTCCCTTTACGAGCTTTCCCGGTGTGGAAGCGGCGCATCCCATTTTGCAACCCTATAAGTTGGTGAGCCGAGAGTTTAAGGAAGACGACACAAGGATTCGCATCGGTGAGCAGGTTGAACTGGGTGGGCAAGCCATTCCCATCATTGCCGGGCCCTGTGCCGTGGAAGGACGGGAAGTTCTGGATGAAATCGCCGATGCTTTGCACGCCTTGGGAATTCCCATGCTTCGCGGCGGCGCCTTCAAACCGCGCACATCACCGTACAGCTTTCAAGGGCTTGGGGAACTGGCCCTAAAGTACATGAGCGATGTGCGGGCTCGCACGGGCATGCCCGTGGTCACTGAAGTCATGGACGCCCGAGACCTGCTGCTCGTCTACAAATACGCCGATGTCTTGCAGATCGGCACGCGCAACATGCAAAATTTTAAACTGCTCACCGAAGTGGGCCAGGTGGACAAGCCGGTGATTCTCAAACGGGGCATGGCCGCCACCATCAAGGAATTCCTCATGTCCGCTGAATACATTGTCAGCCATGGCAATGAAAAAGTCATCTTATGCGAACGCGGCATCCGCACCTTTGAGACGGAAACGCGCAACACCCTGGACCTGAGCGCCGTGCCGCTGCTCAAGAAACTGACCCACCTTCCGGTCATCGTGGATCCCAGCCACGCTCTGGGCCGAACGGATCTTATTCCCGCCATGGCCTGCGCAGCCATCGCTGCCGGCGCCGATGGACTCATGTTGGAAGTGCACGTGCGGCCTCACGAAGCCTTGAGCGACGGGTCCCAGTCCTTGACCCCCGCGGCCATGGCGGAGCTTTTAAATCGCCTGGAACCCGTGGCCCAGGCGGTGGGACGAACGATTGTGCGAACCACGGTGGATCATCACAAGGGCCTGGCCCATGCCGCAGGAGCCTCTTCGTGAAAACCTTCGAAAAGGTTTGGGAAGACGGGCTTGCGTGGCACACACTGAAAGGGGGGACCTTGATTCGTGCAGTTGTGCGCTTCAGGAGGCAGCATGACGGAAAATCCCTCGGACTTTAAAAGCTGGCCGAAACATCCCCGCATCGGCATCATCGGTGGCATGGGCGCCATGGGAAAGCTCTTTTATCGGTTCTTTACCGAACGCGACACTTCGGTCGTCGTCTCCGATGTGGGGACACCTCTAAGCAATCACGACCTTATTGACCAATCTGACGTGGTTCTTGTCAGTGTGCCTTTGCATCGCGCTTCGCACATCTTACAGGAACTGGCTCCACGATTCCGCTCCGGACAGCTGGTCCTGGACATATGTTCCCTTAAAGTGCCTCCCCTAAAGGCCATGGAAGGGTGCGCCGCATGGTATGTGGGCCTGCACCCCATGTATGGCCCCTATGTGGCCGACTTTGTGGGTCAAACCATGATTGTCTGTCCGGGTCATGTGGCACCGGAACCCTGGAATTGGCTCATGGGCGTGTTGGAAAAAGCAAGCCTAAAAATCCATGTGTGTTCGGCTCACGAACACGACCGCATGATGACCGTCATTCAACTCATTCCCCACATGACCACGGTCGTTCTCGGGCACTGCCTGAGGGAAATGGGTATCGACGCCGCCGAAAGCCTTCGGTTTACCAGCCCCATTTATCGCCTGGAACTGGATCTCATCGGACGACTCTTCGCCCAAGACCCGGAGCTTTACGCCGCCATCGCCATGGAAAACCCCTACAAGAGCGAAGCGCTGCAGGTGTTGCGTCGAGTGTTTAGTGAAACCATGGACGCAGTGGAACACGGCCGATGGCAGGCCTTTCTGCAGGCCTTTGAACAAACGCGGGCCCACTTTGGAGCGTTCTGCACGCAAGCCTTGCACGAAACCAACCGGCTTCTCACTTGGCATCAAAACGCCAACAACCATGAAAGTCAACAAGCTTCGTCGGCCCAGGCACCCACGGTGGGCTTTACCGTTGCCCCCAATGGCGCTCTTTCCACCGACGCCCACAAGGAAGATAAGGCTCATGTCTAACAGGCCGATACGTTTGACCGGTTGCAGCACTTCGGGTTCGATTCGACGGCCACGCAGTGCAGGCGGGGGGAACCATTGCCTCGAACCACAACCGGGCCCCACAAAGGCGGGGGATCACCCTTTGAACCTGTTTCACGTCACCTTTGCGCCTCATGGAGCACGCTCTTTGCGGGCATGGCTTCAAGAACACTTTCCCCGTCGGCATCCGTATCTTTTCGTCGACCAACGGGTGGCCGCCTTGTGGGGAAAGGTGCTGGACGAGAAAGGCTTCGGCCCTGCGTGGATTCCATGGGACGCTCGAGAAGACAGCAAGCGCCTGGCCGCGGTGGAGGAACTGGCGCGAACGGCCCTGCATCGCGGGGCTGACCGCCAGAGTGTCTTTGTGGCCGTTGGGGGCGGCGTGACCGGGGATGTGGTAGGTTTTTTGGCCTCCATCTTTATGCGGGGCGTTCCCGTGGTGCAGGTGCCGACAACGCTCCTGGCCCAAGTGGACAGCTGTCTGGGCGGCAAGACGGGCGTGGATCTGCCGGAAGGCAAAAATCTTTTGGGCACCTTTCACCAGCCGCAGGCCATTCTTGTGGATGCGGTTTTTTTGGAAACCTTGCCTGCGAGGGAATGGCAAAACGGCATAGCGGAAGTCATCAAGTGCGCGCTGCTGGACGACAGCGGGTTGATGGAAACCCTGGAATCCTTCGCGCAGGCGGCCAAAGGTTCCCAAGGCATCGTCTATCCTTTGCCTCAGGAAATGACGGAGCGGCTGGTTTTTCAAAGCTTGCGCCTCAAGGCCCGCTATGTGGCCGCTGATGAAAGGGATTTGGGAGTGCGCCAGTTTTTGAACCTCGGGCATACCGCCGGCCATGGCCTGGAAACACTGAGCGGCTATACGTTGCCCCATGGTCACGCGGTGGCTTTGGGCATGAGGGTGGCGGTGCGCATAGGAATTCTCATGGGACTCACCCATCCGGATCTAGCCCGGCGCCTGGATCACATCCTGGACGCCTATCAGCTGCCGCAGACAACGCCCCTGGTCGCGGATCCGGACGCGCTGCTTGGCCATATCCAGCACGACAAGAAAAAAGGCACCGGCGGCCTCACCTGGATCGTGCCTCGAGACGTGGGCCGCATCGAACGGCACACCGACATTTCGGAAAAGATTGTTCGAGAATCCTTGCGCGTGCTTCAGCCGCTCAAAACCTAGCGCGCCCGAACCAACTTTTCTTGCAGTGGTATGGTCAAAAAATGAGCTTTCCCGTCCATAGTGGCGCAGCGCCCCATGGAGCTCAAATTTTTGTGCCAAAACGCCGACGCTCCAGCGGCGTTTTAACCCAAGTTTGT